>NZ_JAHQUY010000051.1 GCF_019052365.1 Leyella stercorea
TTCCTGCAGCTTGGAATATTTAACAACGGATTGAACGGATTAAACGGATTCCTGCTGCTTAGGAGATTTAACAACGGATTAATCGGATTAAACGGATTCCTGCTGCTTGAGATATTTAACAACGGATTAAACGGATTAAACGGATTTAGGTTGTGTTGTTAATATTTTCAGCAAGTGAATCCGCTTTAATCCGTTGTTAATATTACGCACCCATCTAATCCGTTCAATCCGTTGTTAATATTACGCATCCAACGAATCCGTTTAATCCGCTTAATCCGTTGTTAATATTACGCACCCATCTAATCCGTTCAATCCGTTGTTAATATTACGCATCCAACGAATCCGTTTAATCCGTTCAATCCGTTGTTAAATTTCACAAGCAGACAATCCGTTTTTGCTCGGTTGGTGCACTTGAGACAAGTGCACCCCCTGAAAATAGTATCCGCTTAATCCGTTGTTAATGTTTTCAGCAGCAGGAATCCGTTTAATCCGTTGTTAAATTTTACAAGCAGACAATCCGTTCTTGCTACGTTGGTGCACTTGAGACAAGTGCACCCCCTGAAAGGCATCCTAACCATCTGCAGATCCGTGGATGAAGATACTGAAAACCTACCGAAGAAAGCCAATCGGCTTGATTTATGTCAAATTATTCTTAATTTGAATAAAAAACTTTCAAATTTCTTGTGTGGTCGTACACAAATTATTATCTTTGCAACGCATTCGAGAGAATGCAATGTTTTTTCATTAGGTTAGTAGTTTGATAGATTTTAAGGTAAAGATTATGTTATTATTTTTTGGACCAATTGCAGTTTTTGCATGATTCAAAATTATTAATGTAACATTATTCTTTGAGAGGCCGGTGCGAGTGATTCGTGTCGTCCTTTTTTTTTGTCTCAAAAAAAATGAGGTTGTAGTGTTGACATATCAGTTGTAGTGTTGTTGTGTTGATGTGTTGACATATGCTTTGTATTGTTTATTTGTAGAAATGGCTCTTCTCGGTAAGAAGGTTCTGTGTGTTCCGTGGATTCCGTGGGAATATTGATGTTCTCTTACAGAATTCACTCTAAGTAAGGGTGCGTAGCATCGCTGCGATAATAAAAATTCCTGAAGGACTCACTTTATTAAATATGTTTTTGTAAATTTGCAAAACACCCACAAACAAATCTCAACACCTCACCATCTCACCATCTCAACATCATATCTCAACACCTCACCACCTCACCATCTCAACATGAAACATCTCCTCTCTCTGCTGCTCTCCTTGGCAGCCATCACCACCGCATACGCATCCGACTGGCTCTCTCGCATCGACGACGACCGCCGCGTGTGCCGTCTCTCCATCCCCGGAACCCACGACGCCTGCACAGGCTACGGCTTCGTTGCGCAGGACACGCTGGCGGGCAACTATATCGCCTGCACACAGCAGTTGGACATCAGCGCGCAGTGGGCGGTTGGCGTGCGCGCCTTCGACCTGCGCCCCGACGTGCTCACCACGCAGCCCGCGAAAGACCCTAACGCGAAGTATCGCAAGCACCATAAGGACGACGACCAGCCGAAGCGTACGCTGCAGATATACCACGGCGAGTTTGCCACACGGCAGACCTTCAACGGCGTGTTCGACGTGCTGCGCGACTCGCTTGCGGCGCATCCTACCGAGTTTGCCATCATCATCATGCAGCACGAACGCTCGCCGCACCGCGACGGCTCGCATTGGGAGGCGATGATCGACTATGCGTTGGCTGAAAACAGCGACCTGCTCGTCGACTTCAGACCCGATCTCACCGTAGGACAGTTGCGCGGTCGCATACTCGTGCTCAGTCGCGACACCTACCGACCTACACCGCGCGGCGGATATATCGACGGATGGCGCTTCGACGCCGCTGTCGACTGGCAGCAGCCTGCCACCATGCGCGGATATGCCATGAAGGGTGTGCTCTGCGTGCAGGACTTCTACAACATGACGTGGGAGGGCGGCACAACGGCGAAGCTCGCAGCCATAGAGCGCCTGCTGCGCGTGGCGAACAGCGCGGAGGTGGTAGCGAAGTACCCCGATATGTGGTTCATCAACCACACCTCGGGATTCAAATACACCTCAACGGAGTACACCGCCGAACCGGTTTCTACCAGTGAGGGCTACCGTGCCAACGCCGCCGATACCAATGCTTTCCTCGCCAACCTCATCAAAGGTCGCATGACAATGGGCCTCGTAATGATGGATTTCGCCGGCGTAGACCGCTCCGGAGAGCACGACGTAATGGGTCGGAAGCTCGTCAATGCTGTTATCAACAGCAACTTCTAAGTTGTCAAGCTACCTTTAGGGGGTGCACTTGTCTCCCACAGATTCCACGGATGCAAACTTCAGGGGGTGCACTTGTCTCAAGTGCACCAATGTAGCAAGAGGTATATCAACATTGCTCGGTTGGTGCACTTGAGACAAGTGCACCCCCTGAAGTCTAATGCGTCGAAATAATCTTCAGCACATCATTAGGATACATATAGTTTCTTTTGCGGAGTTTTGAGAAGCAGAAACAATTGTTCTGCTCGAGCACATGCACCACGAACTCGGTGCAGTAGAGCGCCTTCGCCGAGGAGTGGTCGAAGTTGAAGTCGAACGGCACCTGCTGCTCCACCAGCGCCTCCACCGTGCGCCTCACGGCAGCCGTGTCCACCGCGCAGGGCGCCTTGCGGGCGTAGATGCAGTAAGACCCGTTCTTGTGCAGATACTCCTCCGGCGTCTCCATCACCACCTTCTTAGCCACCGTAGACGCATGCGCCAGACGCACGCCGTCGGCATAACGTATGACGATGCCGCAATGCGACGGGGTAGAGTCGCACACCTCGAACGAAGTGTAGCCCGAGAGCGCACGCACAGCCACCGACTCCCATGCGTCGCCCACGCTGAAGAACACGTCGCCCGTGGCGAACGCCGACGTGTCGGGCACGAGATACGGAGGTCGTTTCAGCCAGCAGAAGCCGACCCATGCGGCGGCTGCAAAAACAAAAAAGGCGCACCCCCACACTACTAAATGGAGAATGCGCCTTGTGATCCTATTCATTCGTTAAGCTAGTTTTTAGTGAATATATCTATGCGGCATACGCCTATGCCGAGCAGTGATATGAGCATATAGAGCCAACTGCCCCAAGAGAGAGAGATGCCAGAGGGCAGAGCAACGGCGAAAAGCAGACAAAGCACGACACCTGCCACGAAGCACAGCGTGCAGAAGTGTTCGCTCAGCTTGCTCGTCAGCTTCAGGTTAACCGACTTGTTGAACACGACGAACATTGGAGCCAGGAATATCAGAACGGAGAGGAATCGTGAGAAACCGAGTCCGCTGCCTTCGAACAGCACCTTCAGTCCGTTGATCTTCGCCTTGCCTGCCACGTCGATGGCTGGACAGAAGCCGAACGCTACGAACATGAGTATAGCGAGTGCTATGACAATAGATGTCTTGTTCTGTCTTACGGTTTTAATCAATTCGTCCATATTATTTAGTTTTATGGGGTGTATCGGTTTATGTTAATAGTTTTTGTGATGGTAGTGGCGGAGTGTTTCTCCGCCATTCAATCGCCTATCTTACCATTTCGAGTTTGTAGCTCTTAGCCAGCTTGCTGCCTTCAACGTCCGCCTTGCCGAAGCCGAGCTTGTCGAACTTCACCGGTGTGCCAGCCTTCACGAGCAGTTTGCCGTCGGCGTCCTGCACCTCTACGCTGCCCACTTTTGCCTTGTACACCTGCTTGCCTTCGGCGTCGTAGCCGGTGATGTATACGTTCTCGGTAGAGTAGTAGTACTTCTGGTCGATGGTGATGTCGGAAGCCGCCTTCGCCTCGCCGTTCACCTTGAACTTAGGAGTGAGAGCCGAACTGCTTGAGAACTCCTCGAACTCGAGAGATACGGGCGACGTAACCTCAAACTGCGACTCGGCGAACTCGATTGGCTTGCCGTTGAGGTCCTTTGCTGTAGCTTCCAGCTTCTCCTTCCACTTCTTGTTGAGCTTCTCCGACTTTTCGAGGAAGCGTTTCTTGTCGGCTTCTGTCTTGATGTTCTGAGCCTCCTTCTTCAGTTCGGCTTTCTCTTCAGTAAACTGTGCGTACTTGTCGGGGAGCTGTCCGAGCATACCTGCGGATGAACCGCCACCTGAGCAAGAGAACAACAGTGGCATAAGGATGGCAGCCAGTGCCATGAGCTTGATTATCTTCATAAGTTTTGTGTTAGTTAAAGTTATTAATGTTAGTAACGATTTCTTGTCTTTAGGTTTCGATTGCAAAGTTAGCGTACGATCCAAAAACTCTTGTTACCAAACTCTCAATTTATCGTTCACAAAGGATAAACAGAGTTGTCAAAACGTAAAAAATATATTAACAACTTTTCTAATACGTTGAGGTTCAAACGTTTTCTTCCTTGCGATATTTTGTGGGCGAAGTGCCTTTTATCTTGCTGAAAACGCGAATAAACGACTGCGAACTGTTGAATCCCGACTTCTCTGCTATCTGCACGATGTTCTCCTCCGAGTTCGTGAGCAGATTGCAGGCGTATTCTATGCGGTATCGGTTGACGTAATCGTAGAACGTACACTCCGCCTCCTTGTTGAAGAAGGCGCTGACGTACGTGCGGTTGGTGCCTATCTCGGTAGCGATGTCAGACACCTTGAGGTTGGGGTTGAGGAAAATGCGGTCGTTGTCGAACAGCGTGCTGATGCGCTTGCCTATCTCCGACATCTCCGTGTCGCTGGCTTCTGCAGGCGCAGGCGTCTCCTCGTTGCCGCCTTCGGCAAGGTCGGAGAGTTCGTCGAGCACCGACTCGTGCTTGTCGATGTAGTAGCTGATGAACATCCACACCACCAGCGAGCTTATCATATACAGAGCCTCGAGTGCATAGTTGACGTACATGCAATCGACAATCCATACAATAAGAATGAAGGTGAACGAGAAGAAGATGGCGCGGAGCCAGCCCAGGTTGATGTTCTCGGTGTAGGAGAAGCGCTGCTTCAGTTGGGCGTTGTACTTGGGGATGGCGAATATTGCCCATATAACGTAGCTTGCGCCGTATACGGCTGCCTCAAGCACCATGACATAATAGATACAACGTCTCTTGTGAACGACAGAAGCACAAAAGGCACGATGAACAACAGTTCATGAAATATGATTGTGCGGCGTGTGAGGCTCGTAGGGCTGCACAGCTCTATGAGCGCGAAGACATAAAGCGGCACGGCTACCATGTCGGCAGCCGTCACTACCATCCAGTCTATCTCATCGAGTTCGGTAATCGGCTTAATGAAGAAAAGGTCTTTCAGACACTGCAGGCCGATGACGAACATAAGCACCGTGACGAGGCGCGAGAGCATCTCCTTGTCCTTGCGGTAGAAGAGCCACGACATCATGAAGTAGAACATGACGCACAGTCCGTAGATGAAATATATGGCGTATAGCATAGGTTTTAGGTTTTAATAAAGTGGTGCTACCCCTTGCGTCCGAAGTCGGCAGGCACCTCGCCCCATCGCTTCGTCTCCCACTTCACCACGGGGTTCACTATCTGGTGGGTGCGCAGCCATGTCTCGGCGCGTGCTATTATCTGGTAGAGCTGTTCGGTCTGGGGTGTGCGCTTGAGCTTGGTCTTGCACTGGCGCTTCTGCACCCACAGAATGGCGTTGTGCGAGTCGGAATATATCGTCTTGCCCGTTACACCCTGCTTGTCGAGCAGCGCCAAGGCGTGTACGATGGCGAGAAACTCGCCTATGTTGTTAGTGCCGTGTACGGGTCCGAAGTGGAACACCTGCGCTCCGGTGGCGAGGTCGATAGCCTGATACTCCATCGGGCCGGGATTGCCCGAGCAGGCTGCGTCTACAGCCCAAGCGTTCGCCGTCACCTCCATAGGGAGCGGCAGCACGGTGTCGTGACGGTAATCGGGAGGGTTTTGCATTGTCATACCATGAACATGATTATTACTTGTGCTATGATCACTCTGATGAACATGCCGAGTGGATATACCGAGGTATAAGCCACGGCGGCGCGTTCGCCAGGGATGGTGTCGTTGGCGTAGCTGAGCGCCATCGGGTTGGCCATTGCGCCGCAGAGCAGACCGCAGATGGTGCCGAAGTCGAACTTGCGCGTCTTCAGCGCTATGGCGCCCACGATGAGCAGCGGCAGCATGGTGAGCACCAAGCCGATGCCTACCCACATCAAGCCCTCTGGACGTATGATGGTGCCGAGGAAGTCCTTGCCGGCTACGAGTCCGAGGCAGGCGAGATAGAGCGAGAGGCCCATCTTGCGTAGCATCAGCGACGCCGAGCGTGTGGTGTAGGTGATGAGGTGTATGCGTGCGCCGAGCGAACCGATGATGATGCCCATGATGATAGGGCCGCCGGCGATGCCGAGCTTCACGGGTGCGCTCATGCCCGGTATGGTGATAGGAATCATGCCGAGCGCCAGACCCAAGAGCAGTCCGAAGAAGATGGCGCCGAGGTTTGGCTCGTTGAGGCCCGTCACGGCGTTGCCGAGGAACGCCTCTGCATGGTCGATGTCTTCGGGTGTGCCCACGACGGTGACGCGGTCGCCGTACTGCAAGTGGAGCGTATCAGTTGCGAGCAGCTTGATGTCGCCGCGCATCACTCTCGACACGTTCACGCCGTATGTCTCGCGCATGTGCAGCGAGCCGAGTGTTCTGCCGTTCAGACGGCTGCGCGTCATCACTATCACGCGGCTCTCCACCGACGAGTCGATGGCGTTCCAGTCTATCTTGTCGCGGTTCCAGTCTTTCTTCACATGCTCGCCGAAGAGGATGTTCATGGCAGCCACCTCGTCGCGGTTGGTCACCACGAGCACGTTGTCGCCGTGCTGCATCACGGTCTGTGCCATCGGAACAATAACCTTTCCGTTGCGCCAGATGCGCGAGATGATGAAGTGGCGGTGGGTCGACTGCGATATCTGCGCTATCGTCTTGTCAGAGATGGCGGGGTTGACGCAGATGAACTGTCCGACGTATGTGCTGTCGTCGTCAGAGCTTTGGCAGCGTTCAAGGTCTTCCTTGCGCACGAGGAACTTGCGCAGCAGTATCATGGCGAAGATGACGCCCACTACGCCCAGCGGATAGGTCACGGCACAGCCCAATGCGGCGCCGCTGCTCGATATATGCTGTGTGGCAAGTGCCTGCTGAGCCGCACCGAGCGCCGGCGTATTGGTCGTAGCACCGCAGAGGATGCCCACCATGTCGGGGATGCTGATAGGCAGCACGAGGCACAGCGAGAGCGCCATCACGGTGCCGAGCACTATGACGCCCAAGCCCCAGCCGTTGAGCGATGCACCGTCGTGGCGCATCATGCCTATGAAGTTAGGACCTACGTGCAGACCCAGGGCGTAGACAAAGAGCGAGAGGCCGAAGGTTTCGGCGAAGCTGATCATCTGCTCGTCGGCAGTGAAGTGGAGGCTGCCCGCCACGATGCCCATGAAGAACACGAACGCCACGCCGAGCGAGATGCCGCGGATGCGCAACTTGCCCAGCGCCATGCCAACGCTGATGATCAGCGCCAGCACTACCAGCGTCTGTACTGCTGAGTGTATGGTGAAAAGACTGTCAATCCATTCCATTGTATTTCTGTGTAATTTGTTTTAGAGTTTATTAGCTACCTTCAGGGGTGCCTTTAGGGGCGTCTTTAGGGGGTGCACTTCTTGCTTTGTTGGTGCCTCTCAGGGGGTGCACTTGTCTCAAGTGCACCAACGTAGCTCTGTTGGTGCAGTTTAGGGGTGCACTTCTTGTTCTGTTGGTGCAGTTTAGGGGTGTACTTCTTGCTCTGTTGGTGCACTTGAGACAAGTGCACCCCCTGAAGGCACCCCCTGGAAGCCCCCTAATGATTCTTTCTGCAAAGTTACTGCAAACTGCTGACTCTACAAAACAAATGCAACAAAAAAGGCGCTGCCCGCTGAGGGCAACGCCTTAATATTCATTTATATAAGCTGTTCTGTTGCTTTATAACTGCTTCGCCGATTACTTAACGAGCACCTTGCGTGTTGTGCCGTCAGACATCTTCACGATGTTGATGCCCTTCACCGGAGCTGCAATCTGAACACCGTTCACGTTGTAGCGAGCTACAACGGTAGCCTCAGAGCTGTTGTTTACGTTCTCGATGCCGGTTGTGCCGAAGTCAGCCACCTTGGCCTTGCGAGCGTTAACGATAGCGCCAGTCTTCTTGTCGAGTACCATAGCGACAACGTAAACCTCGTTACCGCAGCTTCTGATGGTCTCCTTCAGCGCCTTCTTTGTAGGCATTGTGAGTGTGTAGTAGCTGTTTACAGAGCCGTTTGCAACGAGTGTAGGCAGAGTGGCCTTGTTCTTGCTGCTTACGTAAGAGCTTGAGATAAGCACGTCGTTGTATGTTGCTGCGTATGTTGAACCTGCATTCCAAAGGAACTGGAGGTCTTCAGGCATGCTGCTCTGTGAATTGTATACGCCAGTGCCCTTTGCAAAGTAGTTAGACTGCTTCCACTTGCTTGTTGTGCCAGAGAGGTTGTCGGCAACAAGCATGTAAGCGATGTCGTAGTCGCCAGAAACCAGCGACTCTACAGATGCCTTTGCGTATACATATGCAGTATCCTCGCTGAATGCGCCCTCTACTGATACGTCTATCAGCGGCATCTCCTTCAATGAAGCCATGAATGCTTTAGGTAAGTCGTTGTACGGGTCTAAATCGCCTGATGAACGGTTAACCATGCAGCTCGGAGCGCCCTGGAAACCTAAGCTGTAAGAGGTGTAGTACATCGGGTCGCTTGAGTTGTACTGATGCATAGCGATGCCTACGAACTGGTCGCCATAAAGCTCGCGCATGTTGTGCATGCCGACGTGACCTCTCGGGCAGTAGCCGCAACCGGTGCCGGTGAACTCTTCTACTACAGATCTCTTCACGAATTCTTTTTCTGCTGTGTAGAGTGTGCCGGTAGCTGTCTTTATAGCGCATGCGTTCTCTGCGCCGTTCACCTTTGTTACGGTGAGTGTTACAGCGTTCTTGCCAAGCTCAGAAGCTGCAGCGAACGGAACCTCTATGGTGTGTGTGCCTGCTACGCCGTAGTCCTTGCCGAAGTCGAGGTGCTGCTCAGCGCCTGCCTTGCCGTCGAGAGAGATGGTGTAGTCGATGCTTGTGAACTTAGAACCGAGGTTTCTGAATTTTACAGCTACGTTCTTTGTCTTGCCCTTTGCAACCATTACGTTGCCGAAGTCGAGAGGTTGTACAGAGTTAGGTGCGAAATCGCCCTCTACGATGAGCTGGATAGCGAGACCCATGCCGCCGCTTTGGAACTGGTACCAAGTTTCACCGCTACCGCCCTTCGAAGCAGGGATGTTAGCATATACGAAGAACGGACCGTCAACCCCAGAATTAACGCCGATAGGGTAGTTGCTTGATGTCTGCTTGTAGTTGAAGCCTACGAACAATTCCTGGAAAGAAGAACTCAGTTCTACCTTGTTGTCGAACATCACCTCATGCCATTCGCCGGTGTTTGTTGCGCCTGCTGCTGATTTAACGCTCTCGTCAGAAGTAGCGACGTCTGCCATATCAACAATCTTACCGTTTTCGAGTGTCAGGTTCTGTACGAATACACCGTTAGCTGTCTGGCCCTGACCCAGGTTGAAGCGTACGCCGGCAATCTTCTTGCCGTAGTAGGGAGCGAGGTCGTCTGCTGTAAGCTCGATGGCTACCTTATTGTTGCCGGTGAAGTTTGTAACACCTACGTAATTGTCGCAATCGTCGGTGTCGAAGTAGCCTACGAGACGCTGGTTGGCAGCGAGGTTAGCCTTCGCAGGAGCCTTGAATGCGCCGAAAGCCGGTGTCTGAACGCCCAGCGGGTTCGGTGATTTGTCTACTGTAAAGTTCTGCGCGCCGGCTGTGAGAGCCAACAGCATCGCAAAAGCAGAAAGCAGGAATTTTTTCATGATTTTAATCCTTTCTGAATTGTTAAAACTTATTCTTTTATTTAATGTATTTCACGGTCTTGCCGTTAGAGAGCTTCACGATGTTCAAGCCCTTCTGTGGAGCTGAGAGGCGTGTACCGTCTGCTGCGTAGCGTGCCACTACTGTAGCGTCTGCGTTGCTGATGCCGTTGATGCCGGTAGCACCGTAAACGAAGTTAACGGTTACACTTGTGCTCTCGCCAATCTCTTCGTAGTCGTACATGGGCTGGTGGGTGATCGGGTCGTTGCCGGCAGCTACCTGCTTGCACGCAATCAGTGTGAGTTTTGCTACAGCTTTGCCTTCCTTTGAGTTGTCGTCGTCGTCGAGACCCATAATCCATTCTGTCTGAAGGTCGTTGTTGCGGCTTGCGTCAATAACAGCGCCGTTGGTTGTTACCACTCCCTTTTCGCTTGTGATAAAGCAGTTCTTAGGGAAGCAGTACTGGATGTCGCCGTGCGGCAACTCTGTAACGTCAAGGCGCAGCTTTACGCCTACCTTTGCTCCGTCCATCTCTGTCTTTGTCTGTTTAACGAAGAGGCCGGTAGAAATTTGAAGATCGCCTGAAGGACCCTCTTCTGTCTCGGTTCTTGTTAATACAGAGCCGCTCGGTACGACGTTGCCGTCCTTATCAGTGAACTCGAAAATGCCCTTTGCGTCCTGAGCGAACATTGCCACTGCAGAGAAGAGAGCGATACAAAGTGTAAAGATTTTCTTCATATTATTCTGTTTTTTTAAATTTAGCGTTTAGTGTTAATAGCGTATTTGAAGCGTGTTTGAGACTGTGTGTGCGACCTACGCATGCACACAGTCTCAAAAAAATGTTATTCGGCAGCGGTTCCTGCGAAGACAGCCTTCTTCGTAACCTGCTTTACCTCATTGTCGTCGTAAACGAAAGCCACTACCGATACCTTCTCGGCGTTCCACTTCTCGGGCAGCGTATATTCGTACTGCTTTTCTGTGGTCGCACCCTCGTTCACGGTTACGTCCTCGCCCCATGTGGTGTTGACAGCGTCGCGGAACACGTGGTTGTGTACATACTCCATGTTGGCAGTTCCGTCGGGCATTGTCTGCATAGCCACGATACCGTCCTCAATGAGCCACACCTGCAGCTTGCCTGTTGTATTGCCGTCGGTGCCGAAAGCCTTTACGTCGATGGTGAGTTTGCGGGAAGTGGCGTCGTAAATGTTGTTGACGCTGAGCGAGAGCGTAGCCTTCTTAGAGATGAGCGCACCTACGTAGCTTGCCCATGTGTTATAGTCCTGGTTAGGAGCTGTAGCGCGGTTGAAGAGTGCCCACGGCTGTCCGAGCTTGCTCTGGCTGTCCCAGTGCTTGTAGTATTCGTTGCCGGTGTCTGTCATCAGACCCACTCTCTTCTTGCTGCTCTTCATGCCGAGCGGACCGCTGTGAATGCCCACCGCGATGACGTTCTCCTCGCCGTAGGCCTCGATGATGTTGTTGATAGCGTTTGTGCCGTTAGGACAGTTCGGACACTTCTGTCCGGTGAAGTCCTCGATGAGCACCGCACGTCCCACCTCAGCCGGCTTCACGTAGATGAGTCGGTCGTTGGGATCTACTTCCTGACATGCCACTGTTGCGAAAATGGCGATGGCGCTTGCTGCGCCTAACAATATATTCTTCAGTTTCATAATAGTGGCTTTAGAAGTTAAAGTTGTATGATACTGTCACACCCTTGCTTGCCGGCACGTAGCGGCATACGCCACCCGAGCAGTTGTAGCCTGCGCGTGTCTTGCCGTAGCCCACCTGCAGACGGTGTGCGCCGTGAGTGTAGGTGACAGAGCCGTTGATGTAGTGCTCTGCGTGTGTGCCCTTCGACTCGTCGATGGATCCGTTCGATGTGTAGTAGTGCTCCGCACCGTTGTACTGGTCGCTGATGGTGAACATGAAGTTGGGCAGCACAGAAAGCTCGAGCAAGCCGAACCACCAGTCGCCCTGGTCGTCCTTTGTGTTCAGATACTGAGCCTCGCCGCGCAGCGTGATCTTCTTGTTGAAGCGGTACTTGCCTTCTGCCACGAAGATGTCAGAGTGAATCATGCCGCCCTCGCCCTCAACGACGGTCTTGTTGTAGTACTGGTTCATGTACATGAGGTTGAGCTTGAAGTCCTTGGTGAGCTTCTTCTCAATCTGCACGTTGATGTCCTGGTAGTACTTCTCGCCGCTCTTCCAGAAAGGCGAACCGTAGCCGTCTGTGCCCGGTGTGCCGCCGTTGTGTACGTTCTTCTCGATGGCACGGATGTGCGAGAAGTTGAGCTTCACGCTTGTGCCGTACTTGCCGCCGAGGAATGTCTTGCGGTTGAACTTGTAGCCGAGCTCTGCCTGGTAAGCCCACTCGCCGTTAGGCTGTGTGGCGTAAGGATAGAGCGAAGCTAAGGCGTATGTCTGCTGCATGGCGAACGCCGGAAGGTGGTTGATGAAGCCTGCTGTGCCGCTCTCTGTGCGGCGTGAGCGGAAGTTCATGTTGTCCGAACGCTTTGCCTGCAGGAGGATACTCATGCCGCGCTGCGAGTAGGATGTAGAGAGCATCGTCACGTAGCCCTTGCGGTAGATATACGGGAAGTTCTTGTCGAACGTCGGGTCTTCGGTCTTCTGTGCGTATTCGCCGAGCACGCTGAAGCCTCCCTTTTGGAAGTTGGCACGCACGTCGAAGGCGTTGGTGTTCTCTACGAAGCGCAGCTTGTGTGTGGCGTCGGCGTAGATGTCCTCCTTCTGGTGCTGGTGGTTTACGACCCACGATGCACCGAGCGTGAGGTTGGTGCCCGACTGCTGCATCTTCTGCGACCACTCAGACACGCTGAGCTCGAGGTCGGCACCTGCTATGAGCGACTGTGTGTCCCAATAGCGGCGCTGTGTGCCTACTACAGCCTTTGCCTGCACGCCCTTGAACGGACGCACCATGACGCGACCGCCGAGCAGCGAGTTGTCGATGCCCAGCGAGCGCTCCTCGTATGTGCGGAGGATGAAGCCCGAGCCGAACTGCTCGTAGAAGTTACCGAGTGTGAGCTCGGCGTTCTTCATCTTGCCCTTGATGTAATAAAACGGCACACCCCAGCCTTTGAAGTCCTTGTCAAAGCCTGGGAGCGGATGGTCGAGATATTCAAGACGCACGCCGGCGTCTACGTACTTCGAGAGGGCGTGAACCTCAGCGTAGGTGTTGTTCAGCACCTTGTCGTCGTAGGTTCCCGTACCAATCTTGTTGTCTTCCTGCGGAACGAGGAAGTCGGTCTGCAAGCTACCCGTAATCTGTACGTCGTAGTCTTTTGCTACCTTTATGGTCTGTGCGCTCGCTGTGGCTGCCGACAGACTGAGGGCAGCGAGAGCGAGCGTAAGCTTCTTGTTCATATTAATGTTGTTAGGGTTGTTGGTGGGAGTGATAACTGCTAACTCGTCAATATGTCAACATATCAACATGTCAACATATCAACATGTCAACTCGTTTACTTGTTCAAAAGCTTGCGTACTTCCTCAATAAGCTCTTCCTCAGCACCCTCGGTATATCCGTTGTGCTTAGACACGATCTTGCCGTTGCCGTCGCAAACGATAACGTAAGGGATGGTCTGTATGCCGAGCGCGCGCTTGAAGTCGCTGTTCGGGTCGAGCAGAACCTCATACTGCCAGCCGTGGTTGTCTACGAGCGGCTTCACCTTGTTGCTGTTCTGTGCCTGGTCGATAGACACGGCGATAACCTTCACGCCAGTCTCTTCCTGCCACTCATCGTACACCTCGCTGATGGCGGTGAGCTCGCGGTTGCAGGGCTTGCACCATGTTGCAAAGAAGTCGATGATGAACGGTTTGCCGTTGTTTGAGAGTGTGTCTGTAGACACTGACTTGCCGTCGATGCTCTTAAGCATCACCTTCGGCAGCTGTGCGCTTGCGGTAGTTACGATACCGAGCAAAAGCAATGTTGCAAGTAATAATTTCTTCATAGTCGTAAGTATTTTGTTGCAAAATTAAATAAAAACCTTGTTGCGTGTGCATTACAAGGGTTAATTTTGTATAAAAAGGTAGATTTGAGGTGGTGAGGTGTTGAGGTGTTGAGGTGGTGTAATGTTGAGATATGTAGTAGATGGTGAGATGGTGATAGATGGTGTGATGTTGAGATGGTGAGGTGGTGATATATGTTGAGGTGTTGAGGTGGTGGGGTGTTGAGGTGGTGATAGATGTTGTGATGTTGAGATGGTGAGGTGGTGATATATGTTGAGGTGGTGAGATGTTGAGGTGGTGAGATGTTAAAACTACAGGATTGCGATGAAAAGCTAACTGTAGGAGGCTACGGCAGGAACTGAAAGTCAGCGGCGCGTAGCGGAAAGCTAATGCCGTAGCCTCCTACGGATAATAACGTTTTATTCTTCTCCGAACGCTGCGGCTTCTGCAGCAGCGATTATCTCCTCGCGGCTCTGTTCTCTCGCCGAGATATGGCTGAGGTCGAAGTCTTCGTCAGAGAGGTCGAGGTCGGCGGGGGTGAGGCCCGAAGAAACGGGCGTTGCCTTGGCTGAAGCCTCTGTCTTTGAAGCTGCTGTCTTCACAGAAGCGGTGTCGAGAGCTTCGGCTGCTGCCTCGTCCTTGCGGTACATCGGCGAGCGGCGGTTGCGCTTAGCCTTGGAGTCTTTAGGAGAGCTGGGCTTGCTAGGAGAGCTGGGCTTGCTGGGAGAGCTAGGCTTACTAGAAGAACTAGGCTTACTAGAAGAGCTAGTTTCTCTAGAAGAGCTAGGTTCTATAGAAGAGCTAGAACCGCCAGCCTCGCCATCCTCATTAGAAACGCCTTCTCCCTCCATTCCCGAGCTCACCACAATGAAGTCGTCGGGCTGTTCTGTTGAGGGCACGTTCTCCACCGGTTCCTCCTCCATCTTCGTGCGGTCGGTCTTGGCTGCGAACACCAGGTCGATGAATTGCGGTTCGCGGCGCAGCTTCTCCAGCGTCAGTTTCGACGCCAGCTGCTGGCTTTCCTTCTTGCTGTAGCCCTTTCCTTCGCATCCCTCCACGCCTTCGAGCGTCACACGGTAGACGAACACGGGCGAGCCGGTCTTGTCCTTCTCTTCGAGAATCGACTTGAAGTCGATGCGCACACGGTTCTTCTGGCTCCATTCGATGAGCTTGCTCTTGAAGTTCACCTCCTTATAAGCAACCTTGTCGATGTTTATCATTTGTGCCAGTATTCGTTTGCGCATGAACTCCATGCAGGCGTCGTATCCTCTGTCGAGGTAGATGGCTCCGACGAGCGCCTCGAAGGCGTTGCCTCCCATGTATGAGTTGTGCGACTGCGATCGTCCGCTTGAGAGAATAAGTTGGTTGATGCCCATCTCCTGCGCCAGTCTGTTCAGCGTTTCGCGCTGCACGAGCTTCGAACGTGTGTTGGTGAGGAAGCCCTCGCGTTTTCCGGGGAAGTGGCGGTATACGATGTCGCCCACGGTGGCGTCGAGCACGGCGTCGCCGAGGAACTCCAGTCGTTCGTTGTTCACGGGCTTGCCCTTTGCGTTACGCTTGTACATGCTCTTGTGCATCAGTGCGAGCTTGTAGTAGCTTATGTCGTGCGGGTAGAATCCGATGATTTTGCGTAAAGACAAATAAAGCTCCTTGTCCTTGCGGAAAGGGAGCTTCATTCTGTCGATGAGATTACTCAGCATATTTCTTGAATATTACACATGCGTTGTGACCACCGAAACCGAACGTGTTGCTCAGTGCCGCACGTACCTCGCGCTTCTCAGCCTTGTTGAAGGTGTAGTTGAGCGTGTAGTCGATTTCCGGATCCTCGTCACCCTCGACGTGGTTGATAGTCGGCGGTACGATGTCGTTCTTCACTGCGAGCACTGATGCGAGTGCCTCTACAGCTCCGGCAGCACCGAGGAGGTGACCAGTCATTGATTTTGTTGAGCTGATATTGAGTTTGTATGCAGCTTCGCCGAACACCTGCTTGATAGCCTTAGCCTCAGAGATGTCGCCCACCGGTGTTGATGTGCCGTGTACGTTGATGTAGTCGATGTCCTCCGGCTTCATGCCAGCGTCCTCGAGTGCGTTCTGCATTACGAGGCAGGCGCCGAGACCTTCCGGGTGTGATGCTGTGATGTGATAAGCGTCGGCAGACATGCCTTCGCCCACCATCTCTGCGTATATCTTCGCTCCGCGTGCCTTGGCGTGCTCCAGCTCCTCGAGTATGAGGCAGCCGGCGCCTTCGCCCATGATGAATCCGTCGCGCGATGCGCTGAACGGGCGTGAAGCGTGCTCTGGGTCGTCGTTGCGTGTAGAGAGGGCGTGCATAGCGTTGAATCCGCCTACGCCAGCCTCTGTGATGGCTGCCTCTGCACCGCCGCTTACAATCACGTTAGCCTTGCCCAAGCGGATGAGGTTGAACGCGTCGGCGAGAGCGTTTGTCGAAGAAGCGCAAGCCGATGTAGTGGCGAAGTTGGGGCCGTGGAAGCCGTACATGATAGATATGTGTCCGGCTGCTATGTCGGCAATCATCTTCGGAATGAAGAAGGGGTTGAATTTCGGGCCGTTCTCCTGGTGTGTTGCCCAGTAGCCCACCTCTTCCTCGAAGGTCTTGATGCCACCGATGCCCACGCCGTAGATGACGCCGATGCGGTTCTTATCCTCCTCGTCGAGGTTCATGCCGCTGTCCTTCACCGCCTGCATTGCTGCGATGATAGCGAGCTGTGCGTAGCGGTCCATCTTGCGTGCTTCCTTGCGGTCGATGTAGTCGTTGACCTTAAGGTCCTTCACTTCGCAAGCGAACTGTGTCTTGAACGAAGAAGCGTCAAACAATGTAATAGGTGCTGCGCCGCTTACGCCGTTCAGGAGGTTGTTCCATGTTTCTTCTACGTTGTTACCCAACGGAGTCACCGCGCCAAGACCTGTTACTACTACTCTTTTTAATTCCATGTAACTGAAAAATGTCAAAAAAAAATGGTTTATGGTTTATGGTGCACAATGGAATTATAACAATGAGTGATTGCTATGGGGTTGTGCACACCATAAACTATAAACCATAAGGTTTATTTATTTTGCGTTCTCGATGTAAGCGATAGCGTCGCCAACAGTAGAGATCTTCTCTGCCTGATCGTCAGGGATGTTTACGCCAAACTCCTTCTCGAACTCCATGATGAGCTCTACTGTGTCGAGAGAGTCTGCACCGAGGTCGTTTGTGAAGCTTGCTTCTGGCTTAACGTCTGCTTCGTCTACACCGAGCTTGTCAACGATGATAGCCTTTACTTTTGATTCGATTTCTGACATAATTTTAATGTTTTAAATTGTTTATAATATTGATTTCTAATTTAATGCGGATGCAAAGGAACAAATTTTTTGTCAAATAGACAAATATTTTCTAATAAAAAGGCTTTTTCGCTGCACAAACACCCCGCATCTGTGCATTATTTCGCTGCTTTTTGGCTGTTTGGGGCGGGTTGTTAAGGCCTTTCCCCTGTTTTTCTGAGGCTTACTAAGGCTTGCTTCCTGTTTTCTAAGCCTTACTAAGCCTTTCTAAGCCTCTCTAAGCCTTGGAGAACTCAAAATTCAAAATTCTCAATTGAACAATTCCTCATCGGCGTAGCCGACAATTCAAAATTCAAAACTCAAAATTCAAAACTCCTAATTGTTCACAACGAGCACTCCGAGCGGTCCTGTGGTGCTGCCGCGATAGCGCAGCAGCTTTTTTCCGTTGGCAGTCACGCCACGGTTGTTCAGGTCGTACTCTCGTTTGCATGTGGGGCATACCGCAATGCCTCGGTCGTTCATCCTCAGTCGGTAGCCCATGGTCTGCGTCTCAGCGTAGCAGTTGGGGCATTGGTTGTCGTAGACGTAGAACGTCGGGGGCGTTCCGAGGTTGCCGTATCCCACGATGATGCCGCTCTTGTTGTACAGGCCGAGCGTATATGTGCGTCGTGCGTCGTCGCCAGCCGGCTCCTTCTTGCTGCTGAGTCCCTGGTTGCTCACGAAGTAGATGAAACGTCTGCCGTTCTCCGTGCCCTCGTAGACATTGCAGAACACGCCGGGCGAGAGCGGGTTGAGAGCGCTCTGCAGCGTCACGTCCTGATACACCTGGTTGTTGAAGAAGAAGGAGCAGCGCTCCGACGCATACTCGTAGTCGGTGTCGGTGCACGCCGCTGTCAGCAGCGCGCACAGCGCAATGGCTATTGTCCTGATTGTCCTATACATATTTATATATTATTACTTGGTTGGCTCCTACGGAATCCACGGCTCTCACGGATTACATTATTCGTAGTAAACTTAATTATTGCGAAAAATCTGTCATATCTCCCAGTGTGCGCTGGATGGGTTCGTTGAATTAACAACGGATTTATCGGATTTAACGGATTGGCTGCTACCACTTTTTTTAACAACGGATTTAACGGATTAATCGGATTTACTGCTGCCACTTTTTTAACAACGGATTTATCGGATACTATCTCCAGGGGGTGCACTTGTCTCCGCTCGGCTTTGCCGCTTGCCAGAGCAAGAAGTGCACCAACCAAGCAAGAAGACGGATTAACCGAATTTATCGCTGCTACTTTTTTTAACAACGGATTTAACGGATTTACTGCTACCACTTTTTTAACAACGGATTTAACGGATTTTTACGCAGCCAACGAATCCGTTTAATCCGTTCAATCCGTTGTTAATATTACGCACCCATCGAATCCGTTCAATCCGTTGTTAAATCTCCCAAGCAGGCAATCCGTTCTTGCTCGGTTGGTGCACTTGAGACAAGTGCACCCCCTGAGAGTAGTATCCGTTTAATCCGTTGTTAAATTTCACAAGCAGAAAATCCGTTTAATCCGTTGTTAACTTAACGCACCCATCGAATCCGTTTAATCCGTTTAATCCGTTGTTAATTCTTCCGCAGCCTAACCATCTGTGTAGATCTGTGCAATCTGTGGGAGGACCACTGCTTGCTTGGTTGGTGCAGCAGAGACTGCTGCACCCCCTGAAATTGCAATCCGTGGGAGAACCCTCAGCAGGCGCAGGCTGCGTTAGATCTTTCCTCCGTAGCAGAGGTCGCCGGCGTCGCCGAATCCCGGCACGATATACTTGTGTTCGTTGAGTCCCCCGTCGATGGCAGCGCACCAGATGGTAGTGTCCTCCGGGAACGTCTTGCGTATATGCTCTATGCCCTCCGGCGCCGCCATCACGCACACCACGTGCACCTTCTTCGGCTTACCCTTCGTGAGCAGCGCCTTGTATCCCATCTCCATCGATCCGCCCGTAGCCAGCATCGGGTCTACGATGAGCAGCGTAGCGTCGTTGAGGTCGGGCGTAGCCAGATACTCCACGTGTATGCCCACCTTCGTGTGGTCCTTGTCCTCATACTCGCGGTATGCGCTCACGAAAGCGTTGCCGGCGTGGTCGAAGATGTTGAGGAATCCCTGGTGGAACGGCAGACCGGCGCGGAAGATAGTGCCCAGCACCAGCTTGTCCGTCGGCACATTCACCTTCGCCGTGCCCAGCGGCGTCTGCACGTCGCGCGTCTCATAGTCGAGCGTCTTGCTCAGTTCGTAAGCGATCAGCTCGCCCACGCGCATTATGTTGTTGCGGAACAGGAGGCGGTTCGACTGATAGTCTTTGTCGCGCATCTCCGCCATGTACTTGTTGATGATAGAGTTTTGTTTGCTGAAGTCGATTATTTTCATTGTTGCTTAAGTTTAAACTGAGCAAAGTTACACATATTAATATAAAATGTCAAAATCTTTGCCGTTAAAGAAACATAACCGCTTGCTGTTTTTCGCCGTTTTAATATAGATGCATATTTGTGCTGATACTTTTTAAACAACGGATTTATCGGATTAAACGGATTCGTTGGATGCGTAAATAATCGGATTGAACGGATACTATTTTCAGGGGGTGCACTTGTCTCAAGTGCACCAACCAATCAAGAAGTGCACCAACCAATCAAGAAGACGGATTAAACGGATTTCTGCTGCTTGGGAAGAATTAACAACGGATTTATCGGATTAAACGGATTCGTTGGCTGCGTAATATCAACAACGGATTAAACGGATTGAACGGATACTATTTTCAGGGGGTGCACTTGTCTCAAGTGCACCAACCAAGAAGTGCACCAACCAAGAAGTGCACCAACCAAGAAGTGTACCAACCAAGAAGTGTACCAACCAAGAAGTGTACCAAGCAAGAAGTGTACCAACCAAGCAAGAGAACGGATTAAACGGATTTCTGCTGCTTGGGAAGAATTAACAACGGATTTATCGGATTAAACGGATTTTTCACGTATCCAACAAGATTTTTTTAACAACGGATTAAACGGATTAAACGGATTTTTACGCATCCAACGAATCCGTTTAATCCGTTCAATCCGTTGTTAAATTTCCCAAGCAGCAGGAATCCGTTTAATTCGTTCAATCCGTTGTTGATATTACGCATCCATCGAATCCGTTTAATCCGTTTAATCCGTTGTTAAATTTCACAAGCAGGCAATCCGTTCTTGCTCGGTTGGTGCACTTGAGACAAGTGCACCCCCTGAGAGAAGTATCCGTTTAATCCGTTGTTGATATTACGCAGCCATCGAATCCGTTTAATCCGTTCAATCCGTTGTTGATATTACGCAGCCAACGAATCCGTTTAATCCGTTTAATCCGTTGTTAAATCTCCCAAGCAGGCAATCCGTTCTTGCTCGGTTGGTGCACTTCTTGCTCTGGCAAGCGGCAAAGCCGAGCGGAGACAAGTGCACCCCCTGAAGTTAGCAGCATCTGTGTCAATCCGTGCAATCTGTGGGAGAATATTCCCAAGCAGAAGGTTCTGTGAATTCTGTGAATTCCGTGGGAGAACCTACGCACCAAGACGAATTCGTGTTATTCGTGTTCGTTTCATCACAGGGATATATGTGTGTCTCCTACATTGTTTTGTCGGACAGCAATAAATTTAAATTGTGTTAATTGTGTGCGCTACCATATACGTTTTTTACAAATTGGTAGTAATTTTGCAGTCGCAAATGCAAAAAGACCAATAAAAAGCACGAGCACACCCTAAAAAAACCCGTTGGCGGAATTAATTTAAGTTGATAAATATGAGTAAAAAGTTGCACA
>NZ_JAHQUY010000052.1 GCF_019052365.1 Leyella stercorea
TGAGAAGTGTCAGCCCTAATTTATTTTGTATGAAAAGTTTTAGCGGACAGCAATAACTATTTTTATTCCGCCGAGAAGTCAGCTACCATTTTTCTGTACATGCTATACGCTCTTGAGCGCGAGATATATCCCGTGAGATGTCCTGAGACATTCACCACGGGCATATAACGTGTGCCCTTAAGATCGAACTTGCGCATCACTTCCTCCATCGAATCGCTCTCGCCAACCTGCGCTGCAATGGGCAGCATCAGTTGCTGAACGGTGAGCTTGTTATAGAGTTCGGCGCGGAACATGATGTGTCGAATCTTCGTGATGTCTATCTCGCCAAGCAGCGAACCGGCGTTGTCGAGCACCGGTATGAACGACGTGTGACTCTTCGAGATAGCGTTCACCAGCTTGCCCAACGGCATGTCGGGCGTAACGGCGGTGAAGTCGCGCTCTATCACGCTGTCTATCTTCATCAGTGTCAGCACAGAGCGGTCGGTGTGGTGAGTAAGGAGCTTGCCTTCGCGAGCAAGACGCATGGCGTAGATGCTGTGCGGCTCGAAGATGCTGATAGTCATCACCGAGGCAATGCACACAATCATCAGCGGCATGAACATATCGTAGCCGTTCGTAATCTCGGCGATGAGGAAGATGCCCGTAAGCGGCGCATGCATAACGCCTGCCATAACGCCAGCCATGCCGAGCAGCGTATAGTTCTTCTCGGGAATATAAATGCCCACCTGATACATGTTCCAAAGTCGCGAGAAGAGGAAGCCGGTGAAGGCTCCGACAAAGAGCGACGGCGCGAACGTACCGCCGCAACCGCCACCGCCGTTTGTGGCAGCCGTAGCGAATGTCTTGGTCAATATGACCAGCGCTATAAACACGATGAGCCATCTGCCGTCGCCCGAGAACATTGAGTTCTTCAGCACTTCGTTCCAGTCTGCCTCGCTCGTGCCGTTGAGCAGCACGTTGATGGCAGAATAGCCTTCGCCGTAGAGCACGGGGAATACGAAAATGAGCGAACTGAGCATCACTCCGCCCAGCGCGAGCTTAGCCCAGCGATGCTGCTTCAGCTTGCCGAACATGCCCTCGCATACCGACATCGAACGTATGAAGTAGAGACTTACAAGTCCGCATGCGATGCCGAGAATGATGCACGCCGGCACACGCTCCACGCCCCACATGCTGTCGAGGTGGAAGCTGAACAGCGACGAGCTGCCCATGAAGATATACGTGAAGCACGTAGCCGTGACCGCTGCCGTGAGGATAGGCAGCAGCGACGCCATGCTCAAGTCGACCATCAGCACTTCGAGCGTGAACACCAGTCCGGCTATGGGCGCCTTGAAGATGCCGGCGATGGCGGCGGCAGCACCGCAGCCAACAAGCAGAATCAGCTTCTTCTTGTCCATGCCGAACAGTCGTCCGAGGTTGGAACCGATAGCCGAACCCGTGAGCACGATAGGCGCCTCGGCACCTACCGATCCGCCGAAGCCGATGGTGATAGCCGACGCCACAACCGATGTCCAGCAGTTGTGCCCTTTCAGTCGCGACTGCTTTGAGGATATAGCGTAGAGGATGCGCGTGATACCGTGCGAGATGTTGTCCTTCACCACGTAGCGCACGAAGAGCGACGTTAAGAAGATGCCCACCACGGGGAACATCAGGTAGAGCCAGTTGAACGTGTCGGCATGAAACCTCGACGTCAGCATGTGCTGTATGATGTGAATTATCGAGTGGAGCACGTAGGCAGCCACCGACGCGAAGAATCCGATGCAGAGGGCGAGGATGATAGTCGCCTGACGGTCGGAAAAATGTTTCGTGCGCCAAGCGTACAGCCTTTCTTCCAGCGTTGCGTCTTTCTTGTCAATCGCAGTCTGTTCCATTTACTTGCGTATGATGGTTACCTGTCCGTCCTTAGTGAGCTTGATGATGCTGCTCGGAGTGTGCGGCTTGTGTTCCTGGCGACGAGTCCAGCACACATAGTCGACAGCCTCCAGTATCTCCGGCGCAATGTCGCGATAGTTCTGTGCCGTCGGTTCGCCGCTGATATTGGCGCTTGTGCTCACGATAGCCTTCTGGAAACGGTAGCAAAGCTCCTTCGAGAACGGCTCGTTGGTGACGCGCAGAGCGATGCTGCCGTCTTGGGCGATGAGGTTCGGGGCGAGGTTCACGGCGCCGTCGAGCACCACTGTTGTCGGCTTCTCGGCAAGTTCCATAAGGTCCCAAGCCACTGGCGGCACGTCGCGCACGTAGCGCTGCACGCGGTCTACCGAGTCGGTGAGGCAGATAAGCGCCTTCGAGTCGTCGCGCTGTTTTATCTTGTACACCTTTGCCACTGCCTCAGCGTTCGTTGCGTCGCAGCCTATTCCCCACACCGTGTCGGTAGGGTAGAGTATCACGCCACCCTTACGCATCACGTTCACGGCATTCTGAATGTCTTCTTTCTGTGTCATTGTTATTTCCTATTTTGTTTTTTACCTTTTACTCTTTTACTTTTTTACCTTTTTACTTTTACAAAGTTAATGCTTTTTCTTGTTATGCCGTAAGTTTAAAGACAATTTTCTTGCTCTTTATTACAAGCATGAATGATATTCGCCGAAAAAAACGTAACTTTGTAAAAGTAAAAAGGTAAAAGAGTAAAAAAGTAAAAAGATATATGGAAAAGAAAGACCTCCGCATAGTGTTCATGGGAACACCTGAGTTTGCCGTTGGATCGCTCCAGCGACTTGTTGAGAACGGCTATAACGTAGTGGCTGTGGTGACGCAGCCCGATAAACCCGTAGGTCGCCACGGATCAGTGCTGCGCCCTTCGCCCGTCAAGGAGTACGCTCTGGTGCACAATCTGCCCGTGCTGCAGCCCGTGAAGATGAAAGACGAGCAGTTTCTTGAGGAGCTGCGCAGCTACAACGCCGACCTACAGGTGGTTGTTGCGTTCCGCATGCTGCCCGAGGTGGTGTGGGCTATGCCGCGCTTCGGCACGTTCAACGTTCACGCCGCCCTGCTGCCCGACTATCGTGGCGCAGCGCCAATCAACTGGGCTGTAATCAACGGCGAGACCCGCACCGGCGTTACCACATTCTTCCTCGACCACGACATCGACACCGGTCGTATCATCGCGCAGCGCGAGTTCCCCATCCCCGACGACGCCGATGTGGAGTATGTATACGACGGACTTATGCAGCTCGGCGCAGCGCTCTGCACCGACACCGTCGACCTCGTGCTCTCTACCGACGGCGATGTGCCTTCGCAGTCGCAGCAGGAAAGCGAGGCTCACCACGGCGCTCCGAAGATATTCAAGGAGACCTGCGCCATCGACTTCTCACTCTCAGCAAAGCGCATCTACGACTTTGTGCGCGGTCTGTCGCCAGTGCCCGGCGCATGGTGTATGCTCACTCCGCGCGACGCTCAGGCTAAGGCTCAGGTGCTTAAGGTGTACAAGGCAGCAAAGACCGGCGAGTCTTCTAACGGCGTAGAGGTTGGAACGCTCAAGGCAGAGAACCGCCGTCTTCTCGTTGCCACCGTCGACGAGTGGCTTGAGCTTGTAGAGCTGCAGCCTGCCGGCAAGAAGCGCATGGCAGCCCGCGACTACCTCAACGGATTCCAGCACCCCGAGGACTACCTGCTGAAGTAATTGCTTATCTTAGGGAAAAGACCATTACCCTACATGGCATAGTCTGTTGATGTCTTCGTCGAACGTGTCGCGGTTCACAGCCCGTGCGCGCATCGCCGACTTGTAGTTGTATATTGTCTGTGTCGAGTAGAATAGAAGTGTGGCTATCTCCTGACTCTCAGTCACACCCAAACGCATTAGCGCGTAGATGCGCGCTTCTGTAGTCAGGGTGTTAGGAGATGGCTGCGCAATCCTTCCTTCTGGAAGCAACAGACTGTTCAGTTCGTCAACAAAACCAGGATACAGCTCCGTGAAGGCGCGGTCGAAACGAGTGTAGAACGTCGTCGCCTCCTCCTCCGCGAGCTTATAGCTGTTTATAGTCTTAAGAAGGTCAGCCGTTTGGTTGGCCTTTATTTTTCTGCTCACCAGTTTGCGGTACTCCATCAGCTTGCGGATGTACACCGCACTAATGTCCATGAACAAACGCATGTAGGTCTCGCGGCGATGGTTGGTCGCTATGAGTCGTTCGTTCAGCTCCTTCAGCTGCCGGTTCTGTGTCTTTACCTCTCGGCGGCTACCTGCCAGCCATTTGTTCTGCTTGTAGCCGAAGATAGCCATTGCCAGCAACATCAGCGACAGAAAACTAACCACCGCAAGCACGCCTCTCACGATACGCTCCTTATGCGCTAACGCCTCCTGATTGGCTGTGGCGATGATAGGCAATATGCTCGAAATCTCGAGCATACGCAGGCGGTTATTGTAGAATCGGGCGTCCTCCATGGAGCAATAGATGTAACGTGCCGCATGGTCGGCATACTTCGGGTCCTTCTCATACAGATATGTAGAGAACTCCTGCAGCGCAAGATTCTCCTTCAAAGGGCATGTTATGTCCGAGATAGCCGCTTCAATAATGTACTTTTCATATCGTTGCGTGTCGCCCAACTCGCGATAATAGCGTGCTATGCAGTAGGCTGCCGAGGCATGCACACGACTGTCTACCCGGCTGTTCAGCAGAGCCTTTGTGTAGAATTGCAGCACAGCCTTGCTCATGGGGTTGGTGAGGAAAGCCAGTTCGCCGCTAAGATAGGCATGCAGAGCCACATCCTTGCTGCTTGTGACTTCCATCGTGAGCTTCAGATTCTCGAACTTCTTCTTATGGTAATAGTCCATGAACTCCGACTTGTTGCTGAACGCCTCCCAATAGTTGTACAGCCACGTGCGTGTATAATAATAGTATTGCTTTAGCTGCTTAGGCACACCCTTCTTTTTTATATCCTCAAGCAACTCCTCCGACTGACTGTAGAAACCACCCGTAGACAACACCGCTGCACGATTAATCTTGTTGAGCGTTGTGTAGTAAGCGTTGTTCTCACTCTCTGATAGAGCGAGGCCGCGGTTCACGTATACCATTGCCGAATCGTAATGGTATGTATAGTATTCGCGATAGATACTGTTCAGAAGTGCGAGTCGCTGCGGAATGTCTTCCGCCGTTCGCAACTTCAGCTTCAGTTGGTCAATCTTCTTTTCTTTCTGCTTGGAGTATGCGTCGCGCTTGTCGACATAGCTGTCGAGAAGGTCAAGCAGGTCTTGCTCGCCAGAGATGCCGGCTGTAGCCAACTTGGTTTGGGCTGTAGCTTGCAGCGGCAAAAAGATGAACAATAGGTATAAAAAGATGCGCATAATAGTGGGTTTTTGGCTTTAATGCTGCAAATTTAGCTAATATTATTAAGATAAAACCATTTACTTTGATAAAAAAGACTAAAGTCTTAAATATTCTGATATATAATAAGTTATAAGCTTCTATACCTTAATTTATGTCTACTTTCATTTTACGCATACATACAATCAGCCGCTATAGTTTGTAACTTTGCAACCGAAAACATAAGCACAACGGATATGAACCTAAAACTTAAAACATTCTCATTCGCCCTCTTGGCTTCTGCCTCTACGGGCATGTATGCACAGACGCATACAGAAAACAATTCAACAAACGATTCGGAACCGCAGAAGAAGGAAGAGCGCAACGTAATGCTCAACGCTTCTGACGCCAGCAAACCGCGTGAGATTCAGATCGGATTGCCGAGCGAAGACGTAACGGTATACGAGAACGGACTGCCTGCCGTTTACTCGTCGTCCGTGCACAAGCTATCTGCTCACTGGCGCAGCGACGCTTCGCTGAAAGGCACCGACCTTATGACTCCGTCGGAGAGTGCCATCAAGACCGGCAACATCGCTTATGCTGTCTCAGCGTTTAGCGAGTTGGGCGAGAAGAAGTTCAGTGGCAAACTCAATTATAAGGCTAACCACTTCGGCATGCAGAACTTCGACCTCAACCTCTCTGGCGGCATCGGCGACAAGTGGCTCTACACAGCCGGCATGTATCAGAACTTCGACCCGGGAAGCTTCAAGCTGCGCTTCACCGACTATTCCGACCGCACGCAAATCTACCATTTGGGTCTTACACGCATACTGAACGGCGGCAAGGGACACATATCTTTATTATATAAGTATTCGAACAGCAAGAACCCCGGCAACTTCGCCAATGCCGCTCCGTTCATCTACGCCGGCGACGGTAGCATAAAGAAGCTTGCAGGTTTCGACCCGGGTATGGATTCATACGTGCAGCGTAATGGTTCGTTCAGCTATCTGAACACCAAGACCGGCAAGATGGAGACCTGGAACATGACCGACGGCAACGACAACCGTGCCAATGAGGTGGCTTTGGTGAGCAAGTATCAGTTTGACAACGGCTGGCTGTGGAAGTTGAACGCCAAGTATATGAACGCTCCGCGCGCCAACTATGTAGACTACGGTGGCAGCACTATCTCTGAGGTTGCTGAGTCTGACGGCTATCAGCTTTCAGACGGTTCGGCATACAGCGGACTCATCGAAGGCCGCCGCACTTGGCTGCACATCGGCAAGGTGAGCAACGCCCTCCTTACAACCGAGATGAGCAAGCAGCTGAACAATCACAAGCTGATGATTGGCTTGAACGAGTGGTACTACCACCTCAACTACTATTCGTCTTCGTTCCAGTGGGCAGGCACCGTTGAGGCTTATCCTCGTACACTGAGCCAGATGTACGTCAATCCGCTCGACCCTACGCAGACAGCACATCGCTCAGAGACCTTCGGTTACAACGAGCTGAGTCCTGAATACACAAAGGGTTCGGAGAATAAGCTCGCTCTCTATTTCACCGACGAATGGCGCATCACTCCTAAGTTCAAGCTGTTCTACGGCGGTCGTCTCGAATACTATCGTATGTCGGCAGACCAGATTTCTGCGTCACGCTTCCGTGGCTTCCATCTCGGCAACTTCAATACATATTCTACAATCGCAGACGGATCTGTCGTAGCCACAGAGCATAGCATCGCGCCAGCCACTGTTACGAAGAACAAGCTCAACTATGCTGCCACTTTGCAGATGACTTACAACGTAACAAACCAGTTCGGTCTTACTGCCGACGCCACTATCGCCACACGCTTCCCGCGCATCAGCGAGTATGCCGGCACCGGTCCTACCGAGGAGCAGTACAAGCGCGTGACCATTCCGTTGGTTCGCGGCGGTATCTTCTACAAGAATTCTTGGCTCGACCTCTCGTCGATGGTGACATACATCTCTAAGTCGAACAATATCGACCAGCAGAACCTCACTAAGCCTGGCACTTCTGAAGGCAAGACCGTGTTGCTCATCTACAACATCCAGACATTGGGCTGGACAACATCTGCCGAAATCAACCCGTTCAAGAACTTCCACATGCACGCTCTCTTCACCTATCAGAAGCCTGTGTACAAGAACTACAACGCGAGCGTTACGTTCAGCGACGGACAGACTATGAGCGTTAATGCCAACAACAAGATTGTGAAGGAGATTCCGCAGGTGCTCATTGAGCTTGACCCGAGATACGACATCACGAAGAACCTCAGTGCTTGGCTCAGCTTCCGCTACTTCGGCAAGACATACGCCAACCTTCAGGAGGCACTCTACTTCAACGGCCACTGGGAGACATTCGGTGGCGTCAACTGGAATGTGAACAAGAACCTGAGTCTCGGTGTCAGCGTCATTAACATCTTCAACGAGAAGGGTGCGAAGGGCACAATCAGCGGTTCGGAGCTTATCACAAAGGATGAGGCTGGCAAGTATGCCGGCAAGTATATGAGCGGTAACTATCTCCGCCCGTTCACAGTAGAGTTCAACGCAAGCATCAAGTTCTAACAAGCCAATGCAAGAATATCGATATATAAACAACCTGTAAAAACCATACGAAAATGAAGAAAACTATTATGCTAATCGCAGCAATGTGCATGACTTCTGCCATCACATTCGCTCAAGAAATCATCCGTGTGTCTACCGAAAAGACCGACCTCGTGATGAAAGTGTCGCCAAAGGGCCGTCTTTATCAGGTCTATCTCGGCGATAAGTTGCAGAATCCTGCCGACTACGAGAACCTTAAGTGGGATGTATATGCAGCTTCCGACGGCGCTGTGTGCCAGCGCGGCCATGAGGTGTACGCCACTTCCGGCGCTGAAGACTTCTTCGAACCGGCTGTAGCCGTAACGCACGCCGACGGCAACATGACTACATATCTCTATTATAAGTCGTCGGAGCAGAAGGCTGTGAAGGGCGGCACTGAGACAGTCATCACTCTTCAGGACAAGGTGTATCCGCTGACAGTGAAGCTCCACTATGTGGCTTATCCGAAGGAGAATGTCATAAAGGCATGGAGCGAGATCTCTCACAAGGAGAAGTCTGCCATCACACTCTGGCGCTACAGCTCTACGATGCTCTACTTCAAATCTTCAAAGTATTATCTCACTAACTATCACAGCGACTGGGCTAAGGAAGGTCAGCCAGAGACAACCCAGTTGAGCACGGGCAAAAAGATTATCGACACAAAGCTCGGCACACGTGCCGCTATGCAGGCTGAGCCTTTCTTCGAGTTGGGCTTCGACGAGCCTGCCAAGGAGAACGAGGGCAAGGTGATGCTCGGCACGATAGGCTGGCCAGGTAACTTCCGCTTCACCTTTGAGGTGGACAACGTCGGCGCGCTTCGCGTCATTCCTGCCATCAATCCTTATGCTTCCGACTATAAGCTGAAGGCAGGCGAGGTGTTCACCACTCCTGAGTTCATCTTCGCGATGAGCGACAATGGTATGGGCGAGGCTTCGCGCAACCTGCACAACTGGGCTCGTCAGTATCAGGTGAACATGGGTATGGGCGACCGCCTCACTCTCCTGAACAACTGGGAGAATACAGGCTTCGACTTCAACCAGCAGAGTCTTGCCGAACTGATGAAGGATGCCAAGGATCTCGGCGTAGATATGTTCCTGCTCGACGACGGATGGTTCGCCAATAAGTATCCGCGCAAGGACGACCACGCCGGACTGGGCGACTGGGAGGCTACAAAGAGCAAGTTGCCGGAGGGTATACCGGGTCTCGTTAGAGATGCAAAGAAGGCTGGCGTGAAGTTCGGTATATGGATTGAGCCGGAGATGGTGAACCCGAAGAGCGAACTGTTTGAAAAGCATCCTGATTGGGTTATCTTGCAGCCGCAGCGCGACACATATTACTATCGCAACCAGCTCGTGCTCGACATCTCCAACCCTAAGGTGCAGGACTATGTGTACGGCATCGTCGACCGCATCATGACGGAGAACCCCGACGTGGCTTACTTCAAGTGGGACTGCAACAGCGTTATAACCAATATCTATTCGCCGTATCACAAGCAGAACCAGGGCAACTTCTACATCGACCACGTTCGTGGCATCTACAATGTGCTCACACGCATCCATAACAAGTATCCTAATCTGCCGATGATGCTCTGCTCTGGTGGTGGCGGACGTATGGACTACGAGATGCTCAAGTACTTCACCGAGTTCTGGTGTTCTGACGACACCGACCCGTACGAGCGCATCTACATCCAGTGGAGCCTCTCGAAGTTCTTCCCTGCAAAGACAATGGGATCGCACGTCACCAACTGGAACAAGAACACATCCGTGAAGTTCCGCACCGACGTATGCAGCTCATGCAAGTTGGGCTTCGACATCGACCTCAAGTCGCTCTCTGCCGACGACTACAAGTTCGTGCAGCAGGCTGTAAAGAACTATAACAGCATGAAGCCGATGATTCTCGAAGGCGACCAGTATCGTCTTGTTTCACCGTACGAAGGCAGCCACTGCGCTATCAACTACGTTAGCAAGGACAAGCAGCGTGCGGTGCTCTTCGCCTACGACCTGCATCCGCGCTACAAGGAGCCGCAGCAGAACGTGAAGCTGCAGGGTCTGGATGCTGCAAAGATGTACACCGTGAAGGAGACAAACCTCATTCCTGGCAAGCAGTCAGACTTGGAGTGTAACGGCAAGCAGTACAGTGGCGACTATCTGATGAAGATTGGTCTGAACGTCTTCACAGCGCAGGATGGCACAAGCCATGTATTGGTGCTGGAGTAATAAGATAATGTAGTAGTAATAATATATTGTAACAAAGGTTTAAACGAAAAAGACCATGTCGGTATTCCGGCATGGTCTTTTTCGTTTTTATAAGTCTGTATGCTTTCTAATAGATACAGACAATTTTCAATGTTCTTAGAGCATAGTAGGCAACTTAAAAGATGCCCCATTTCTTCTTGCGCTTTGGGGCCTCCGTCTTTTCAAAGCTGCTGTTGCGCTGTTCCAAGACTTCCTCCCACGTGCTGCGGTCTCTCACCATCTGGTAGATAGTACCCCAGTCGGGCAGACCGCCAATGTTGCGGTCGTCGATGAAGAGGTCTGCCTTTAGTTTGCGCGAGAAAGAGTCGTGCTCGCGGCTCTCCTCCGGGTAGTCACGGTTCACGGCGTAGAACTCCACGCCGCGTTCCCTGCACCACTCAACAGCCTCGTCGAGCAGCCGTCCCTCGCGCACGCTCCACAATATCAGCTTGTGGCGGTCGCGTATCAGCATACGCAATGTCTCCGTAGCGAAGGGCAGCTCCCTGCCGATGGCAGGGTATTTGTGCTCAACGATAGTTCCGTCGAAATCAACTGCTATAACCATTGTTACTTACGCTTGATTGAATCGTCCTCCTTGTTGCCGTAGTAGCTGTCAGCATAATTGCCGTAAGCGCCATACGAACTGTAGTTCAGACCGTAGTTGCCGCCATTGTTGTCACCGTACTTGCTGCCGTAGCTGCCGCTCTTGCCGTAGCGTCCGTACTTGCCGTACTTGCCGTAGCCGTAGTAGTAGCCGTACTTCTTCTTCGACATATCGATGCCGTTGATAACGATGCTTACCTGCGGCAACTTCTTCTGAGCGCTGAGCGAGTTGATGAACTCGAAGCTTGACTTCGGAGTATAGTCTGCACGACACATATAAACGGTGAGGTCAGCCACACGAGCAATCATCAGCGTATCTGTAACAAGACCCACAGGAGCGGTGTCCACGATGATGTAGTCGTACTCCTTGCGCAGAGTGGCGAAGATGTTGTCGAGCGACTCGCGCGAAACAAGCTCTGCAGGGTTTGGCGGGATAGGACCGGCTGGCATGATGTCCAGGTTGCGGTTCACGCCAGAGTTCAGAATGTTGGCGCAGATATCCTCATGGGTCGGGTTGTCGTGTACGAGCAGGTTGGTGATACCGATGTTCTTGTCCTTCAGTTCGAAGAGGTTGGTAAGACGCGGCTTGCGGATGTCAAGACCCATTACCAACACCTTCTTGCCAAGCAGCGCGAAGCTCACAGCCAGGTTAGCCGCTGTGAAGGTCTTACCCTCACCCGATGTGGTAGAGGTGAACATGATGACCTTCTGGTCCTCCTTCAGCATGAACTGGATGTTAGAACGTATAGAACGGAATACCTCCTCCATGACGTTGTTCTGGTTCTCGTGTACCACGATGTCAGCCTTCGTCTTCGCTGTCTCGCTTGCGATAGCCACGTCGCCGATGATAGGCAGAGTGGTGAGGCGAGCCACATCCTCGTGTCCTTCAATCTTGTAGCGGAAGAAGTTGATGAGGAACAGCACGATGGACGGTATAGCCAAGCCGATAACCAGCGCGATGAGCAGGATGATTGACTTCTTCGGGCTGATCTGTCCGAACGATACGGGGTCGTCGATGAGCTTACCCTTGTCGGCTGTAGCGGCGAGCGAGATAGAGTTCTCCTCACGCTTCTGCAAGAGCATCAGGTAAAGACCCGACTTCACCTCCTGCTGTCTGCCGATCTGGTTGAGCACACGCTCCTGCTCAGGCGAAGAGTAGATCATGCTCGAGTAGCGGTTGTACTCCTGCAGTATAGAGTTGCGCTGAATCTGTGCGTTGCGCTGTACCTGAGTCATAGCGCGGCGGATACTTGACGAGAGGTCGTCGAGCTGTGCCGTGAGCGGAGTGATGGTAGGGCTGTTCTCGTTGGCGCTGCGCAGCAAGCGGTTGCGCTCCATAACGATCTTGTTGTAGTCGTTGATGAGCGTAGAAGCGGCAGCGTCGTTCAAACCCACGTTCGACGGCAGCGTCTGATACTTGTTGCCCGGTTCGTTCATGTACTGCTGCAAGCTGTGGAGCAACTCTATCTGCATGTCCATGTCAGCCAGCTTCTGTGTGAACTGGTCGGTGTTGGTGTAACCAAGCGCACCGGTAGCCTCCGGATTCACAATCTTGTACTGGCGCTTTGTTGCCTCCAGACTGCCCTCGGTAGCACCCAGCTCGGTGTTGATCTTCTCAAGACGCGAGTTGATGAACTGTTCTGTGCGCATCGCTATCTCGTTCTTGTCCTCGTTAGCCTGCATGTTGTAGCTGAACACGAGCTGCTTCAGATAGTCGTTGGCACGCTGCGGCATCTCGTCGGTCAGTGTCAAGCTGGCGATAGAAGTGTTCTTCGAAAGCTGGTCGACGGTGAGCGCACCGCTATACTTGCCTGCAATCATCTTCGGCGGATAGATTGTCACGAGCTCATTACGATCGTCGGGCATCGGCGAGAGCGTGTTGGTAGTGAATGTGATGATACCAACGCTTGTGATGATGCGAGCCGGCAGAACGTCGAATGTGCGGTTGATGGCGTAGGTCTTCGACGGTTTGTCGGGGTCTTCAGGCACGTAGGTATATGTGCCCGTCACATGCAGTTTGCCGTTCTCGTCCTTGTCGATAACGAGGCTGATAGGTCTCTTCAGCGTCTCGATGTGGGCCGCATCGAGGTCTACGTTCACCGGCTGGTTCTTGTAGAGCAGGTGGTCCTTGATGTGTCCTTCGAGAGTGTAGACCGTGTAGAGCTTCAGCTGCTTCACAGCCTCTGTAGCGAGCGCTGTCGACTTCAGAATCTCCATCTCGTTGTCGAGACCCTCGGTGTTTGTCATCATACCCAATGTAGACGAGTTGGCGATATAGCTTCTGCCGCCTCTGCGTCCGCCGTTGTTGTCGTCCTTGATGAGCAACTTGGCGTACGACTGGTACATAGGTGTCGTGTAGCGCAACATGATGGCAGCTGCGCTTAGACAGATGATTAATGAAAGTACGAACCACTGCCAGTTGAGGATCAGTGTCGTGTAGATGATCTTAAAGTCGAAGGAAGAACCCTCCTCGAGCTCTTGCTGTACGTTGTATAAACCTTGTTGGTTGTTGTTTCCTTCCATTTTTTTGTTTGCGTTGTATATTTAAAGCGTTTTATTATCCTTTATCTTCTTTTCGGCTATGTTTTTCCTTGTGCCTTTTCTGCGGGCCTTCGCTTGGGTCGTCTATCGTTTGTCCTCGGCGAGGCGCATCAGATACTTGCCGTATTCGTTCTTTATCATCGGCTGTGCCACCTCTGTGAGCTTCTCCTTAGTTATCCATCCCTTCTTGTATGCAATCTCCTCCAGACAAGCCACCTTCTGTCCCTGGCGCTTTTCGATAACTTCGATGAATGTGCTTGCCTCAGAGAGCGAGTCGTGTGTGCCAGTGTCGAGCCATGCGAAACCGCGCTGCAGGGTCTGCACCTTCAGTTCGCCGCGCTCCAGATACTCCTGGTTCACGGTTGTTATCTCCAGTTCGCCGCGTGCGCTCGGCTTGATGTTCTTCGCAATCTCCACCACGCTGTTCGGGTAGAAGTAGAGGCCCACCACCGCATAGTTGCTCTTCGGGTGCTCGGGCTTCTCCTCGATGCTAAGGCAGTTGCCCTCGGCGTCGAACTCAGCCACGCCGTAGCGCTCAGGGTCGTTCACGTAGTAGCCGAAGACGGTCGACTTGCCGTCGCGCTCCACGTTTTGCACGCTCTCGCGCAGCAACTGTGTGAAGCCGGCTCCGTAGAATATGTTGTCGCCCAATACGAGGCAAGCGCTGTCGTCGCCGATAAACTCTTCGCCGATGATGAACGCCTGAGCCAGACCGCCAGGATAAGGTTGCTCAGCGTATTCGAAGCGTACGCCGTAGTCGCTGCCGTCGCCCAGAAGGCGCTTGAAAGCCGGCAGGTCGTTAGGGGTGGATATGATGAGGATATCCTTTATGTCAGCGAGCATGAGCACTGATATAGGATAGTATATCATTGGCTTATCGAAAATTGGTATGAGTTGCTTGCTAATACCTTTGGTGATGGGGTAGAGGCGTGTGCCCGAGCCACCTGCTAAAACGATACCTTTCATGATTCTTTGATGTTTTTATTGTTAAACAATATTCTTATAATTATATAAAGTGCACAAAGTTAATAATAATAACTTAGAAAATACACTTTTGAACGCTTAATTTTGAAACGTTAATCGGTAAAATAAGAAAAACGTTGCAACACTTGGCAGTTATCCATTTTATTTGTAATTTTGCATAATATAGTTTAAGTTGGCATAATAAATGTAAAACCCGTTTGCGTGCCAATTTGATATCATAAACAAATAAAACATATATGGGATTTTTTTCAAAACTATTCGGAAAGAAAACAGATAACGATAAGACAGGTGGTATGGAAGACTACATGCAGCTTGTGCGTGTGTACTTCCAGGCTTCGATAGCCGCAAACGTAGGCATTGCCAACCTCGGCATGCTGCCCGATTTGCGCGTGTTCAAGACCACGCTCCACGTTCCGACAGTGAATAACAAGCTCGGCGTGGGCGAGAAGAGCGCTTGCCGCAAGATGCTGCGCGAGATATACGGCGTAGACGACAACTTCTTCAAGGAGGTGGATGCCAGCATCCGCAAGAACTGTCGCAAGTTGCAGGATGTGCAGGTTTATCTCATTCAGTTCCAGAACTTCACTCAGGACATCATGATGCTCATGGGCAACCTCATGAAGTTCAAGCTCCGTCTGCCGTCGTTCTTCAAGAACGCGCTCTACAAGATGACGGAGAAGACCGTAGCCGACCTCTTCACAAAGAACGACTACAGCGATCCGGCTGTGCTCAAGGCTGTAATGGCGATACGTCAGTACGACCAGCGTTTGGGCTTCTCTCAGAAGTGGATTACCGACTTCGTGTTCCAGGTGGTGATGCTTGCCAAGAAGGAACCGAAGGCAGGTGCCGACGCTGAGCAGAAGAAGTAATGTGAGGGTTGTGGCTGAAAATGCGTGAGACAGGTACAAAAACGTGTTCAGCCACAATAAAAACTTGCAATAGTTTTGTCACATTCGTAAAAATAATATAATTTTGTGGCGCAGAACCAATGCGCCGACAGTCATAAACGCTGTTATATGGAAACTGAATCGAAAACTATAAACCAGTTTGCGACACGTGTCAGGCAAATGATTCTGCAGTACCAGAGTGTTACGAAGCAGAACGAGGACTTGTGTCGTCAGGTGGCGGAGCAGCAGCAACGCATCGAGAAGCTCGAAGCCCAGCTACAGCAGCAGCGCAACGACTACGAAAGTCTGAAATTGGCTCGAATGGTTGAAATCACCGACGGAGACATGCAGGCGGCGCAGAAGCGTCTTGCCAAACTCATACGCGACGTCGACAAGTGCATAACGCTCATCAACGAGAAGCAGGTGTAGACCATTCGCTGCAAGCTTTAAAACATTCACACGATGGCAGAACAATCTACAGAGAAGCTGCGCATAAGGCTTCACGTCTACGACACCGACATGCCGGTGAACATACGCCCGGAGGACGAACCGCTCTACCGCGACGCCGCCAGTCTGATTACGAAGACGATGAACACCTACGCACAGCGATATAAAGGACCCAAGAACGACAAGGAGATCCTTTATATGGCACTCATCGAGATAGCCCTGCGTTACGAGATGGAGAAGTCGCGTAACAACACAGAGCCGTATCAGGACCTCCTCACAAAGCTCACATCCGAGATTGAAGAGGTGCTGGGCGTCTGACGGTCTATGCTTAGATGACCAAGGATGTATGAAGAGCAACTGCTATATATCTATATATAATAAGGTGTACAGCAAACAACGCTTTCTTACCTTCTCTGCCACTCTGCACATCACGGATTGTATCTTTACCCATCGCAAACTGCGAACGAATAATTTAATTAAATAGTAACTAACAAACAAATAATTGAACAATGTATACACTCATTGCAGCCTTAGTGGCACTCATCGTAGGTGGCATCGTAGGCTATTCTATTTTCCGTTATGTCATTAAAGGAAAATATAATGAAATGGTAGAAGCCGCCAACAAGGAGGCTGAAGTAGTGAAGGAGAAGAAACTCCTCGAAGTGAAGGAAAAGTTCCTCAACAAGAAGTCGGAGCTGGAGAAGGAGGTGCAGCAGCGCAACCAGAAGATTCAGCAGAGCGAGAACCGCCTGAAGCAGCGCGAGATTTCGCTCAACCAGCGTCAGGAGGAGCTCGGCCGCCGCAAGCAGGAGGTGGAGCAGTGCCAGCAGCGCATCGACAACGAGAAGAAGCTCCTCGCCCTCAAGCAGGAGGAACTCGACAAGATGCAGACCAAGGAGCGCGAGAAGCTCGAAGAACTCTCAGGTCTGAGCGCAGAGGAGGCTAAGAACCGCCTTGTGGAGAGCCTTAAGGACGAGGCTCGCACCGACGCCGCTTCTTACATCAACGAGATCATGGACGAGGCGAAGCTCAACGCCAACACACAGGCTAAGAAAATCGTCATCCAGACCATACAGCGCGTAGCTACAGAGACAGCCATCGAGAACTCTGTGTCGGTGTTCCATATCGACAATGACGAGGTGAAGGGCCGCATCATCGGTCGCGAGGGTCGCAACATCCGCGCTCTTGAGGCTGCTACCGGCGTCGAGATTGTTGTTGACGACACGCCCGAGGCAATCGTTATCTCAGCGTTCGACCCCGTTCGCCGCGAGGTATGCCGCCTTGCTCTCCACCAGCTCGTAGCCGACGGACGTATCCATCCGGCACGCATCGAGGAGGTAGTGGCAAAGGTGAAGAAGCAGCTCGACAACGAAATCATCGAGACCGGTAAGCGCACAGCCATCGACCTCGGTATCCACGGCTTGCATCCCGAGCTTATCCGCATCGTCGGCAAGATGAAGTATCGTTCTTCTTACGGTCAGAACCTCTTGCAGCACGCTCGCGAGACAGCCAACCTCTGCGCCGTAATGGCAGCCGAGCTGGGTCTGAACCCGAAGAAGGCAAAGCGCGCTGGCTTGCTTCACGACATCGGCAAGGTGCCCGACGAGGAGAGCGAGTTGCCGCACGCACTCTACGGCGCAAAGATCGCCGAGAAGTATAAGGAGAAGCCCGATATCTGCAACGCCATCGGTGCTCACCACGACGAGATGGAGATGAACACGCTGCTCGCTCCAATCGTTCAGGTCTGCGACGCTATCTCTGGCGCACGCCCAGGCGCACGCCGCGAGATTGTAGAGGCTTACATAAAGCGTCTCAACGATCTTGAGGCTATCGCCATGTCTTACCCCGGCGTAACAAAGACTTACGCCATCCAGGCTGGTCGCGAGCTCCGCGTAATCGTTGGCGCCGACAAGATGGACGACAAGGAGACTGAGAAGCTCTCTGGCGAGATAGCTAACAAGATTCAGACCGAGATGACATATCCGGGACAGGTGAAGATCACCGTCATCCGCGAGACTCGTTCTGTAGCTTATGCTAAGTAACAAGTGTAAAAACTTAAAATTATCAATAGACTAATGTGCAAAGCCATGGCCCAGAAGTAGGCAATACGCCCTTTTTGGGGTATGGCTTTGTTCTTAAAAAAAACTACAAATTATGGGAGAAGTTAAAACAACGGCGCTGAAGCAACGCACCAAAAGTAACATGAAAGACCTCTTTTTCATCGTTCTCGGCATCCTGTCGTATTCCGTTGGATATACGGCGTTCATCCTGCCCGAGAAGGTAGTTATGGGCGGTGCGTCTGGTATTGCAGCACTTGTTTTCTATGCAACCGAAATACCTACATGGATTTCGCTTGCCGTAATCAACTGTACGTTGTTGCTCATTGCCCTTAAGGAACTCAACCTGCAGTTCATCATCCGCACCGTCACCGGTGTGGGCGTCCTGCTTTTCTTCGTCGGTATACTACAGCCGTTCTTCGAGGCATACCCGATCATCACGGCGGGCGAGGACAAGTTCATGCACGTGCTCATAGGTGGTGCGATGGGTGGTGCCGGCTTGGGTCTGGTCTTCTCGCATAATGGTTCTACCGGTGGCACCGATATCATCACCGTACTGCTCAACAAGTACTTCAACATGAGCTTCGGTCGCGCCATGCAGTTCGTCGACTGCACCATCATCTGCTCCTCTTACCTGCTCTTCCGCAGCGTGGAGACCATCGTCTACGGTATCGCCTTCACGCTCGTAGCCACCATCGTTTGCGACTATGTCATCAACGGTGCGCGCCAGACGGTGCAGTTCCTCATCATCTCGAAGAAGTATCAGGAGATTGCCGACGCCATCAACACCGACGTGCGCCGCGGCGTAACGCTCATCGAGGGCAAGGGCTGGTACAGCAAGAACAATGTAGATGTGCTCATCGTCCTCACGCGCAAGTACGAGTCGCAGGAAGTATTCGCCGTAATCAAGGCGATCGACCCCGATGCCGTTGTTTCGCAGACGTTCTGCCAAGGTGTCTTCGGCGAGGGCTTCGATAAGATCAAGTAATGTTGAGGTGGTGAGGTGTTGAGGTGGTGATGTGTTGAGATGTTGATGTGTTGAGATGTTGTGATGTTGACAATAGATAGTAGCGGAGGTCTCCGGCCTCCGCAGCAGTTGACGATGCTTTCATTAGTTTTGTCGCTTGCTGCGGAGGCCGGAGACCTCCGCTACTGTTTTTATTCGCACTTAGTTTTCGTATTGCATTTCCAAAAACTACCAGCCTCGCAGAAACTTTTTCGTAAAAACGCTTGACTTCGCTTGCGCAACATTGTACCTTTGCGTCGATTTAACCAACATACATAAACATAAAAACTCGGTACAATGGAAAACACAAACATCATCAACGCTGCCATCAAGGGCGGCAACATCCCGCGCAACTGGCTCTACTGCTTCAACTCCGGCTGCCAACACCACGAGGAGTGCATCCGCTTTCGCTCCACCATAGCCCTCAGCGGTTCGCGCACATGGGGCAACGCTGTTTATCCAGCCGCGCTGCACGCCGACGGTTCGTGCGAACACTTCAAGCAGCTCCGCATAGTGCGACAGGCGTGGGGCTTCAACCAACTTTTCAAGGACGTTAAGCTGCACGATGCGCCCACGCTACGTTCGCTCATGAAGGAGTATCTCGGCGGCAACACCATGTACTACCGCTACCATCATGGCGAGCGTCTGCTCTCGCCCGAACAGCAGGCGTGGATAAAGCGTCTCTTCGCCAGCTACTGCTACAGCGACGTCAACTTCGACAACTCGTGCGAAGAGCTCGACTTCCTGTAGTTTTTTTTACTCTTTAACCGTTATTCTCGCTATCCGGTACAACTGTTACCGGATAGCAAAACTATCATTACCGCTTAGATGTTATTGCATGCCCGCGCCGCGGTAACGCTATAGCCACAAACAAAAACACACATAAAACCATGAAAAACGAAACAACAACCATCGACCTATGTCCCATTGACCGCATGATCAGCTTTCTCACCATGCGCTACGCCTTCCGCTACAACACCGTCTTGAACTGCACAGAGTATCGCCCCGTTGCGCTGCCTGCCGACAGTTTCACTCCGCTCGACCCGCGCATGCTCCGTCGCATCATCCTTGAGGTGCAACGCGAGGGTATCGAGGTGAGTCCAAACGACATACGCAACTATATCGAGTCCGACTACGTGCGTCAGTTCGACCCCGTCGGCGACTATCTTGCCTCGTGCGAAGGCGCTTGGGACGGGCACGACCATATCGGCGACCTCGCCCGCACCGTGCCCACTGACGCACCGCTCTGGCACAAGTGGTTCAAGACGTGGCTGCTCGCCATGGTGAGCCAATGGCAGAACCAGCCATCGCGACTCTACGGCAACAGCGTTGCGCCGCTGCTCATCTCGCCGCAGGGCTACCACAAGAGTACGTTTTGCCGTCGCCTGCTGCCCGACGCCCTGAAGTGGGGCTACACCGACAGCCTCACCCTTTCCTATCGCCGTCAGGTGATGCTCGCCATGTCGCAGCAGCTACTCATCAACCTCGACGAGTTCAACCAGATATCGCCGCGTGTGCAGCAGGGTTTTCTGAAGAACGTTATCCAGCTGCCCTCGATAAAGGCGAAACGACCTTATGGCACGCACCTTGAGGAGCTGCCGCGCAAGGCGTCGTTCATAGCCACGAGCAACATGACCGACATCCTCTCCGATCCGTCTGGCAACCGTCGTTTCATCGGCATCGAACTCACGGCGCCCATCGACACAAGTCGTGTGCCCGACCACCGTCAACTCTTCGCGCAGGCGTTGCAGCTCCTGCGCAACGGTAGTCGCAGCTGGTTCGACAAGGCAGAGACCGAGCAGATAATGCTCTGGAACCGCCGCTACGAGATACAGGAACCCGCCGACCAATACTTCAGCCTCTGCTTCTCCGTCGCCAACGATCCGCTTGACCCTTCCGCTGAGTGGCTCTCCACCGCCGAAATCTTCGATGTCATAAAGCAGAAAGTCGGCTCCTCCCTGCTAGTCAACACTCTCATCGCCTTCGGTCGCAAGCTCGCCAACATGCCAGGTATGCGCCGCCGCAAGTGCGAAACCTGCACGCGCTATCTTGTGAAGAGGGTGGGGCAGTAGGCTGGTAGATAGCCCGCTCAGGCTGGAAGATAGGCTGACTGATAATCCCTCCTTAGCAATATCTTCCAGCCTTTACAATGTTGATAATGAGCGCCGTACAGCAATCCTGGAAGATATGGCAGATTTTTTCACGTACTTGATTTTATATTATTGCTGTCCGCTAAAACTTTTCATACAAAATAAATTAGGGCTGACACTTCTCA
>NZ_JAHQUY010000053.1 GCF_019052365.1 Leyella stercorea
TTTATGAGACTACCAACTTTTTTTATAAACTATTTCTTATCCCGAACTGGGGTAAGAATGGAAAGTATACATTAAATATCAATTACGTAGGATACAAACCGCAGCGCATCGAGGGCGTACGCATCAACGGCGGCAAGGCTGAGGAAAGAATCAGCGTGGCGCTGCAGCCCGATGAGCAGCAGCTGGGCGAGGTGGTGGTGACAGCCGTGGAGCGTCGCAACACCGAGACGGCTATGGTGCAGCTGGCAAAGAACAGTGCGGTGATAGTGAGCAACGTGTCGGCGCAGGAGATAAGCCGAACGCAGGACACGAACGCAGGCGAAGTGGTGCGTCGTGTGCCTGGCGTAAGCCTCATCGACGATAAGTTTGTGATGGTGCGCGGTCTCTCGCAGCGCTACAACAACGTATGGGTGAACGGCGGAGCCGTGCCCAGTTCGGAAGCCGACTCAAGAGCGTTCTCATTCGACATAATTCCCAGCCAACAGATAGATAACCTGACAATCGTTAAGTCGCCGTCGGCGGAATATCCTGCCGACTACTCCGGCGGGTTCATCATCGTGAACACGAAGGAGATTCCCGACGCAAACTCGCTAACCTTTTCAGTCGGTGGCAACTGGAACACTGCCACCGCTTTTAAAGACTTCTCTTACTCTAAAGGTTCCGCCACCGACTTCCTTGGCTTCGACAACGGCAAGCGCAGTCTGCAAGGCGGCATAAACACACGGCTAAACCCGCTGACGGGAGCCGACAGCAAGCCCGTGGGCGACAATCTGTACAGCCTGACGGGCAACAAGCTGAACAACGACTGGCTTGTAAGGCAGCGCAAACCAGTGGGCGACCTGAAGCTTGCGGCAAGCATGAGTCGCCGTTGGAACCTCAACGGAAACAAACTGGGTATGCTCGCAGCGGTCAACTATACCAACGAGCAGCGCTCGTACACCGACATGCAGAACAACCTCTTCGGCATATACGACGCTACGAACGACCACTCCAACTATCTGCGCCACTCTACCGATGACCAGTACAACACGAACGTGCGTCTCGGCGCAATGCTTAATCTAACGTTTCTCTCTCGTAACGGTAATCACAAATACCAACTGAAGAATATCTTCAACCAGCTGGCTACGAGCAGATACACCTGGCGCGAAGGCGTCGACGCACAGTCGAATGACGAGCACAGCGCCGAATATTTCTACCGCAGCCGCACTACTTACAACGGTCAGCTGACGGGAAAGCACACCTTCACCAGCGACGCCCTTGACTGGAGCATCGGGTACGCGTATGCCAACCGTCATCTGCCCGATCGTAGGCGCTATCTTCTCAACGATATACAGAACCCTGGCGAGATTGCTCTGCACACGGGCAACGACATCTCGCGTGAATGGACTCAGCTCGACGAGCACATCGTCTCGCTGGGCGTGAACGACAAGCACAGCTTCAGCTTCGGCTCATGGCAACCGTCGCTGCAGGTGGGCGGCTACGGCGAGTATCGCACACGTACTTACAACACGCGCGCTTTCTACTACCAGTGGAACCCGTCGATATGCGCTCTGCCCTCCGACTTCCAGCAGGGCGACGTGACACGTCTGCTCAGCGACGAGGCGAATATGGGCTACGACCGTATGTATATGTTCGAGCAGATGCAGATGCGCAACAATTACCGTGCGCACAACCTCATGGGGGCAGGATATGCAGCCGTAGACCTGCCGCTGGGCAAGCTCGGCGTGCATGCCGGCGTGCGTTTCGAGCATAACGACATGGAACTGATATCCAACTCTCGCGACACGGAGAAGAGCGAGAGCAGCCGCCACTACCGTACGAACGATTTCTTCCCGTCGCTGAACACTACGTATAAGTTCAACAATCGCCACCAGATGCGCTTCTCTTACGGCAGAAGCATCAACCGACCGGAGTTCCGCGAGGTTTCGCCGTCGGTTTACTACGACTTCGACCTTGCGAGCGACGTGCAGGGCAACACCGAACTGCGCAGTTGCTACATAGACAACATCGACTTGCGCTACGAGTTCTACCCGTCGCGAGGCGAATCGATATCTCTCGCAGCGTTCTACAAGCATTTCGACTCGCCTATCGAGTGGACATACACCGTAGCCGGAGGCACCAACCTCATCTACTCGTACAAGAACGCGCAGAGCGCCAACAACTATGGCTTGGAGCTTGATATACGCAAGAATCTCGGCTTCATCGGACTGCCCGACTTCAGTTGGTCGTTCAACGGAGCGCTCATAAAGAGCCGTGTAGAGTTTGCGAAAGGCTCGAAGGAGGAGAACAGACCGATGCAGGGTCAGTCGCCTTATCTCGTTAACACGGGCTTCTTCTACAAGAACGCCAAGCAGCAGCTCGACATCGCCCTACTCTACAACCGCATCGGCAAGCGCATCATCGGCGTAGGACGCAGCGAAGGCTCGGCGGCGAGTGACGACAACGCTCGCGTTCCGCACAGCTACGAGATGCCGCGCAACACTATCGACCTCTCTGTGAGCAAGAAGTGGGGCGAACATTGGGAACTGAAGCTCAGCGTGCGCGACTTGCTTGCGGAACGTGTCTACTACAAGCAGTTTGCCAACGTGAAGTATACCGACGGCAGAAAGGCAGAGAAGGAGGAAGTGGCACGTTGCTACCGACCGGGACGCAACATCGGAATTTCGGTAATTTGTAATTGGTAATTATTAATTGGTGATTGGTAACAAGTAATTAGAAACAAGTTTATTTAATTCACATATTATGAACAAGAAGTATCTTTTAGGATGCCTCAGCATCCTCGCAGCAACCGCTACTCTCGGCAGCTGCACCGACGACAACAATGAAGGCAACACAACTACAGGCTACGTCTGGACCACAGACGGCGGACTGAAGGCTTGCAACCAGCTGCTCTTCAACGAGCAGGGCAAGGACGACGCCAAGGGAACAGTGATCGGCAACGGCGACCAGGAATTTGTCTTCACTGGCAAGCAGACACTCAAGAAAGGCACATACACGCTGAAAGGCTGGGTATATATAGCTTCAGGCGCTGAGCTCACCATCGAGCCGGGCACCGTCATCAAGGGCGACAAGACTACCAAGGCGGCTCTCATCGCTGAGCGCGGAGGCAAGCTCATTGCGCAGGGTACGGCTTCAGACCCTATCGTCTTCACATCAGCACAGCCCGCGGGCAGCCGTCGTCCTGGCGACTGGGGCGGCATCATTCTCTGCGGAAAGGCTAAGAACAACCAGAACGAGATGCAGATAGAGGGCGGTCCACGCACAAAGCACGGCGGCGACAACGACGGCGACAACTCGGGCGTTCTGAGCTATGCCCGTATCGAGTTTGCTGGCAATCCGTTCAAGGCTGACCAGGAGATTAACGGTTTGACTCTTGGTTCGGTTGGTTCGGGCACAAAAATCGACCACGTGCAGGTGTCTTATTCTAACGACGACTCGTTCGAGTGGTTCGGCGGCGCTGTCAACTGTAAGTATCTCATAGCATACAAGGGTTGGGACGACGACTTCGATACAGACAACGGCTACTCTGGTAAGGTGCAGTTCGGTCTGTCGGTACGCGACCCACGTCTTGCCGACCAGAGCCAGAGCAACGGCTTCGAGAGCGACAACTGTGCCGACGGTGCGCAGCTTACTCCGTACACTACTGCCACATTCTCTAACATCACGTTCGTAGGTCCGAAGGCTGCAGCCGACTTCCAGAACGACAAGTCGTACATCACCGGCGGCAACTTCTTCCCGAACAACGGATCTGGCCTCGGCAAGTTCCAGTCGGCTATGCAGATTCGCCGTTCTTCTCGCCTCAACTGCGTCAACTCTGTGGCTACCGACTGGCCTATCGGTCTCATCGTCGACGGCGAGAAAGGCAACACCGTAGAGCAGGCTAACGCCGGCACACTCAACCTCAAGAACATATACTTTGCAAACATGGACGTTGTAGGAACAGATGCCAACAAGTGCTACGAGGACAAGGAGTACGACTTCAAGACAAAGTCGGTGAAGGCAGACAGCGAGATGTCGTTCTCTCACCGCTTCTTCGAGAAGCAGGACGGCAACAAATACTTCGCCGACAAGTCGCAGCTGATGCTCACAGACGGTAAGGGCGTAGGTGTTCCGTTCATGCCACAGGCGGGCAGCTTGCTCTTCGGTGCACAGAACTTCGACGGTCTCGACTCTTGGTTCGACCAGGTTACATACATCGGAGCGTTCAACGCCGGTGACAACTGGCTCGACGGTTGGACCAACTTCGACCCGCAGAATGCTAACTACTAAAAGAGTTTAATACACACAAAAAGACCGGGCGACGTGACGATTCACGCGCTCGGTCTTTTCATTTTATATATACCTAATCTTACCTGTTCGTTACTTTACAACCTTGCGAGCCTTGCCGTTAGAGAGCTTGTTGATAACGATGCCCTTGCGAACGGTATCGGCGTTGAGAGTCTTGCCGTCAACGGTATATGAAGCAACAACCTTAGTCGGAGCCTCTTCTGTCTTAACGTTCTCTACAGCTGTCTCGTCCTTCTCCAAGTCGAAGTACCATGTTCCGAAGCAGTCCTGCTCATCATTCAGATCCACATAGCCGAAGCCCTGGAGGTAGCGACCGTCAGGAGTGATTGCTGTAACCTCGTTGAGGTTCTTTTCGTCCATTGTAGCGAACTCTGTTACAGCAGGATAAAGATCGGCGAGAAGCTTCATCTCATTTGTGCCTGCAGGACACATAGTAGCCTTGCGAGAGTTTGAAGCCTGTTCCTCTACGAAACCTACGACAGTACCTTCGTTGCTGATACCGGTAGCGTAGTAGGATGTCTCAGCGCTTGCGTCCGGACAAGAGAGCAACTGCAGTGTGTCAGCCTCCAAGTCGAAGCGAGCCACGCGATTGCCCTCGTCTACCTGATCTCGGCTTACCATCTTTGTGTGATAGTTTACTGCAAGCCACTTGCCGTTAGCGCTCATCGCAGCACCGGTGAAAATATCGTAGGGCTGAGCGCCACTCAAGTCCATGGTAGTATCAACGAAACGCTTGCTCAGAAGGTTTGCAGAGTAGGTCTTGCCGTCACGATTGCGAACCCAATACATCAACGGATAAGACGAGTAGTTGTCGCAAACAGCACCCCATAGTACAGAGCCATCCTCGTTGCCACCGTAGGCGATACCTCCATTCACATCGTAGCCAGCCCATTCGTTTGAAATCTCAGGCAGCGACTGCATAACGCCGTCTACCATCACATAAGGAGCCTGAACGAATGTGGTATTGTCGTATGTAACACCGCAGCTCACCTTGCCGTCAGAAGAGGCGTAGTGAACGAGCGAGTAGTCCTCTATCGACTTATCGACCAGAGCGGTCATTGAGCCGGTGGCGAAATCGAACTTAGTCGACTTACCGTAGATATCGCCATAGCCTACACCGTCGTTGGTGACAGAGCGGATAGAAGCCAGGTCGTCAAGATCAGCGTCGGTTTCGCCGAGGTTAGGCGACTGGAAATACTTGATCTGTTTTGCCTGTGTATCGTAGATGAAAGCGCGTCCCTCTGTATCGCCGCCAGCAACGTAGCGTCCGTTAGCAGAGATGGTGATACCCATCATCAACGCATTGTCCTCGTAAGGAATGTAAGATAACTTCTGTGCTGACGCACCACATGTTGCAGCCAAGAGGGCTACAGAAAGTAGAATCTTTTTCATAATTTTCGATTATTAAATATAACAATATTCTTTATATATGTTTATTTCAAACGTCTTGCAAAGGTATAGAAAAGAAATTTAATGCAACAACAAATAAGAATAAGAAATGCAAAAAATCAACAAAATTATAGTTTTATTCAGTAAATATACATCAATTTAGAACAAAAACGGGTATTATTGCATATAATTATACACAAACCGAATATTATTTATAATTTTGCACCTCACAATCTCAACACCTCAACACCTCACCACCTCAACATCTCAACATCTCAACATCTCAACACCTATAATATTATGTACAATACAGAAAACAAGCAGAAAGGACGCTTCGCTCCGTCGCCAACCGGACGTATGCACTTGGGCAATGTGTTCAGCGCGCTGCTGTCATGGCTTTCGATAAAGGCGCAGGGCGGCGACTGGGTGCTGCGCATAGAGGATATAGACCCGCAACGCTCGCACATGGAGTATGCCGACCTTATAATGAGCGACCTCGAATGGCTCGGACTGACATGGGACGAGGGTCCGTTCTATCAGAGCGAACGCGGCGAGATATACGAGGCTGAGCTGAAGAAGCTCACGCTCCGCGGCTTGACATACCCGTGCTACTGCACACGTGCCGACATTCTGGCTACGCAGGCGCCGCACGAGAGCGACGGACGCGTGGTGTATAAGGGCACATGCCGCAACCTGAAGCCTGGAACGCACAGCGGTCCGGCGGCTATCCGTATGCGTGTGCCAGATGAGGGCGAGGGCATCATCACGTTCGTCGACGGACACTACGGCGAACAGACCGTCGACCTGACGACGCAATGCGGCGACTTCATCGTGCGCCGCAAGGACGGGGCATGGGCTTACCAGCTGGCGGTGGTGGTGGACGATGCGCTGATGGGCATTACGGAGGTGGTGCGCGGACGCGACTTGCTGCTTTCGTCGCCGCAACAGATATACCTCGCCAACCAGCTCGGCTTCGTTCCGCCGCGCTTCACCCATCTGCCGCTGCTCTGCAACACGGTGGGTCAGAGACTGTCGAAGCGCGACCGCAGTCTCGATATGGAGGCTTTGCGGTCGCGCTTCGAAGCTGAAGAGATAATAGGTATGCTGGCTTACAAAGCCGGTCTGCAGGAGTCGCCCAAAAGGGTGACGGCAGAGGAACTTGTTGCGGGGTTCGATTGGAGCAATATCGGCATAACCGATATTGAGTTTTGAATTTTGAGTTTTGAGTTTTGAATTGTTGCCGTTGGCAATTTTGAATTTTGAGTTTTGAATTTTGAATTGTCGGCTACGCCGATTTTGAGTTGTTCAATTTTGAATTAAGAATTCGCAACTCACAAATCTCAATTCCTAACTCAAAACTCAAAATTCAAAACTCAAAACTCAAAACTCAAAATTGCGACAGCTGTCGCAATAATTCAAAACTCAAAACTCAAAATTCAAAACTCTTAAAGCTTAACCTTAACGACGAGTTTGCGAATCTTTCCCTCGCCAATCACCGGTGCATGCGGGTCTTCGGGCCACACAATCATAAATTCGCCCGGGTGCATCTTCACGTATGCCGAAGCCGGCTCTACGTAGAGCGCGCAGTCGGCGTCCGCGTCGTAGGGCTTTGTCGCGTTGGTGCAGTCCTCTATCGCCTTCCATCCTATTGTCTCCTCGCCTTCGAGCAGTATGTGGATGTCGATATACTGATGGTGCACCTCAAGCACCTGCTTGTCGGCAGCTACACACTCAGGGTTTACGTTGTTGATGAACAGATCGTCGCCCTGCAGCTCTATGCGTCCGCAAGGAGTATTGAGCAGGTCGTGCGACTTAACGTAGTCGAACACGGTTTTGAACAACGGATGAAGCGACTCTACGCGGTCGCTGTGCTGAAGATTTGAAAGTACCATATTTGCTTAGTTATTAAATTATCACTGCAAATATACTAATAATAATTGGGTATGCCTAATATAAAAACAGAAGTTTAAGAGGTGTTGGTCTAAACTAAAGTCATCGTCACCCGAACGCGATCCGATCGGATTCCGAACGCAGCCCGATCAGATTCCGTTCGCCGTCCGATCGGATCGCGTTCGGGTGACAATGACTTTTCGTAGCGTTTTACGCAACAGTTCTTTAGTTTTTACCAATCACTTCTTAAACTTCCGAGAAAATTATCAGAACAACTTATCGACGTCTATTGACACTCCTACCTGGAACGTGATGCCGTCTGTGAGCGGCGCATTGAGATAGTAGAACTTCGGGCGATAGTTGAGCAGGTTGTCGAGAGCTGTGGTTATGCTCACCGCCTTGCCCACACGCTGCGTGAGCGAGAGTTTCCACGTGGTGTAGGCAGGATATTCCACCTTCACCGTGCCCTCGGACACGTCGTAGTAGTTCTTGAACTCTACGTTCTCCGTGCCCGAAAGCAGGCGTCCGTTGAGCGAAACGTAAATGCCGTAGCGCTTTGTGAACTGATGGTCGTAGTCGACGTTGGCGTTCAGAGAGTGCGCACGTGCCGGTATGTACTGGTTGTTAATGGTGTTGCCGTCCTTGTCTTTCGGCAGGCGCTCTTTGGTGTGAGCGTAGCTGAGTCGCGCCGAAATGCCGTTCTGCCAGCGTGCCTGCATGCTAACGTCTGCGCCGAACACTCTGTAGTTGGCGAGATTGGTATAGGGCAGATAGGGCAGCTTGTCTTCTATCGACTTGAAATAGGGCGCCGATGTAGAGATCTTGTTGCTCACATTGTTGTAGAACGCCGACACGGCAAGGCTGCAGTTGGCGCGTGAATACTCGGCAGAGAGCGTGAAGTTGTGGCTCTTTTCGGCTTTCAGATGCTCGTTGCCCTCGATAATCCAGATGCCAGCCATGTCGAAGTTGTAGTAGCGCTCCTTCAGCGAGGGCGCACGGAAGCCCATTCCGTAGCCTGCACGCAGCACGAGGCGGCGGTTGGGCTTATAGCGGAGGTTTAGCTTCGGCGTGAACTGCGAGTTCTGACGGTCGGAGAAATAGTCGTAGCGCACGGCTGCAACGGCCTCGAGCTTGTCGGTGATGTTCCAGTCGTACTGCGCGAACACGTCGTAGCAGTCCTGCTCGCGCGCATCACCGGCGAGATAGGTGTTAAAGAGATAGTCGTGCATGTAGTCGGCACCTGCTGTGAGCGTTGCCGTCTCGCCGAACGCGTGGCTGTAGAGCAGTCGGAACGTGTTCTGCACGTTGCTGTAGTCGCGGATGTCGAGGTGGCGCAGCTGCTGGTAGTCAGACTTGTCGTACTGGTCGAAGGAGTAGTTCGCCTGCAGGTTGTCGTCTTTCGTTATAAGCCAGTCGAGACGCAGTCCGCCGGAGAAGTCGCGATAGCGTTCGGGCAGGTTCACGGTGCGCGTCGTCTCGCGAAAGAAGTAGCCGGCGCGTGCTCCGACGCTCAGTCGGTCGGAGGGTCGCCACGTCAGCTTGTCCTTGAAGTCGACGGTGCGCTCGCCGTAGATGGTCGAAATAACGCGCGTCACGGGGTTGGGGGCGCTCGTCACGTTGTAGTTGTCCTTGTTGTGATAGTTGGCAGAGAACGCATTGCTCCAATGCTTCGAGCGGAGTGTGAACATGCCGCCGTAGCGCTGGTCGTTGTGCTTGGCGTAGCGTCCGTTCAGGTTGAGCGACCACGGTCGTGTGGCGTCCTTAGTGATGATGTTCACCACGCCGCCCGTTGCACTGCTGCCGTACAACGCCGACGATGCGCCCTTCACTATCTCTATGCGCTCCACGCCCGACACAAGCAGTCGGGAGAAGTCGACGTCGTCCATCGACTCGCCTGCGAGACGCTCGCCGTCTACGAGAAAGAGGATGCCCTGTCCGCCGAATCCGGCGAAGTTGAGGTGGGTCTGCTGATTCATCGAGTAGGAAAACTCTACGCCGGGCAACTCCTGCTGCAGCAGATCCTGCACGTTTGTGGCATCGGTGCGGGCTATGTCGCGCGACGAGATGACGCGTGTCTGTATCGGCGTGTCCTTCAGAAACTTCGGCGTGCGTGTGCCCGTCACCACCACTTCCTCCAGTTCGTAATGGCGGAAGATGGAGTCGAGCTGCACATCGTCAAGTTCTGGGTCTGCCTGTGCCATCGCCGCCTGCGCGGTTGCGAGAAGAGCGAGCGGAAGTATTATGTTTTTTATCATTGTTCTTAATACGGATACTTGTAATTAATGGTCAAGAAACACTTCTTGCCTTCGGGCGAGACGAAGTTGGCGAGCTGCAGCGCGGCGTAAGTGCCGTCGGCGAGTCGCAGGATGAAGACATGCTTGTTGAGGATGTAGTCGGGCGGCACGTTGAACTTGAACTCAAGCCACGACGAGAGCACCTTGTTGACATCGATGCCCTGCGACGGCACAAGACTGAGCAGCATCTGTTCCTGACTGCTCCACACTTCGTTCTCGCTCCACTCGTCGGCTGCGAACTCCTTGTTTGCGAATTCGGTGCTCGAGGCGGGCAGCTGGTCGAAGGATGTGTATTGCGTCTCGTAGACAGCGCCGCCGTTCGTGCGCACATTGTTGCGATGAACGGCGAAGCTCCACTCCTCGGGGTCTTGCTGCGCGTCGGTCTTGGTGAGCTCACGGAACTCGTTGTTCTGTATGCCTGCGCCCCAAACGTCGAACCAGTACATATACTGGCCCGAACGACCGTCCCACTCGCTGCCTTCGCTGAGCGCAAACGGGATAGGACGCTTATCGAACTCGGTCTGAGCCTTAAGCAGAGCGTCCTCGTCGCCGGCTTCAGCAAGGCGCTGCAGGCGTGGAAGAGAGACATAATACCAGTCGGTCCAGCTCGTTGCGTCGATAACAAGCTGCCCTTTCGCCGGCACAACCGGCTTCGGCTGGTCGTATATATCATCAAAAATGCCGTTGCAGGCTGTGAGCAGGTGTATGCTCACAGTTGCAACAGCAAGTAAAATGGCTTTTTTAATCATTATACTATTTTCTCAAATACTTCTTACCGTTGACAATAACAATGCCCTTATAGTTGTTGTCCACACGCTGACCAGCGAGGTTGTATGTTCTTCCGTCTGCCGGAGCGGTAGCATTGGCGTTTACGCCCTCGATAGAGGTTGCAGGAGCGCTGAACACAGACACAATACCGAAAGGCATTGCGCCCATCTGGAAGGTGTTGACGATAGAGCTTACGTTGTTGCCTTCGTACTTCACGAGAATGTTGTTAGCCTTGCCTGCTGCGAACTCGTAGTCCTTGTCCATTGTTGTCTTGCCATCCTTAACGGCTGTGAAATGGAACATAAGTCCGTCGTTCTTATAGTCGCGGTAGTAGCCGCCCTGCTCCTCGTCGTAAACGAGTCCCTTCACGGTGTACGAACCGAGTGTGAGGTCGCCCATGATGGTATTCGCGAGCGTATAGCTCGGAACAGTAACGTCGAGCTTGTCTGTTTCGCCGACCTTGTATCGGCGCAGCTCGTATGTTACGTTGTCGTTGTTGTATGTGAACTGTCCGCCCACTGTAACAGTGATGGGGTTAGACACCGCCTTTAAGTAGTAGCCTTTCACGGTGTATGTCATAGGGAACGGCATGCTGCCGTACTGGAACACAACAGTAAGCGAGAGCGAGTTGTCTGCCATGTTGTATGTGCCTGAAAGCGATGTGCCGGTGATTTTCTTCTCGGCTCCGTTCACTGTCACCTTTGTGCTGAAGGTCTGGTCGGCAAACGTAACGACATGGTTCTCGCCCAACGTGAATTTAGCACCGCTGATGGTGAACGATGGTATTGTCTGCATACCCTTCATGGCAGGCAGAGTGATGTTGCCCGACTCCATGCCGTTCATCGCGAACAATATTGTGTCACTGGGGTTATCGTTGCTCATTGTTGATACGCTCATGTTTGAAGCGCCTACAAACTTCATCGGTCCGTGCATTTGTGCCATGATTGTTGTTGCTGTGAGAACAGCGAACAAGAGAGTGAAAATTCTTTTCATAAAAAGAGTTGTGTTTTTATTGTTTATATTATTTGTTTATTGATGCAGCATAGGGGGGGGGTGCAGCAGTCTCTGCTGCACCAGCCGAGCTGTTGGTGCAATTCTTGCTTGGTTGGTGCACCATAGGGGGTGCAGCAGTCTCTGCTGCACCAACCGAGCTGTTGGTACAATTCTTGCTTGGTTGGTGCACTTGAGACAAGTGCACCCCCTATGAGCTATTGGTGCAATTCTTGCTTGGTTGGTGCACTTGAGACAAGTGCACCCCCTATGGACACTACGAAGAGGGCGAGCACGGCGCTCATCTCCACCACATGATGCAGCGGATCGACCCATATCTCCTTGAAGAGTCCGTTACGTGCGATAACCTCTACGAAGGTCCAGAACACGATGACCGTAGCGTAAGCCATGCGCAGATTGCGTCCCCACGACTTGATGTAGAGCTGCTTCTTGAACATCAGCACCGAACCGACGAGACAGACGGCAGCAACGGCGTAGGTCACGGGGTGATGGTCGCCGAGGAATACGGGGTCGTAGCAGAACATGAGCAGCATGTAGAGGCCCCACATCATGATGTTCCACTCCATGAACATCACTATACTCGGATGATACGCCATAGGTCGCAGCTCCACCTTCTCGTTTATTCCGCAATGTCTCTGTACCCAGCGGATGAACAGACAGCCGGTGCGGGTGCAGAAGGTGTACATCACTACGAACATCATCCACATGCCGAACGTGGCGGGCATGATGAGATATTCTGGACGCGAGCCGCGCAGCTCTTTAAGTTCGGCACGCGAGAAATCTTCGAGCGGTGTGCCGTTGATTGTGAAAGTATGGTTGACACCAACGCCGTTGACGTATTCCGTGACAGTCTGCACAACGCCGTTGCCTATAAGATCGCAATGTACACCGAAGCGCTGAGCGAAGTAAGCGAACAGAAACTCCACCCAACCGGTCCAGAAGAGCAAGGCTCCGGTGAGTCCGAAGCAGGTCTGGCGTGTGTCGCCCTTCACGAACACACCGGCTATGGTGATCACAAGTCCTACAAAACCCATCAGAAACGCCGAATAGTGAAGCGTTGTCGGCTCGAGGAAGTGCTCCATCAGAATCATCAGTGCATGTCCTAACGGCATCATAAGAAGTACGATAAGCAATGACCCTACGGTCTTACCAAGATATTTCTTTTTCATTGTCGTTGAGTATTATTTCTTTTACGGTTGCAAAATTAGGCATAATCGGCGAATTATGAAATACCTACTTATAATGATTTTGCCTAATAGACAATAAAATACGTAAAAAACGCCGCCAGAGAGCAAATAGTTTTGATGATTTTCTATAACTTTGCACCCATTAGTAACAGATGTCTCGCTATCTGCGGCTTTATCCGTGCGAGACATTCCATATAATTTTTATATTAAAATGAAAGACATGAAAAAGATTAGAGCAGCCGTAGTGGGATACGGCAACATCGGACATTATGCGATTCAGGCGCTTGAGGCTTCCGACGACTTTGAGATTGCTGGTGTAGTGCGCCGTCACGGTGCGGAGAACAAGCCTGCCGAACTGGCTCAGTACGAGGTAGTGAAGGACATTCGCGAACTGAAGGACGTGGACGTAGCTATCCTTGCTACTCCGACACGCTCGTGCGAGGAGTACGCAAAGCAGATTGCTGCACTCGGCATCAACACCGTAGACAGCTTCGATATACACACTTCTATCGTCGACTACCGCCGCACTCTCTCTGAGGTGTGCAAGAAGAACGGCACGGTGAGCGTAATCGCTGCCGGTTGGGACCCGGGTTCCGACTCTATCGTGCGCACTCTGATGCAGAGCCTCGCACCGAAGGGACTCAGCTACACCAACTTCGGACCGGGCATGTCGATGGGTCACAGCGTATGCGTGCGCTCTAAGGAGGGCGTGAAGGACGCGCTGTCTATGACTATACCGAAGGGCGAAGGACTGCACCGCCGCATGGTTTACGTAGAACTCGAGGAGGGTGCAAAGCTCGAAGACGTTACGGCAGCTATCAAGGCAGACCCATACTTCTCTAATGACGAGACTCACGTGTTCGCCGTACCGTCGGTTGATGCCGTGCGCGATATGGGTCACGGCGTACATCTCACTCGCAAGGGCGTGAGCGGCAAGACTCAGAACCAGCGCATGGAGTTCACCATGAGCATCAACAACCCTGCACTCACCGGTCAGGTGCTCGTCAACGTGGCTCGCGCTACAATGCGCCAGCAGCCGGGCTGCTACACAATGGTTGAAATTCCAGTTATCGACATGCTCGCCGGCGATCGTGAGGAACTTATAGCTCACCTCGTATAGACGCGATGCAGAACAAACGCGTACTGATTGCCCACCTCGCCATTCTCTCCGCCTGCGTCATTTGGGGCCTCATGGCTCCTATCGGCAAGGACGCGATGCTGAACGGGGTGGACAATCTGAATATGGTATACCTGCGCGCCTTGGGAGGAGCGGTGTTCTTCTGGATAACATCGCTCTTCACCAAGCACGAGCATGTGCCGCTTAAGGACATCTTCGTGCTCTGCGGAGCCGGCGTGTTCGGTCTCGTCTGCAACCAGTGTTGCTTCACCATCGGTCTGAGCATCACCACTCCGTCTAACGCCGCCATCGTAACCACTTCGCTGCCTATCTTCGCAATGATATTCGCAGCGCTTATCCTGAAAGAACCTATCACGGGGCGCAAGGCGCTGGGCGTGGGCGTAGGTTGCTCGGGCGCCGTCATACTGATTGCCAGCACTGCCGTTGCCAACGACTCGCGCATCGGCGACATACGCGGCGACTTGCTGTGCGTGGCTGCGCAGATGTCGTTCGCGCTCTATCTCTCGCTCTACCGCGACATACTGAAACGTTACAGTCCGATAACCATGAGCAAGTGGATGTTCACGTGGGCTACGCTGCTGCTCACGCCGTTCCTCGGCTCGCACGCCGCGTCTACCGACTGGCAGGCTGTCAGCCTCAAGACATGGCTCGAAACGGGTTTCGTGGTGTTCTTCGGCACCTACATAGCCTACCTTTGCATGCAGACAGCGCAACGCACGCTGCGCCCCACCGTGGTGAGCATCTACAACTATATGCAGCCCGTGGTGGCGGTATCGGTGAGCATCGCCTGCGGCATGTGCCTCTTCACGTGGAAGCAAGCCGTGGCTGTAGTGCTCGTCTTCAGCGGAGTGTGGCTCGTAATAAAGTCGAAGTCGCGAAAGGATATGGAGTTGAAGCAAAGCTAAAGTAGCCTGCATCGACAGGCACGTACATTAACTGATACTGAAACAAAAACATATATGAGAAGACTATTTATCACAGCTGTCCTCATGGTTGTAACCTTGATGACTGTAAATGCTCAGACAGCATTGAAGAAAGTGTATGACGAGAGCATCGACCCGATGGAACAGATTGACAAGGCACTTGCCGTGGCTAAGGCAGACGGCAAGTTTGTGGTGTGCCAGATGGGCGGCAACTGGTGTCCGTGGTGCCTGCGTTTCGCCGACTTCGCCGAAACTAACGAGGCGGTAAGCAAGATGATCGGCGAGAACTTCGTGCTCATCCACGTCAACTACAATCCGCGCAAGGCTGGCGGCGAAGAGGCTGCACAGAAAGCCGCAAAGCTGATGGAGCGTCTTGACAACCCGGCTCGCTTCGGCTTCCCCGTCTTCGTGGTGCTCGACGCCAACGGTAAGGTACTGCACACACATGACTCAAGTTTCCTCGAAGAGGACAAGAGCTACAGCGAGAAGAAGGTGCTACGATTCTTCAAGAATTGGACCCCGGCGGCTGTAAAGAAGCATTAATAACCTACTACATTCCTGCCGTTGGCATTGGAATGGATACTAAAAAGAAAGCAATTAACAAACAAATCTATAAAAGGTATGAAAAGAAATCTTATGTACGCTGCAGTCTTGGCTGCAGCAATAATGGTGTCTTGCAACGGCAAGAACACCGCACAGAGCGAAACAAGCACCGATTCGACAAGCGTAGCTGACACAACAGCCAGCGAAAACCTCGACCTCGCTGCCGTTGCCGGCACATACGAGGGCACACTGCCTGCAGCCGACTGCCCGGGCATCAAGACCGTACTCACTATCAATGCCGACAGCACATACCAGCTCAAGCAGGACTACATCGACCGCAAGGATGGTCACGACGAGGCAAGCGGCGTGCTGGAGGTTCTCGACAACAGCGTCCTGATGCTTGTTCGTCCGTCGAGCGGCGAACACACATTCTACAAGGTTAAGGACAACAGCAGCGTAATCATGACCGACTCGCTCGGCAATGAGCCAGAGGGCGAAATGGCAAAGCTGTATGTGCTGACAAAGAAGTAAAAGGCTTTACGGAACTTTAACTGAATAATAAGGCTCCGACCATATCGAAAACGACACTCTACCTCAGAAACCAATGCTTTCAAGGTGGAGTGTCATTTTATATACATTATTTATCTTGCTCCTCGCCACAAACACTTTTGTCGTCTAATTCTCCTTTAGGCTGTTGCGCCTCAAAGAATCTTTTGGCTGAGAGGGGAGAAACAACCGATCGCCCTGTCTTCGATTCCAATTGTTCTCTTGCTACACGAGCCACATCACCACCTTCTTTTGCACAAGTTTTGTTTTCATCCAACGTTTGGGGATTCTTGGCTTTGGTTATGCTTGTTGCAGATAGTTCTGCAAGCATATTCAGAACCAATTCTTCGTTGGTCATGTTATCACGAAGATTTTCCTTCTTCAATCCTTTCAACTGTTTGTATTCCTTTGATGTCCTGCCAGCCCATGACTGATAGATGATGTCGGTCAAAGTAGCATACTGCACTCCTTCTTCTACATTATGAAGTTTCCATTGGTCGGTCAAGTCCTTGCGTATCTCAATGCTTTTCAATCGCTGGTTGATCCAATTGTCTGAATATCCCAATCGCTTATAGTCTATCATAGCCTGCTGAATACTCAGCTCTGGATCCTGCATCTGATCAAGTCGAGCTGTTCCAACTTTTGCAAGCCACATCTTAAACGGCTCAGCCTTTGGTGAAGGCACAGACTGAATGATACGCAAAAGTTGCTCTGTATCAGCAACGTCTGTTAAGCGCATCTTTCCATCTGCGGCAGGCATTTTCAACTGGTGACAATTTGTCACCGGTTCAAAACCCTCTTCCCTCAAACGCTGTTTTAGCTTATTCCAGTATTTTCTTGCTGTCTGAAAATCCTTGCTTTCCGTCAAGACCGCCACAACATCAACAACAGAGAAATACCACTTCTCTTGTTCGTCGTCCCAAACGGCACGTATCTTATCGTTTCCAAATAGTTTTATAGAGTTCTTCTTCACCATATCATTACTTGTTTATTACATTAGGTTCTCATCTGTCGAACAAAATCATTAAATGTAGGAACCACCTACAAATATACAACAAAGTTATTGTTTATCAGGTAAATTAACATAGATTAAACAAGAAAGTAATGGCATATTAAACGAAGAAGAAACAAAAAAAAGTCCCTACTCCACTGCGGAATAGGGACTCTTTTTATGTTTTATTCAATCTGTGATTTCGGTCTGATTACATCATGCCGCCCATGCCCGGGTTGCCCATCGGCATAGCCGGAGCCTTCTCCTCAGGCTTGTCGCAGATGATGCACTCGGTTGTGAGGAACATGCCTGCGATAGAAGCAGCGTTCTCAAGAGCTACGCGCTCTACCTTAGCCGGGTCGATGACACCTGCTGCACGGAGGTCTTCGTAAGCGTCCTTGCGAGCGTTGTAACCGAAGTCGCCCTCGCCCTCGCGAACCTTCTGAACAACAACAGCACCCTCGCCACCAGCGTTCTTTACGATCTGGCGAAGCGGCTCCTCGATAGCGCGGCGCACGATGTTGATACCAGTCTGCTCGTCAGCGTTCTCGCCCTTGAGCTCAGCAAGTTCCTTCTGAGCACGGATGTATGTTGTGCCGCCACCAACGACAACGCCTTCCTCCATAGCTGCACGTGTAGCGCAGAGAGCGTCGTCAACGCGGTCCTTCTTCTCCTTCATCTCTACCTCACTGTTAGCACCTACGTAGAGAACGGCTACGCCACCGGCGAGCTTTGCAAGACGCTCCTGCAGCTTCTCCTTGTCGTATGCGCTCTTAGTGTTTGCAATCTCGCTCTTGATCTGAGCAACACGGTCGGCGATGAGGTCCTTCTGACCGCAGCCGCCTACGATAGTGGTGTAGTCCTTAGAAACGGTTGCCTTCTCGCAAGAACCGCAGAGGTCGAGTGTAGCCTTGTCGAGGCTCAAGCCCTTCTCCTCGCTGATTACGACGCCACCGGTCAGAGTAGCGATATCCTCGAGCATAGCCTTACGACGGTCGCCGAAGCCAGGAGCCTTCACAGCACAGATCTTCAAGCCTGCACGCAGACGGTTCACAACCAATGTGGTGAGTGCCTCAGAGTCAACGTCCTCAGCGATGATGAGCATCGGGCGTCCGCTCTCTGCAGCCGGCTGCAGGATAGGCAGGAGGTCCTTAACGCTACTGATTTTCTTGTCGTAGATAAGGATGTACGGGTTGTCCATAACGCACTCCATCTTCTCAGAGTCGGTTACGAAGTAAGCGCTCAGATAGCCGCGGTCGAACTGCATACCTTCTGTTACGCCGATGTTTGTGTCGCGGCTCTTGCTCTCCTCAATGGTGATTACGCCGTCCTTAGACACCTTGCGCATTGCGTCTGCCAGGAGCTTGCCAATCTCTGGATCGTTATTAGCAGAAACGGTTGCTACCTGCTCTATCTTGTCGTAGTTGTCGCCAACAATCTCTGCGTTCTGCTTGATGTGTGCAACGACTACAGCTACTGCCTTGTCGATACCACGCTTCAAGTCCATCGGGTTAGCACCTGCTGTTACGTTCTTCAAACCCTCGGTTACGATAGCCTGGGTGAGGATTGTAGCGGTTGTTGTACCATCGCCTGCGTCGTCGCCGGTCTTGCTTGCCACGCTCTTAACGAGCTGTGCGCCGGTGTTCTCGAACTTGTCCTCGAGCTCCACTTCCTTAGCTACGGTCACACCGTCCTTTGTAATCTGCGGAGCACCGAACTTCTTCTCGATAACCACGTTGCGGCCTTTCGGACCGAGTGTCACCTTAACTGCGTTAGCCAACTTGTCGACACCGTTCTTCAACAGGTCGCGTGCATCCATATTGTATTTAATTTCCTTAGCCATTTCTTTAATTATTAATTATTAGTTATTAATTATTAATTATTTCTGAACCACTGCGAGAACGTCTGACTGACGCATGATGAGGTACTTTGTGCCTTCAACCTCAAGCTCAGTGCCAGAATACTTGCCGTAGAGCACTTCATCGCCTTCTTTCAGAACCATCTCCTCGTCCTTTGTGCCGTTACCGGCTGCAACGATTGTGCCGTGCTGCGGCTTCTCTTTTGCTGTATCAGGAATGATGATTCCACCGACTTTTTCTTCTGCCTGTGCAGGGAGTACGAGAACTCTGTCTGCTAATGGTTTAATGTTCATGATTTTTATGTTTTAAGTTTTTATTTTACTGTTAATTTCTGCGGCGACTATTCTGCCGTCCGCTTTCGTTAAGGATATAGCCAAAAGCGTGCCAAAGCTGATAAGGGCTAATATAGCACAACGAAGCGTGACAAATGTGACAAACAGAGTGACAGAAATGGCACACACACGTAAGCGTATCCGCGATGCAGCCTTTTTTTTAATCATTATGCTTGTTACCTTTGCTGCAACATTATTAAACCCTCAAAAATATGTTAGCAGCAGAACGATACAAAAGTGTGTGGAACATGTTTCTACAAGCACTTAACCATGATCCGACAGTGTGTTTACGAGCATTCCAATGTGAGCAACATGTAAATAAGCGTAGTATGGCAAGATGGATGCGAAACAATGGTCTCAGTGTCAGAAAAGCCAAGACTCTTCTACATGAAAGTAAAAAATCGGCAGACAAACAAATGCCGCCGTCTGATTCTATGTTTCTTCCGATAACCGCTGACTTTACTTTAAGTCACAAGGAAACATCAGATATGTTATACGGAGTTTGTTTCACTTTTCCCGACGGCACCCAAGTGAACATTAAACGTGGCACAGCAGAAGCAGTCATGTCATTTCTCAAACTATACCAGAGGGAGGATCTGCCATGTTTGGACTGAATGACGGTATGCGCTATTATGTCTGCCAGCGCTATGTTAGAATGAACCTTGGGATAAACGGTCTCTATAAGTTAGTGTCGCAGGAGATGGATCTGCCTCCGCTAAGCGGGTCTGTGTTCATCTTCTTCAGCAAGAACCGGCAGCAGGTAAAGCTCCTTCGCTGGGATACGGACGGTTTCACACTGTATCAGAAGCGACTTGAAAGAGGTACCTTCGAGATACCCTATTTCAATACCGGCAAGAAGGCTTGCGTAATGCCCTACAAGACCCTATCCGCTATAATGAGCGGAATATCGTTGAAGTCGGTGAGATATCGCAAGAGGCTGAGCATTGACAATTCCATATCTATAAATACTTGATAATCAGTAATATTATCATCAAAATACATGATGATTTATTTGGTAGTCTCGTCTTTTTTTCGTACCTTTGAAGTATGAATAAAGACGAGATTATTGCATTGTTGCAGCAACAGATATCCTTTTTGCAGGAACAACTCCAGGAGGCGAACCGTAAGGCTGACGCCCTTCTGGAAGAGGTCACGTCTTTAAGAAACCTGCTCGAACACAAGTCGGAGGAAGAGGCCAAGCAGAAGCGCATAATCAAGGGACTTGCCAAGATAACACAGAACAAATCGGAGAAACAAACCCCGACACCTGCGTCCCAGGACACAACGACAGACCAGCCTTCGGAGAAGAAGGAACGCGCCCGTACCAACAATGGTGCAAAGCGTAAGCAGCACCTGGAAGTGGAAGTCGTCGAGGAGGATATCGAACCTGAAGACCCACGCTTCAACAAAGAGCAGGCAAGACTGTACAAGACAAGGGACGTAATACGCTATGAACTCATCCCGATGCGCTTTATCAAGAAGATATACCATGTGCGTACGTATACACAGAACGACGAGTTCTTTTCAG
>NZ_JAHQUY010000054.1 GCF_019052365.1 Leyella stercorea
ACGACAAGCCCATTGGCAGAATTAAGTATGCACTAAATTAATTCCGCCAACAGGTAACACCCTATGATTAAGAAGACTCTTTATTTTGGCAACCCAGCGTATCTTTCATTACGAATGGGGCAAATGGTCATAAAACTGCCAGAAGTGGAAACCGACAGCAATTTGCCCGACCAAATAAAAAAACAGGCAGAAATAACAAAGCCCATAGAAGATATTGGAGTCGTTGTGCTTGACAACCGACGCATCACAATCACTCAAGGGCTACTTGAGTCTCTGCTCGAAAACAACTGTGCCGTCATCACCTGCGATTCGCATAGTCTGCCCGTAGGTCTTATGCTTCCACTTTATGGCAACTCCACACAAAACGAGCGTTTCCGTGACCAGTTGGATGCTTCTCAGCCATTGAAGAAACAACTATGGCAGCAGACGGTAAAAATGAAAATCAGCAATCAGGCTGCTGCCCTTGCTACATGCACTGGCAAAAACTCCCCAACAATGCTACGTTGGGCTGACGATGTGCGCAGTGGAGATCCTGATAACGTCGAAGGGCGTGCCGCAGCATATTATTGGAAGAACCTATTTGCCGGTATTGATGGTTTGGAAGACTTTACGCGAAGTAGAGAAGGCGAAGCACCAAACAATCTACTGAATTACGGATATGCCATACTGCGTGCTATTGTTGCACGTGCATTGGTGTCAAGCGGAATGTTACCGACCCTCGGCATCCACCACCATAATCGCTATAACGCCTATTGCCTCGCTGACGATATTATGGAACCCTATCGTCCTTATGTAGACGAACTCGTATACTCTATAGTAAAAGACAAGGGGATAAACAATCTCGACTTGTCTAAAGAGATAAAAGCCCTGTTGCTCTCAATACCAACATTAGATGTCGTGATAGGTGGCAAGCGCAGCCCGCTAATGGTGGCTGTTACCCAAACCACAGCATCTCTATACAAATGCTTTACGGGTGAATTGCGACGCATCGCATACCCTGTACGCTAAACTAAACTATAATTTTGCAATGAATCGTTTTAGTGAATATCGAGTTATGTGGATACTTGTTTTTTTTGATTTGCCAACAGAAACAAAGAAAGACATAAAAGAATACACCATGTTCAGAAAGCGGTTGCAACAAGATGGCTTCACCATGTTTCAGTTCTCCATTTATGTACGCCATTGCGCAAGTATGGAGAATGCAGAAGTCCACATGAAGCGTGTCAACTCTTTTCTTCCTGAATATGGAAAGGTCGGAATAATGTGCATCACTGACAAGCAGTTTGGAAACATTAAGCTTTTTTATGGGAAGAAGCCACAAACTCCGAATGCTCCAGGTCAACAATTAGAGCTTTTCTAACTATCGTTCTTTGTTAAAAATACCAAGCGTCATATTAAATAGAAAAAGAGGTCTTCTTAAAATTTGAAGAAGACCTCTTTCTAACACCAACTTTTTATAATTCTAAGAACTATGCTAATTCGCTTATTTACAAGTAAATGCGCATTCTATGTTGGTGATTCTACCGCAAAGGTAGTTAATTCTGAGCAAATCACAACTTATGCTGAAGAAGCTAAACGCCTTGAAAGTTGGTGATTCTACCGCAAAGGTAGTTAATTCTGAGCAAATCACAACAACAATTTCTTTTTTCAATCATAATCGCAAGTTGGTGATTCTACCGCAAAGGTAGTTAATTCTGAGCAAATCACAACTCTTTGCAGCGTGTTTAAGATTAAACGCGTGTTGGTGATTCTACCGCAAAGGTAGTTAATTCTGAGCAAATCACAACTAAATTCCTTCAGTTCCATAGTAAAAGTTTGTTGGTGATTCTACCGCAAAGGTAGTTAATTCTGAGCAAATCACAACCGTCTTGTCGTTGGGTGATAAACTCCAGCCGTTGGTGATTCTACCGCAAAGGTAGTTAATTCTGAGCAAATCACAACTCTTGTTGTCCATGGCCATCGGTGCCCAACGTTGGTGATTCTACCGCAAAGGTAGTTAATTCTGAGCAAATCACAACTCCTCCTCGGCTGCTGTCAGATCTACGTTGTTGGTGATTCTACCGCAAAGGTAGTTAATTCTGAGCAAATCACAACTCACCGCTTGTTGCTCCAAGCTTTGCGCGGTTGGTGATTCTACCGCAAAGGTAGTTAATTCTGAGCAAATCACAACCCATATCTCTTGGCGTGAGTATGTTGAGGAGTTGGTGATTCTACCGCAAAGGTAGTTAATTCTGAGCAAATCACAACAATGACCTTTATGACATTCCACCTTCTAATGTTGGTGATTCTACCGCAAAGGTAGTTAATTCTGAGCAAATCACAACGGTTATGAAGTTTTGTCTTATTCTGATTTGGTTGGTGATTCTACCGCAAAGGTAGTTAATTCTGAGCAAATCACAACAGACTGGGCGAAGATAGAACAGGCGGCAAAGTTGGTGATTCTACCGCAAAGGTAGTTAATTCTGAGCAAATCACAACGGGCGAATCCGTACAACGTGCGGAACTCGTGTTGGTGATTCTACCGCAAAGGTAGTTAATTCTGAGCAAATCACAACTATCTGTCACGCCCTCCAGTGTCTTAATAGTTGGTGATTCTACCGCAAAGGTAGTTAATTCTGAGCAAATCACAACTACCGAGTGGCGTTTTATAACAAAATACCGTTGGTGATTCTACCGCAAAGGTAGTTAATTCTGAGCAAATCACAACTGACCGTTTGAACGATGCTTTATTTTATCGTTGGTGATTCTACCGCAAAGGTAGTTAATTCTGAGCAAATCACAACCTAAAACTCTCATGTTATCCACCACAAAGGGTTGGTGATTCTACCGCAAAGGTAGTTAATTCTGAGCAAATCACAACACTCTTTATAATTTCCATAGTTTCGTCGTTGTTGGTGATTCTACCGCAAAGGTAGTTAATTCTGAGCAAATCACAACTTTATCTGTTGCAAAGGTAGCAATAATATTGTTGGTGATTCTACCGCAAAGGTAGTTAATTCTGAGCAAATCACAACGGTCGGGTTCTTTCTGCAATGTTGGCTTGAGTTGGTGATTCTACCGCAAAGGTAGTTAATTCTGAGCAAATCACAACCGGTGACGTTAATATGCATGCGTCTTCTGAGTTGGTGATTCTACCGCAAAGGTAGTTAATTCTGAGCAAATCACAACTCGCGATTTTCTCCTGTAGGTCTGGCGTATGTTGGTGATTCTACCGCAAAGGTAGTTAATTCTGAGCAAATCACAACTTTACTTCTTCCAGCTTAGTTATACGGTCTGTTGGTGATTCTACCGCAAAGGTAGTTAATTCTGAGCAAATCACAACGCCCATGCCAACTGCGGAAGCGAGCGCACGGTTGGTGATTCTACCGCAAAGGTAGTTAATTCTGAGCAAATCACAACGCAAGCACATTCGATTTCTACCAGCTTCGTGTTGGTGATTCTACCGCAAAGGTAGTTAATTCTGAGCAAATCACAACTACCCAAAGCGTGGCATTGACTGGTCGCAGGTTGGTGATTCTACCGCAAAGGTAGTTAATTCTGAGCAAATCACAACTTACGGTTTAGTTGCAGTCGGCAACTTAACGTTGGTGATTCTACCGCAAAGGTAGTTAATTCTGAGCAAATCACAACGATATTGTCAATCGGTACACGCTTATTGCGTTGGTGAATCTACCGCAAAGGTAGTTAATTCTGAGCAAATTCCACTAATAACTCTTGCAGATATAAAAACCGAGTGCGTGAAAAAATCTGCCATATCTTCCAGAAATAGCGTAATGGGTTGGAGGTGAATATGATAAGGGCTGGAAGATAACTTGAATGAGAGGGTTATCTTCCAGCCATCTTCCAGCTTTGTTTTTTGCCTTTTATATTATCACCGCTGTGCCGCTGCATGTCACCATGAGCATCGATCCGCCCTGTCCTACGGTTTCGTAGTCGAGGTCGATGCCTACGATGGCGTTGCAGCCGAGGCTCTCGGCACGCTGCGCCATTTCGCGCATGGCTGAGTCCTTAGCTTCGCGCAGCACACTTTCGTAGGTGCCGCTGCGACCGCCGAAGAAGTCGCGCAAGCCTGCCATGAAGTCTTTGAAAACGTTGGCGCCGATGATGGTTTCGCCGGTTACTACGCCGCGATATTCGCGGATGGGGTGACCTTCGAGGGTGGGTGTTGTTGAGAAAATCATAGTATTGTTCCTTTCTTTGGTTTGTTTTATAAATGATTCGTTTGCGATACGTTGTACTAACAGCAAGCGTTGTACTAACAGCAAGCGTTGTGTTAACAGCAAGCGTTGTGTTGTGCTATCAGCATGCGACGCTTTATCGTGAACAGCAATCACGATACGTTAAATAAACGCAATTATGAGCGGTTTATTTTGTGGGTTAACAATAAATAATATAACTTTGATTTTGCTATTAATTTAAGCGAATATAGAGATAAACTATAAAGCAGTTAAACCTTATAATAAGCAAGACAGATATGAAAAGATTCAGATACATACGTTTTACACTCGCAGCTGCGGGCATGGCGCTGATGGCGCTTGGCGGCTGCACGTCGCGTGCGGCGAAGTCGGGCTCTGCGGCGGAGCAGGACAGTGTGCTGCAGCAGACGGCGTTCGCAACGGACAGCATTGCGTTCTGCGAGCAGAAGGATTCGACGTTGAAGTGCTGCGTAGTTGTAGACTATCCTTCGGGCGACGACTCGCTCTCGGTCGGCGTGCGCAGATACGTAGCCGGCGAACTCGTGCGTATGTACCTGCCCGCAATGCAGGAGGAGAACGGCGAGGCGCCTGTGTACAAGGGTGCGATGGCTGACGGCAAGGCGCTTGTCGACTTCTACGGCAATATGAATAATGTGTATCTGAAGGCGCAATATGCCGAGCTGAAGGAGTTGGGCATTGCGGGGCTCTCGTACGACCTGAGCATACGCAAGACGTATGAGACCGACCGCTACCTGACGTACGAGACCTCCTGCTATGTGTTCCTCGGCGGAGCGCACGGCTCGGCTGTGTGTCGCCCGGTGAACATCGTTAAGGCTACGGGCAAGGTGCTCGCCGCTACGGTAGACACGCTGAAGCAGAAGGCGCTGCAGCCCATCCTGCGCCGTGGCGTGAAGGAGTATATCTCTAAGGCTGAGAACCGCAAGATAAAGGATAGCGACCTGCAGAACATGCTTTTCGTGGAGCACGGCATCATCCCGCTCCCCACGACCGTGCCGGTGCTCACGCCTGAGGGCTTACGCTTCGTCTATCAGCAGTACGAGATAGGTCCGTATGCGCTGGGCATGGTGGAGTTCACGGTGCCTTACACGGACGTGAAGTCGTGCCTCACAAAGGAGGCGGCTGAGCTGGCTTTTGAATAGAGAGGTTATAAAAAGAACGATATGACAAAGAAAGCTATAGTAATAGGAGCCACTTCGGGCATAGGGCTTGAAGTGGCTCGTCTTTTAGCCGTGCGTGGCTACAGCGTAGGCATAGCCGGCAGGCGTGTGGAGCGGCTGCAGGAGATAGTGGAGACCACGGACGGCATAGTGGCGTGGCAGCAGATTGACGTTGACAGCGACGATGCCACCGAGGGCTTGCACGAGCTTATCGGCAAGCTGGGCGGCATGGATCTTTACTTCCACAGCTCGGGAATAGGGTGGGAGAACTGCTCGCTCGATGCGGAGAAGGAGATGCGCACGGTGCAGACCAACGTCGTGGGCTTCACGCGGATGGTGCTCTCGGCGTACCAGTGGTTTGCCGACAACGCTCACCGCGGACGCATAGCCTGCATCACGTCGATAGCTCGCACGCGCGGACTGGGTGCTGCGCCAGCCTATTCGGCTACGAAGCGCTTCCAGTCGCACTACCTCGAGTGTCTGGCGCAGCTCGCCAGCATGCGTCGCCTGCCCATCGCCATCACCGACATACGACCGGGCTTCGTGGCGACCGACCTTATCGCCGGCAGCCATTTCCCGCTGCAGCTCTCGGCTGAGCACGTGGCGGCGGACATCGTGAGTGCGGTGGAACGCGGCAAGAAGGTGGTGACGATCGACTGGCGCTATCGGCTGCTCGTGGCTGCGTGGCGCATGATACCGCGCTGGGCGTGGATAAGGCTGCGGTTCGTGAAGTAAGGGTCACACGGAATATGCGGAGGCTTGAATGCGTGGAGTTTAACAGCGGATTTAACGGATTAAACGGATGTTTGGGCGCGTGGAGATTAACAGCGGATTTAACGGATTTCTGCTTGAGTGGGTTGACAATGGATCAAACGGATGCGCCATCCGTAGCGGAGGTCTCCGGCCTCCGCAACACCAAGTCGGATAGTAATTGTATCGCAGCTTGCTGCGGAGGCCGGAGACCTCCGCTACGGCTAACGACATCCGTTTAATCCGATAAATCCGCGTTTTATTTTATGCACCTTGATAATCTGTGTGTATCAGAGTGGAATCTGTTTGAGGATAATAAGATTGCCAGTTTACTTGGTTGGTGCAGCTGAGACAGCTGCACCCCCTATCGTTTCCGTCCGCCGTCCTATCGGTTTCCGTCCGCCGTCCGATCGGTTTCCGTCCGCCGTCCGATCGGTTTCCGTTCGCCGTCCGATCGGATTCCGTTCGCTGCACGATGATAGAAGCATAGAAAGCGGCAGAAACTTTCTATGCTTATTCTTTACAGATTTTTAAGTAAAAACCCTCAACAATCCAATAATTATTGCTAACTTTGCAAACTGAAAATTGCAATTCGAATACTTAGCGGTATTCTACGTAGAAAAAGAAACAAATTGTTTTAAAAATTTTTATGGATTCTATTTTATTAATCACAGTCATCTTGACGGCTGTTGTATTGGTAGTAGGTGCGTACGTAGTTGCGAAACTCGTAGGTCCTCGTTCGTACAACCCGGTTAAGGGTCAGCCCTTTGAGTGTGGTATCCCTACACGCGGATCTTCTTGGATTCCGGTGCATGTTGGCTACTATCTCTTTGCTATCCTTTTCCTCATGTTCGACATTGAGACCCTCTTCCTCTACCCGTGGGCAGTAGTAGTCAAGCAGTTTGGAGCGATGGCGCTTGCGAGCGTTGGTTTCTTCATGCTGGTATTGGTATTTGGCCTTGCATACGCTTGGCGGAAAGGAGCGTTGGAATGGAAGTAAGAAAACCTGTCATCAAGAGTATTCCTTACGATGAGTTCAAGGACAACAAGGGCCTTGAGACAATCGTAGACGAGCTCCACGAGGGCGGCGTCAACGTAGTGGTTGGCTCACTCGACCAGGCTATCAACTGGGGTCGTTCCAACTCTTTGTGGTCATTAACATTCGGTACATCATGCTGCGGTATTGAGTTCATGGCAGTAGGTTGCGCCCGTTACGACTTCTCTCGCTTCGGCTTCGAGGTGACACGTAACTCTCCTCGTCAGGCCGACCTTATCATGTGCGCCGGTACCATCACCAACAAGATGGCGCCAGTCTTCAAGCGTCTCTACGACGAGATGGCTGAGCCTAAGTACGTTGTGGCAGTGGGCGGTTGCGCTATCTCTGGCGGTCCGTTCAAGAAGTCGTACAACGTAGTGCGCGGCATCTCGGAGATTGTGCCCGTAGACGTATACGTGCCCGGCTGTCCTCCGCGTCCGGAGGCTATCCTCTACGGCATGATGCAGCTGCAGCGCAAGGTGAAGGTCGAGAAGTTCTTCGGCGGAGCAAACCACAAGATGACACATGAGGAGAAAGAACTCTCTATGTCTAAGGGCGGTCTGCACGGCTTGAGCAACGAGGCTCTCGCCAGCGAAGCAAAGCGCGAGACAATCGTAGTGAACGAGGTGCCGGAAGGCTTCGATGCAAAGAAAGGTCTAACTGATTAATATAATAAGGTATAAGATATGAAACTTGAAAACATAGAACTCTCATTCGACAATTTTGCGAGTGAGATGTCGAAACTGAAGAACCAGAAACATTTCGACTACCTTGTTACCATCATCGGCGAGGACTTCGGCGAGGAAGGCTTGGGATGTATCTACATTCTTGAGAACACCGACAACAACGAGCGCTGCTCTGTGCGCACCATCGCAAAGAAGGTGGACGGCAGCGACGTGATTCCTACCGTCGTAGAGCTCTGGAAGGCAGCCGAGCTGCTCGAGCGCGAGGTCTACGACTTCGTAGGCATCAAGTTCCTGGGTCACCCCGACATGCGCCGTCTGTTCCTCCGTACCGACTTCAACGGCTATCCGTTGCGCAAGGACTTCGACATGAGCCCCGAGGCAAACCAGTTCCCGCTTACCGACGAGCCCGAGTCTGACTACACCGTTGTGTACAGTCTCGACGCCGACGGCCACCTCGTAGCTACAAAGAAGCGCCTCTTCGAGGACACCGACTTCGTTGTGAACATCGGCCCTAACCACCCGTCTACACACGGTGTGCTCCGCTTGCAGACCGTTCTCGACGGCGAGAAGGTGAAGCGCATCTATCCGCACCTGGGCTATATCCACCGCGGCATCGAGAAGATGTGGGAGGGCATGACCTATCCGCAGACACTCGCTCTCACCGACCGTCTCAACTACCTCTCTGCCATGATGCACCGCCACGCTCTCGTAGGCGTCATCGAGGAGGGTATAGGCGTTGAGCTTACCGACCGCATCCACTACATCCGCACCATCATGGACGAGCTGCAGCGTATCGACTCCCACTTGCTCTACCTCGGCTGTACAGCGCAGGACTTGGGCGCCCTCACAGCGTTCCTCTACTGCATGCGCGACCGCGAGCACGTGCTCAACGTGATGGAGGAGACCACCGGCGGACGACTCATCCAGAACTACTACCGCATCGGCGGATGCCAGGCAGACATCGACCCGAAGTTCGTAGAGAACACAAAGAAGCTCTGCAAGTATCTGCGTCCGATGATTCAGGAGTATCTCGACGTGTTCGGCGACAACGTAATCACACACAACCGCTTGGTAGGCGTTGGTCCGATGGGACGCGAAGACTGTATCAACTACGCCGTGACAGGTCCGGCAGGACGTGCCGCAGGCTGGAAGAACGATACACGTAAGCGCCACCCGTACGATCTCTACGACAAGGTAGAGTGGGAGGAGATTACAATGACCGGTTGCGACTCAATGGACCGCTACTACTGCCACATTAAGGAGCTCTATCAGAGCCTTAACATCATCGAGCAGCTCATCGACAACATTCCGGAGGGCGACTTCTACGTTAAGCAGAAGCCAATCATCAAGGTGCCCGAGGGACAGTGGTACTTCTCTGTAGAGGGAGCCAGCGGCGAGTTTGGCGTATATCTCCACTCTAAGGGCGACAAGAGTCCTTACCGTATGAAGATGCGTCCGATGGGTCTGACACTGACCGGCGCTCTCGACCCGATGCTTCGCGGACAGAAGATTGCCGACCTCATCACCACCGGTGCGGCTATCGACTTCGTAATTCCTGACATCGACCGTTAACGAAATCATAAATTAAAAGAAATGTTTGACTTTAGTATAGTAACAAACTGGTTCCACAATCTCCTCTCACAGACCTGCGGTCTTGGAGATTTCTGGACAATACTGATCGAGTGCATCCTGGTTGGTGTCTGCATTCTCGCAGGTTACGCCATCCTCGCCATCATCTTGATCTTCATGGAGCGTAAGGTCTGCGCCTACTTCCAGTGTCGTCTTGGCCCGATGCGCGTAGGTCCTTGGGGTATATTCCAGGTGTTCGCCGACGTGCTTAAGATGCTCATCAAGGAGATCTTCTCAGTAGACGGCGCCGACAAGGTGCTCTACTATGTTGCTCCGTTCCTCGTGATCATCGCTTCCGTGGGCACCTTCTCGTTCCTCCCGTGGAACAACGGCGCTCAGGTGCTCGACTTCAACGTAGGCCTGTTCCTCATGTCGGCTATCTCGAGCATCGGCATCGTGGGCATCTTCATGGCAGGTTGGGGCTCTAACAACAAGTATTCGGTAGTTTCGGCTATGCGTGGCGCCGTGCAGCTCATCTCATACGAGATGTCACTCGCTCTCTGCCTCATTACCGCCGTTGTGCTCACCGGCACAATGCGGGTATCGGGCATCGTAGAGGCACAGACCGGCGCTTTCGGCTGGCTAATCTTCAAGGGACACATCCCGGCTATCATCGCCTTCCTCGTGTTCCTCGTAGCAGGCAACGCCGAGGCAAACCGCGGCCCGTTCGACTTGGCTGAGGCTGAGTCGGAGCTTACAGCCGGCTATCACACCGAGTATTCGGGTATGGGCTTCGGCTTCTACTACCTCGCCGAGTACCTCAACCTCTTCGTAGTTTCGGCAATCGCCACCACAGTGTTCCTCGGCGGCTGGGCTCCGTTCAACATCGGCGTTGAGGCAGTTGACAACGTGCTCAACTTCATCCCCGGCATCGTATGGTTCCTCGGAAAGACATTCGCCGTAGTATGGCTGCTCATGTGGGTGCGCTGGACATTCCCGCGTCTGCGTGTCGACCAGATACTGAAGCTCGAGTGGAAGTACTTGATGCCTTTGTGTCTTATCAACTTGATTCTCATGACTGTAGTTGTGGCATTCGGTTGGCACTTCTAAAAACACATCATTAAAACAATGGAAGAAAACAAAAAATCATATTTCGGAGAAATCGGAGCTGCTGTGAAGACTCTCGCCGTAGGTATGAAGACCACCTGGAAGGAGTACTTCACACCGAAGAGCACTGAGCAGTATCCCGAGAACCGCAAGACCACACTGCACGTAGCAGCACGCCACCGCGGACGTCTGGTGATGAACCGCGACGAGAACGGCGCCGTGAAGTGTACTGCTTGTACACTCTGCGAGAAGGCTTGCCCGAACGGCACCATCAAGATCGTGTCGCAGATGGTTGAGAACCCGGAGACAGGCAAGAAGAAAAAGCAGCTCGTCGACTATCAGTACGACCTCGGCGACTGCATGTTCTGCGAGCTCTGCGTGAACGCCTGCAACTTCGGCGCAATCAAATTTGTAAACGATTTCGAGAACTCGGTATTCGACCGCGAAGCACTCGTGCTTCACCTCGACAAGGAAGTGTACGAGGGCGGCTCGCTGCCTAACATCATCGACGGCGGCGCCGACTTCGAAATCGGAACGTTTAACACCAAAACAAAATAAGGAGTAAGAAAATATGGCAAGTATAGTAATGTTTTGCATCTTGGCAGTAGTAATCCTCGGATCGGCTGTCATGTGCGTGACCACAAAGCGCATCATGCGTTCGGTCACATTCCTGCTTTTCGTACTCCTCGGAGTGGCAGGTCTCTACTTCCTGCTCGACTACACCTATCTCGGTGCAGCACAGATCAGCGTCTACGCTGGCGGTATGGTGATGATGTACATCTTCGCCGTGCAGCTCGTAAGCAAGCGCACACTCCAGGGACTGGTAGAGCGCATTAAGGGCTGTCGTGCCCTCTCTTACGCACTCATCTGCCTCGTAGGTCTGGCTACCGTAGCCGGTGTACAGCTCAAGAATGGTTTCCTCTCTGTAGCTCTTGACGGCGGCGAGGTGCCCATGCAGACCATCGGCGAGGCTCTTCTCGGTTCAGAAAAGTATCAGTATGTATTGCCCTTCGAGTTCATCTCAGTATTCCTGCTGGCATGTATCATTGGCGCAATCGTTGTAGCACGTAAAGAAAAGGAGGACAAGTAAATTATGGTACCAGTAGAATGTTATTTCGTGCTTAGCGCACTTCTGTTCTTCATCGGCGTATACGGCTTCGTAACACGCCGCAACCTGATAGCCATGCTCGTCTCTATAGAGCTCGTGCTCAACGCAGTAGACCTGAACTTTGCGGCTTTCAACCGCCTGCTCTTCCCCGGCGAGTTCGAGGGCTTCTTCATGACCCTCTTCTCAATCGGCGTGAGCGCAGCAGAGAGCGCCGTAGCTATCGCGATTATTATTAACGTTTACCGCAATTTCCACAGCGATCAGGTGAACAGTATTGAAAACATGAAATATTAATTAGATTATGGATTTTACATATTCAATATGGATTCTTCTGTTGCCGCTGATCAGCTTCCTGGTTATCGGTCTGCCAGAATTCGTGAATAAGAAGTATTCCTGGTCGCATAAGACAGCCGGACTGATTGGCACCTGCTCTCTGGGCTTGGTGGCAGCACTCAGCTACTACACTGCGTTCCAGTATTTCACAGCCGACCGTCTTGCCGACGGCACCTTCGCAACCTTCGTTCCCTACAACGTTACATGGTTGCCGCTGGGCCATCTGCACTTCGACCTCGGTGTGCTGCTCGACCCGATTTCGGTGATGATGCTCATCGTCATCTCTACGGTCAGCCTTATGGTGCACATCTACTCGTTCGGCTACATGCACGGTGAGAAAGGCTTCCAGCGCTACTACGCTTTCCTTTCTCTCTTCACGATGTCAATGCTCGGACTCGTGCTTGCTACAAACATCTTCCAGATGTACATGTTCTGGGAGCTTGTGGGTGTAAGCTCTTACCTCCTCATTGGCTTCTACTACACTCTGCACGCAGCCGTTCACGCTTCTAAGAAGGCGTTCATCGTGACACGCTTCGCCGATATGTTCTTCCTCATCGGTATTCTCATCTTCGGCTACTACACAGGAAGCTACAACTTCTCGTTCACCGGAACAGAGATTGCTTACGGCGCAGGCGCTTCTGCCTTCACCGTTGCTGACAGCGCACGCGCTCTTGCTGCAGGCGGCATGATTCTGCCTACAGCCCTTGTGCTTATGTTCATCGGTGGTGCAGGTAAGTCGGCAATGTTCCCGTTGCACATCTGGTTGCCGGACGCAATGGAAGGTCCGACACCGGTATCTGCACTTATCCACGCCGCTACCATGGTCGTTGCAGGTGTGTTCCAGATTGCACGTCTTTTCCCGGTATGGATCGAGTACGCTCCGCAGGCTCTTGAGGTAGTCGTTATCGTAGGTGCTTTCACAGCCTTCTACGCAGCAGCCGTTGCTTGCGCACAGAGCGACATCAAGCGTGTGCTTGCATTCTCTACAATCTCTCAGATTGCGTTCATGATGGTAGCACTCGGCGTATGTCTGCCGGGTCACCACGGTGCGGCTCTCGACAACCATGCACAGCTTGGCTACATGGCTTCTATGTTCCACCTGTTCACACACGCCATGTTCAAGGCTTGTCTGTTCCTCGGAGCTGGTTGCATCATCCATGCTGTTCACTCTAACGAGATGTCTGCAATGGGCGGTCTGCGCAAGTACATGCCTATCACACACATCACATTCCTCATCTCTTGCCTCGCTATCGCAGGTATCCCGTTCTTCTCGGGCTTCAGCTCTAAGGACGAGATCATCACTGCTTGCTTCGAGTACTCACCGCTCTGCGGCTGGTGGATGACAGGCGTAGCCGCTATGACAGCGTTCTACATGTTCCGCCTCTACTACGGCATCTTCTGGGGTACAGAGAACAAGGAGCTGCATGCTCACCACACACCGCACGAGGCTCCGGCTACAATGACCTTCCCTCTCGTGTTCCTGAGCATCGTCACCGTAGGTGTTGGTGTTGTTACCACACTCGGCGGCTTCTGCGACTGGAGCTGGGCAAGCTTCGGCTCTATCGTGAGCGCTGCAGGCACAGCCTACACCGTTCACTTCGACCCGCAGGTGGCTGCTACATCTACAGTGATCGCTATCCTCTCTATCGCCCTTGCTACATATATCTACAAGGGTGAGAAGCAGCCTATCGCCGACAAGCTGTACGCTACATTCCCGCGTCTGCATCGTTGGGCTTACAAGCGCTTCTACATGGACGAGGTTTACCAGTTTGTTACTCACAAGATTCTGTTCCGCTACGTCAGCCGTCCGGTACAGTGGATCGACGAGAAGATCATCAACGGTCTTATCGACTTCACTGCTTGGGGTGCTAACGAGGCAGGTGAGACCATCCGCCCATGGCAGAGCGGCGACGTTCGCCAGTATGCCGTTTGGTTCATCACAGGTACGGTAGCTTTAACATTATTATTACTTTGCTTATAATTAGAATATGAATATATTAAGTTTATTCGTAGTAATCCCTGCGTTGATGCTGCTCGGTCTGTGGATCGCACGCAACGTCAATCAGGTGCGTGGTGTGATGGTTGCCGGTTCATCTTGCCTCTTGGCAATGAGCGTATGGCTCACGCTCCACTTCATCAGCGAGCGCGCTGGCGGCAACACCGAGGAGATGATTCTCCATGCCTCTACTGCGTGGTTCCCGGCTTTGCACATCAACTATGAGGTTGGTGTAGACGGTATCTCTGTTGTGATGTTGCTGCTTTCGAGCATCATCGTCTTCACCGGTACATTCGCTTCATGGAAGCTCAAACCCCTCACCAAGGAGTTCTTCATGTGGTTCACTCTTCTCTCGACAGGTGTTTACGGTTTCTTCATCTCGATCGACCTCTTCACTATGTTCATGTTCTACGAGGTGGCACTCATCCCGATGTACCTTCTCATTGGTTTCTGGGGTTCGGGTCGCAAGGAGTATGCAGCCATGAAGCTTACGTTGATGCTTATGGGCGGTTCTGCGCTCATCATCCTTGGCTTGGTAGGCATCTACTTCTTCAACGGTGCTTCTACGATGAGCATCCTTGAGATTGCGCACAACAACCACATCCCGGCAGCCGTTCAGAACGTGTTGTTCCCGTTTGTGTTCATCGGTTTCGGCGTGCTTGGCGCGTTGTTCCCGTTCCACACATGGTCTCCTATCGGTCACGGTTGCGCCCCGACATCAGTGTCTATGCTCCACGCAGGTGTGCTCATGAAGCTCGGCGGCTACGGCTGCTTCCGCATCGCAATGTTCCTCCTGCCGCAGGCAGCTAACGACTTGGCTTGGATATTCCTTATCCTCACAACCATCTCTGTCGTTTACGGTGCGTTCTCGGCTTGCGTACAGACCGACTTGAAGTTCATCAACGCTTACTCATCAGTGTCTCACTGTGGCTTGGTGCTCTTCGCACTCTTGATGATGACCAAGGTGAGCTGCACGGGTGCTATCCTCCAGATGCTCTCTCACGGTTTGATGACAGCCCTCTTCTTCGCCCTCATCGGTATGATCTACGGTCGTACACACACACGTGACATCCGTGAGCTTGGCGGTTTGATGAAGATTATGCCGTTCCTCTCTGTAGGCTACGTGATTGCAGGTTTGGCTAACCTCGGTTTGCCGGGCTTCTCAGGCTTCATCGCCGAGATGACCATCTTCAACGGTTCGTTCGAGAATGCCGACACATTCCACCGTTGCTGCACCGTCATCGCTATCACCTCAATCGTTGTGACCGCTGTGTACATCCTCCGTACCGTGGGCTTCATCCTCTTCGAGAAGGTGAAGAACCCGCACTTCGAGGAGCTCACCGACGCTACATGGGACGAGCGCTTCGCTGTATGCTGCCTCATCTTCTGCGTTGCAGGTCTGGGTTCGTTCCCGATCTGGGCAAGCCATGTTATCAGCAATGCCGTAGTACCAATCCTCAGCGTAATTCCAACACTTTAATAACAGTTCAGCAGTAAAAAATGGATTATAGTCAGTTTTTTAATATGATACCCGAGGCTGGCCTCATGGCAGCCCTTGTGATAGTATTCCTCGCCGACCTCATCCTGAAGGGCGAGAAGAAACATACTACCTTGAGCCTGCTGACAGGTCTGCTGTTGGTAGCTCAGATTGCAGTCTGCTTCACCGCAGAGCCTGCAGAGGCTTTCGCCGGACTCTACACCGCCACTGCAGCAGCGCAGGTGATGAAGGTTATCCTTACCGCCGGTGCGTTCATCGTGGTAGTGATGGCACAGTCGTGGCTCGAGCAGAAGGACGTGCAGAACAAGGAGGGCGAGTTCTATGAGCTCATCATCTCTACCTTGCTCGGTATGTACATGATGATTTCGTCAGGCCACTTCCTCATGTTCTTCCTCGGCTTGGAGATGGCATCAGTGCCTATGGCATGCCTCGTTGCCTTCGACAAGTTCAAGAAGGAGTCGGCAGAGGGCGCAGCCAAGTTCGTCCTCACCGCTACGTTCTCAAGCGGCGTGATGCTCTACGGCATCTCGTTCATCTACGGAGCTTGCGGCACACTCTACTTCGACGACGTAATGGCGCAGATCACAGCGACACCGCTCACCATCATGGGTCTCGTGTTCTTCTTCAGCGGTCTCGGCTTCAAGATTTCGCTCGTGCCGTTCCACTTCTGGACAGCCGACACATACCAGGGCGCTCCTACAGCCGTAACAGGCTATCTGAGCGTAGTGTCTAAGGGCGCAGCAGCGTTCGCTTTGATGACAATCCTCACCAAGGTGTTCGCACCGATGGTAGAGTACTGGGAGATGCTGATGTACATCATCATCGTCCTCACCATCACCATCGCCAACCTCTTCGCACTCCGCCAGACAGAGCTCAAGCGATTCATGGCGTTCAGCTCTATCTCGCAGGCAGGCTACATCATGCTTGCAGCGGTAGGCAACGGCGCAATGGGTCTGCCGGCGCTCATGTACTACGTGCTCATCTACGTAGCAGCCAACATGGCAGTGTTCACCATCATCAACGTTGTTGAGACACGCGGCAAGGGCAACACCGAGATGTCTGTATTCGACGGCTTCTACACCACCAACCCGAAGCTCTCGTTCCTCATGACACTCGCTCTGTTCTCGCTCGCAGGCATCCCGCCGTTCGCAGGTATGTTCTGCAAGTTCTTCGTGTTCATGGCAGCAGCCGAGCAGGGCTCTAACATCGCATACGCAGTAGTGTTCCTTGCATTGATCAACACCGTACCGTCACTCTACTACTATCTGAAGATTGTAAAGTGCATGTACATCAACAAGACCGATGCTCCGCTCGCTCCGTTCAAGAGCGACTGCGCTACACGCACAGCACTCGCCCTCTGCACCGCAGGCGTACTCCTCTTCGGCGTATGCAGCTGCGTCTACGGATGGCTCGTAGTGGCTACATCTGCGATGTAGAATGTTGAATTTTGAGTTTTGAATTTTGAATTATACGCTTTGCGCATTTTGAATTGATGAGTTGTGAATTATTAATTCAACATTGAACAATTCCTAATCGGCGTAGCCGACAATTCAAAACTCAAAACTCAAAATTCAAAACTCAAAAAACGGTTGGCAACTCGTTAATAGCGATTTGCCAACCGTTTTTTTCTTTGGTCGTTTTTTGTTTTATAGCCGTTTGATTAGTCAGTCAAACATTTTGCCGTTTGTATTTATTGTTGTAGATTTGCAGTGAGATAATCACATTCAGAACAAACAGCGCAATAACCCCACGGTAACGCTGTTCCCTTTGCGTGGTAACGATATAACCACAGCGCGGTAATTATGTTTTTGCAGCGTGGTAATTGTGTAAAATCGAGCAATATGATGAAAAAACGGTACGCTACAGGCAAGATTTCGCAGGAAAGAGCATTTTATAGATAGACAGCATACCAAAGACATGCGAAACGTTGAGTAAAATTTTATTTTTAAAAACCATAAATTATGAAATCCAAAGTTTATGAAGGAATGCTCCTTGTGCTATTCCTTTTAACGACAGCACTTGCTGCCTGCACCGATGACGAGCCGAAAGACCGCGTCAAGGAAATCAGAATGAACGTTTTGCCCGAAACCGGCATCATGTACCCTCTGTTTGACGACAAGCAGGAGTACCCGATAGAATGCCTGCTCGTCAAGACCGACGACAATCCAAACCAGATAGAACGTTTAGGCATGAACCGCATCGAAGGCTTCACCTACGAGCGAGGTCACGAATACTATCTCTCCGTAAAGCGAACAATACTTGCCAACCCGCCCGCCGACGGTTCTAATCGCACCTACAAGCTGATACGCATACTTCAAGACCGACTCGTAGCCGAACCCAGTACGAAGGTCGACAACGACATCAAGTCGGAGGCAGACATCAAGTACAACGACTTGTGCCCTTTCACGAAGTATTCCATTAGCACCAAGTATCTCGTCAACGCCGACGGCGCCATCTTCTACGCCGACGGACGCAAGCTGCCCTCCTACAAGTCGGCACGCATTTGGCTCGACAATATCCTTGACAAAGCCGATGCCAATTGGAATAAGTTCCAGTCGATACCCTATCAGGCGTACTATTCGTTCGTAGTCACTCCCTTCGCCGACCAGTTGCGTTTGGTATACAACAATTCCGACGGTCCGATGTTCAAGGATGTAGTGCCTGAAGAAGAATTCAGCAAGATCAAGTCGATGCAGCCTGGTGAGTCGGTGCGTTACTCGCTCGTCCTCGCTAACATTCACAAGAAAGGACTCCAGAAACTCGAGTTTGCAGTCGAAAAGCAATAAGATGGCTGGCAGATATTATCACCAACTCGTTTTTATATAGCCGTCTGTCGAGAATCCAAACAGCAATAAGTCTCCGAAAAGATTTTGCTGTTTGGATTTATGTGAGCTACTTAAGTTTATAATGTTTTATTTCAAAAGAATGAGGGTGATATGTATGCAGTAATTATATCATATTGCCCAAAGAAATCATAAGTGAAGATGTTCAATTTATATCAGGATGGACTTGATTTGGATTCTCTGCGTCATTACTGCATGGAACATGGAGAAGAACGCTTATTGAAGCGTGGTGAGATATTTGAGGATGCAGGCAAGCCGTCAAAATATGTAGCTTATGTGGAGTGTGGATGCTTCAAGTATATGGTGAATAACGAAGAGGAAGGTAAAGACTACTGTACTGGTTTTGCCTTCGAAGGAGAGCTTGTGGCTGACTATCCGAATTGTCTTACTGGCAGAAAGTCAGAGTTGACTATTGTGGCTGGAACAACGTGTAAGATATTCCAAATATTAGGGAAAGAACTGGATAACTTATTGGATTCCTTACATACGAAAGGACTCAAACAGGCCATATCCGATAACCTTTTTGCTCAAGTTTATGCACAATATCTTGATACCTATCGTATGACAACCAGAGAACGATATAAGCGTTTGCTAATTCGTTGTCCGGAATTAGTTCAAAGCATTAACTTGAAGGATATAGCCTCTTATCTGAAAGTTACACCAACAACTATAAGCAATATACGTAGGGAATTTACTTTTGGAGAGTAAACTCTCAAAACACTTTGAGAGTTTGCCCTTATAATGTTTTATAGTCTTGGAACACGTGCTGTTTTTAATGGGCAAGCATTAACTTTGCACAAAAAATACAGTATGAATATTCTTATAATCGGAGCTACCTCTGGTATTGGTAAAGCTCTTTTTGTGAAGTATGCCAATGCAGATAATCGTATTGGCATTGTAGGTCGGCGAACAAACCTGCTTAATGAATTAAGCCAGCAGTATCCTTCCAAAACCATTGTTTCAAAAGCAGATGTCACAAACTTAAATGAGACAGAACAAGCGATAAATACTCTTCTAAAAGAGTTCGGTCACTTAGACCTTGCTATTATGTGTGCAGGCGTTGGTGACATTAATGCCACGCTTGACTATGCGATTGAGCGTCCCGCCATTGATACAAATGTTGTTGGTTGGACATATGTTATTGATAGATTGTATTGCATTTTTGAACAACAAGGTTATGGTCATCTTGTAGCTATAACTTCTGCTGGTGGATTGCGAGGCGAACCGGCTGCACCAGCCTATAGCGCAACAAAAGCCTACCAAATTAATTATATGGAAGCAATACGCAAGAAGGCTTTCAGAAATGGTGGTTGCATAACCGTAACAGATGTCAGACCAGGTCTTGTTGACACAGCTATGGCAAAGGGAGAAGGTTTGTTTTGGGTGATGTCGGTAGAGAAAGTTGCTGCTCAAATCATTTCAGCTATTAGCAGGAAGAAGTCAAAAGTATATGTCACCAAACGATGGCACATACTTGCTCTGTTATACAGAATTCTGCCCTTTTATATCTTCAAACGAATGTAGCTTCTAACATTTTATAAAAAGATTTTGCTGTTTGGATTTAATGTTGTAGATTTGCGGTATTAAAATGTATGGAGGATTATTTATGAATACTGTTTGTACT
>NZ_JAHQUY010000005.1 GCF_019052365.1 Leyella stercorea
CAAGCATTTTGAAGAACAGGGAAAGACCACCAAAAGGTGTTATTTCCTTATTTACGAACTTTATGTCACAGTTTCGCATCGGAGTATATTCTTTTTTCGTGGTAAAGTTAGTAAATATTTATGAATCAAGCATATACAAAGCTGCTTTTCTAATGGCGGTCATTAGAAAAAGCTTCTTGTCATTTTCTAATGACCGATTTGGGTTTATTATTGGCTATGTAACTTAAGCTATCTGTTGAGTCGGTTTAGAACGTGATGTTCACACCGGCTGCAAAGGCGCTGTTGTTGCGGGTGTAGTCGGAGTTGTATGTGTTAGACACGCCCGGTGCGAGAGTCACGGTCTCCGAAGTCTTCACGTGGTCGTAGAATGTGTGGAAGTAAGCCACGGAGAAGTCGAGCTTCTTTGTGATGTGGTAAACGCCGCCCAAGCCAACAGAGTTGGAGCCAACAACGAACGACTTGTCGTCCATGTACTCGTCTGTAAGACCGTAGTTGGTGTTCTGCCAACCGGTGCTGACCGTAATCTTCTTTGTCACGTCGTACTCAACGCCGGCGTTGAACTCGAGTGTACCGCGCTTCTTGAGCAGCTTGTTGCGGTTGTTGTAAGAAGTGGCGTTATAGTCGTCGAACCAGTGGAAGCCCACGTTGATGTGCAGCTCGTCGATAGGACTGTAGCCCACACCCACGGTGAGCAGCGACGGTATGTCGCCAGCAATCTTCTTGCCGTCGGCGTACTCGCCGATAGCCTTGTCGATCTTCGAGTCGAACTGCTGCTTCAGACCTGCTGTTGTAGCCACAACGGTCGGGTCAGCGAGCACCGCAGTAGAAGTCTGTTCAGCCTTGATTATAGCCTGCTCCTGCGGCAGACCAGCCTGCATGAACTTAGCGGTGAGAACCTTGTTCATCTGGTTCTTCAGATTGTCGTCGAGGTTACCGATAGACGGCAACTGGTTGACCGACTTGTTCTTCAGACGCATACGAGTCTTGAACTCGTACTTAGCCGAGAAGTTCCAGTGTCCGGTCTTATAGTCGACAGCCAACATTGGTGTGAAGCCGATGCCGCTCTGGTCGCAGCTCAGCTCGATGTTAGCCGAGTTCTCCTTCGACGGGTCGAGCACCTGGTAGAGCGGCATATTGCCCACCTTGATGTCCTCAACATATCCGTAGTAGTTGCAGGTAGCGTAGATGCCGCGCAAGCCGGCGTAAACGCTGAAGTTGTCGCTCACCTTGTAAGCTGCACCAGCCGAAAGACCGAAGTAGTACTGACGGCCATGCATGTAGCTGTTGAAGCTGTACGAGCCATTCTTGCCGAAAGCCTTGTCAGAGGTGAACATCTCTGCGCCGAGTTTGGTGTCGATAGCGCGAGCCAGTCCGATCGCACCCATAGCAGTCTCGCTCACGATCTTCTCGAACGAGCCGAGTCCGTTGTCGAACGTACACTTACCGCCGCCGCCAGTCAGCGCGAAGTTGCCCTGCAGCGACCATCTGCCCTTGTTGTATGCATACTGGAAAGAAGGAATAACCGGCGCGACAGCCTTTCCCTTGAAGTCGCGTGGAGTAGTAGGATTGTTCACGTTGTTTGTGAACAGCTTGTAGTCGTTATTGATTGTACGTGTCTGCCAAGCCGCCTGCCAGTTGATAGCGAGGTGGTTGCCTTCGCCCATAAATACAACACCAGCCGGGTTATAATACACACCATCAATACCAATAGAAGCCTCGCGGCTCATCATACGACTGAATGCGACGTGCTGGTTGGTGTTAGTGAGAAGACCGCCCGCAAAAGTCGCGCTGCTTGAGGCAATCGCTGCTGTCAAGCATACTGTTTTAAACTTGTTTATCATAATTACCTTGAATAATTGGTTGCAAAGTTAGCTGAATTGTTCTAAACTTCGGCTATATCATGGTTTATTTTAATAACTATTAACGCTTAGAGGCTCAACTTCGCGTGTGTGTATGTTATGCTTTTGTCACCGTTCGCGTTCGCCGTCCGATCGGATTGCGTCCGCCGTCCGATCGGATTGCGTCCGCCGTCCGATCAGATTGCGTTCGGTGTCCAATCGGATTGCGTTCGGTGCACGATGAAAAGAGTATGCCGGAGACCTCCGCTACTAGATGTCCAAAACGATAAAAAACGTTTAAATGCGTGCGGCTATAGCCTCAGTCTTGAAAAAAAAGAGTAACTTTGCAGCATAGTACTATTTATACGTATATATTCATTAACAGCAAATTAAGATCAAGACCAATTCCTTGCGACGCGTGGATGCGCCGTCGGGAGTGTCACCCCTTTTGTTTAAACAGAAAGAAATATGCACAAAGCAGGATTTGTAAACATAGTGGGCAATCCTAATGTGGGCAAGTCGACGCTGATGAACCAGCTTGTCGGCGAGCGCATCAGCATTGCCACGTTCAAGGCGCAGACCACGCGCCACCGCATCATGGGCATCGTCAATGAGGAAGACGCGCAGATCGTATTCTCTGACACGCCCGGCGTACTCAAACCAAACTATAAGCTCCAGGAGTCGATGCTCGCATTCTCGGAGTCGGCGTTGCAGGATGCCGACGTGCTGCTCTACGTCACCGACGTCGTGGAGAACCCCGAGAAGAACCAGGACTTCCTCGACAAGGTGAAGCGCATGAAAATACCCGTGCTGCTGCTCATCAACAAGATTGACCAGAGCGACCAGAAGACGCTCGGCGACACCGTTGAGCGCTGGCACTCGCTGCTGCCCAATGCCGAGATTCTCCCCATCTCGGCTAAGAACAAGTTCGGCGTTGACATGCTCATGCGCCGCATCAAGGAACTGCTGCCCGACTCGCCGCCGTTCTTCGACAAGGACCAGCTCACCGACAAGCCCGCACGCTTCTTCGTCTCGGAGATTATCCGCGAGAAGATTCTGCTCTACTACGACAAGGAGATTCCGTACTCGGTAGAGGTGAAGGTGGAGTCGTTCAAGGAGACCGACAAGCACATCGACATACACGCCGTGATATACGTGGAGCGCGACTCGCAGAAGGGCATCATCATCGGACACCAGGGCGTGGCGCTGAAGAAAATGTCGACCGAGGCACGCAAGTCGCTCGAGAAGTTCTTCGGCAAGAGCGTATACCTCCACACCTTCGTGAAGGTGGACAAGGACTGGCGCAGCTCGCAGCGCGAACTCGACAACTTCGGATATAACCCGGAGTAAACTCCCCTGAATAGCAAAGAGGGGATACTCTCGTCAGACTGGCGAGGGCCGGAGTAGGGTCAGCTTCGGAAAATCGTTAACAAGGATGCAGAGACCACATCCTACAAGCCTCCGTGAGATGCGGAGGAAAGAATGACTAAAAGAATATGGCAAATTTAGTGGCAATAGTGGGACGCCCGAACGTGGGCAAGTCTACACTGTTCAACCGCCTGACCAAGACACGTCAGGCAATCGTTAGCGACACCGCAGGCACCACACGCGACCGCCAGTACGGCAAGTGCGAGTGGAACGGACGCGAGTTTTCTGTAGTAGACACCGGCGGATGGGTCGTGAATAGCGACGACATCTTCGAGGATGCCATCCGCAAGCAGGTTATCGTGGCAACCGAGGAGGCCGACGTTGTGCTCTTCGTCGTTGACGTGCAGACCGGACTCACCGACTGGGATCAGGACGTGGCTACAATCCTCCGCCGCACCAAGCTCCCCGTGATTCTTGTGGCTAACAAGACCGACAACAACGACCAGATATACGACGCGGCTGAGTTCTACGCACTCGGACTCGGCGAGCCGCAGTGCATCTCGTCGGCAACCGGCAGCGGCACGGGCGACCTGCTCGACCTCGTGCTCACAAAGCTCAAACCCGAAGTGAAGGAAGACGTAGAGGACGGCATACCACGCTTCGCCGTAGTAGGACGCCCGAACGCCGGCAAGAGCTCTATCATCAACGCCTTCATCGGCGAAGACCGCAACATCGTGACCGAGATAGCCGGCACCACACGCGACTCTATCTACACACGCTACGACAAGTTCGGCTTCGACTTCTACCTCGTAGACACAGCCGGCATCCGCCGCAAGAACAAGGTGTCGGAAGACCTGGAGTTCTACTCGGTGATGCGCTCCATCCGCGCTATCGAGAACTCCGACGTCTGCATCCTCATGCTCGACGCAACACGCGGCATCGAGGCGCAGGACATGAACATCTTCCAGCTCATACAGCGCAACAACAAGTCGCTCGTAGTGGTTGTCAACAAGTGGGACCTCGTGGAGAACAAGGACCAGGCAGTCATCAAGACCTTCGAGAACGCCATCCGTCAGCGCATGGCTCCGTTCGTCGACTTCCCTATTATCTTCGCCTCGGCGCTCACCAAGCAGCGCATCTTCAAGGTGCTCGAGACAGCCAAGGAGGTGTACCTCAACCGCAAGGCACACGTGGGCACATCGAAGCTCAACGAGGTGATGCTACCGCTCATCGAGGCTTACCCGCCACCATCAACAAAGGGCAAGTACATCAAGATAAAGTACTGCACGCAGCTGCCTAACACGCAGATTCCGTCGTTCGTGTTCTACGCCAACCTGCCGCAGTATATCAAGGAGCCGTACCGCCGCTTCCTCGAGAACAAGATTCGCGAAAACTGGTCGATGCACGGCTGCCCGATAAACATCTTTATCCGACAGAAGTAACTAAAAGGGGGTGCAGTTGTCTCAACTGCACCAACCTATTTGCACCAACCTATTTGCACCAATAGCTCGGTTGGTGCACTTGAGACAAGTGCACCCCCTATCTGCACCAACCTATTTGCACCCATCTAATTGGTTGGTGCACTTGAGACAAGTGCACCCCCTATTTGCACCCCTATTTGCACCCCCTATTTACACCAATCTATGCGACACATTATATATTTAATAACAACCTTGTGTAGTCTGGCCCTCGTCTCCTGCGGCAAGCAGTCTGCTGCCGTCAGCCCCGACGAGATGGCATCGCGTGCCGCCAAGGTCTACTACGACTATCTGCTTCACGGCAACTGCGCGGCATACGTCGACGGCTTCTACCGCCCCGACAGCATACCAGAGAGCTACCGCGAGCAGCTCATCGTGAGCGCAAAGCAGTACGTAGGGCAGATGAAGACCGACCACCAAGGACTCGTGAGCGTTGAGGCTGCCGGAGCACGCACCGACACCGCGAAGCACGTGGGCGAGGCGTACCTCATGCTCGGCTTCGGCGACAAGACTAAAGAGGAGATCGTTGTGCCACTCGTGCTGCACAACGGCAACTGGATGCTAAGATAATGATATAACATATACAAAAAAAGAGCCATGTTGCATCAACTGCGACATGGCTTTTCAATTAATAGTAAAGTGATGACTATCAGTTTTTCTTATTCTTTGAGAAGGTAATTATTAGGTGATTGTTTAAAAGGTACTTATCTGCTCGCTTCGTCCTGTAAAAGAACCGCTCGCAGACGGTTTGTGTCTTATGGTTTTGGTAGGTTGTTATGTACTGATGATAATTTTCGTGTGCAAAGATAGTTTTATTTTCCAATATGGCAAAATTATCTGGCACTTTTATTTCAATTAAAGCGATATTTGTTTAAAATTCGCAATTATTCTGTCTTTTTTCTGTTTTTTACAGGAAATATTGAGCCAAATCAATATGTTATTAAAATAATTATCCGTACTTTTGTATTACACCCGAAAACGGTTGAAATCCAATCACCACCTCACCACCTCACCATAACAAATCTCACCACCTCACCATCTCACCATAACACCACCATATGTCTACAATATCTCCCTTTGCGCATCCGCTCTACGTGATGCTCAAGCCCGTTGGCGCAGCCTGCAACCTGCGCTGCGAATACTGCTACTATCTTGAGAAGTCGAACCTCTACCGCGATGCGCAGAAGCGCGTGCTTTCGGAGGAGATGCTCGAGCAGTTCACCAAGGAATACATCGAGGCGCAGACCTCGCCCGACATTCTCTTCACATGGCACGGCGGCGAACCGCTCATGCGCCCACTTGCGTTCTATCGGAAAGCTGTGGAGCTGCAGCGCAAGTACGGCGTGGGCAGACGCATATCCAACTCGATACAGACCAACGGCACGCTGCTCAACGATGAGTGGTGCCGCTTCCTGCGCGAGAACAACTGGCTCGTCGGAATATCCATCGACGGACCGCAGGAGTTTCACGACGAGTTCCGCCGCACCGCCTCGGGCGCACAGACATGGCAGAAGGTGATGCACGGCATACGCCTGCTGAAGAAGCACGGCGTGGAGTGGAACGCGATGGCGGTGGTGAACGACTTCAACGCCGACTATCCGCTCGACTTCTATCGCTTCTTCAAGGAGAACGGATGCCAGTTCCTGCAGTTCACGCCTATCGTTGAGCGCACGGTGAAGCACGCCGACGGACGCCATCTCGCCACGATCACCGACCCGGCAGACGCGCCGCTCTCCGACATGAGCGTCACGCCGGAACAGTGGGGACGCTTCCTCTGCGCCATCTTCGACGAGTGGGTGCGCCACGACGTGGGCAAGATATACGTGGAGCTGTTCGACTGCATGCTTGCTAACTGGGTGGGCGTGACGCCCGGCATCTGCATGTACGCCAAGGAGTGCGGACACGCCGGCGTGATGGAGTTCAACGGCGACGTCTACTCCTGCGACCACTTCGTGTTCCCAGAATACCGACTGGGCAACATACGCCAGAAAACCATCACCGAGATGCTCTACGGCGAGCAGCAGCAGCGTTTCAGCGAACTCAAGCACAAGTCGCTGCCGCAGGAGTGCAAGGAATGTCGCTGGGAGTTTGCCTGCCACGGCGAGTGTCCGAAGAACCGTTTCATAAAAGACCGCTACGGCAACCCCGGCAAGAACTATCTCTGCCGCGGCTACCAGCAGTTCTTTGAGCACGTAGCGCCCTACATGGAGTACATGAAAAACGAATACCTCAACCAGCGTCCGCCTGCGAACGTGATGGATAGGGTAGACGAGATAGCAAAAAAGTAGCGGAGGTCTCCGGCCTCCGCAGCAGTTGATAATACATTTGTTTATTCAGTATTATTGCTTGCTGCGGAGGCCGGAGACCTCCGCTACTAATATATATATATGTAATGTAGTTAGAGTTGCTTGAGCTTGCTCATTTCCACCTCCTTCACACGCTTGAAGAGGTCGGAAGCGAAGACGAGGTCGTTGAGCTTCTCGTTCGTAGCGCCCATCACATCGTCCTTCGTGCCATGCCACTCGTTGTTGCCCTGGTAGATGAAGAGGATGTTCTCGCCGATGCCCATCACTGAGTTCATGTCGTGCGTGTTGATGATGGTCGTGATGTTATACTCCTTCGTGATAGACGAGAGCAGCTGGTCGATAACGAGCGACGTGTGCGGGTCGAGGCCCGAGTTAGGCTCGTCGCAGAACAGATACTTCGGGTTGAGCACGATGGCGCGCGCTATAGCCACACGCTTCTGCATACCGCCCGAGATCTCACCCGGATACTTCAGCTGTGCGTCGCTGAGGTTGACACGGTCGAGACACTCCTGGGCGCGGCGCACACGCTCGCGGTAGTTCATTGAAGAGAACATGTCGAGCGGGAACATCACGTTCTCCAGCACGTTGAGCGAGTCGAAGAGCGCTGCGCTTTGGAATATCATGCCCATTTCGCGGCGCATGAACACCTTCTCCTGCTTTGTCATAGCCACGAAGTTGCGTCCGTCGTAGAGCACCTCGCCGCTTGTAGGCGTGAGCAGTCCCACGAGGTTCTTCATCAGCACGGTCTTTCCCGAACCGCTCTGTCCGATGATGAGATTCGTCTTGCCGTCCTCGAAGACGGCGTTGATGTCTTTCAGCACTTCCTTGTCGCCGAATGACTTATATAAGTGTTTTACTTCTATCATATTGTGTTGAGGTGTTGAGATGTTGAGGTGTTGAGATGTTGAGGTGTTGAGATGTTGAGGTGTTGAGATGTTGAGGTGTTGAGTTGTTGAGGTGTTGAGATTTGTTGTTAGGGTGGTAATGTCACCACCTCACCATCTCACCACAACAACTTCATTTTTCACCACATCACCATCTCACCACAACAACTTCATTTTGCTTAGCTGAGCAGCTGAGTGAGGAATACGTCCGAGAACAATATCAATACACTTGAGCAGACCACAGCGTCGGTACTCGCTTTGCCTACTTCCACCGATCCGCCTTCGACTGTGTAGCCGAAGAAGCTCGACACGCTCGAAATGATGAACGCGAAGACAAGACTCTTGATGATACTCATCCACATGAACCACGCATTGAACGAGTGCTGCAGACCCAGCGTCAGGTCTTCGGGCGAAAGGATGTGTCCGATGTACGCCGTGCCGTAGGCGCCGAGAATACCCGTGGCTGAAGAGAAGATGACGAGGAACGGCATCAGCGTCACCAGTCCCAGTATCTTCGGCAGGATGAGATAGTTGGCGGAGTTGACGCCCATTATCTCCAATGCGTCAATCTGCTGCGTCACGCGCATCGTGCCCAGCTCCGAGGCGATGTTGGAGCCCACCTTGCCGGCAAGAATAAGACACATGATGCTTGAAGAGAACTCCAAGAGCAGAATCTCGCGCGTGGTGTAGCCCGACACCCATCGAGGCATCCACGGACTCTGGATGTTCAGCTTCATCTGGATGCAGATTACGGCACCGATGAAGAACGAGATGAGCAGCACGATGCCTATGGAGTTGACGCCGAGCGCAGACATCTCCTTTACGTACTGCTTCAGAAACATGCGCATACGCTCAGGTCGCGCGAAGGAACGGCCCATCAGCATGATGTAGCGCCCCAGTGTGTTTAAGTATTTTAATATCAACATAGTTGCGTTCGCTTTATATAATATTGTATTAACGATGCAAAAGTAGCAATAAAAAGATAAAAACTCGGCATTGTGCATAAGTTTTTATGTTTTATTTGTGGGTTTTCTATCAATTTGCACTACCTTTGTAGAGTAAATAATAACAAGAACATGAGTGAAATCGACATAAAGAATGGTCAGGCGGCAGAAGCTGCTGCAGAGGACAAGCCCCACTGCATGGTGCTGCGCACCGAAGGACTGGTGAAACGATACGGAAAGCGTACCGTTGTCAACAATGTGTCTATCAACGTGAAGCAGGGCGAAATCGTAGGTCTGCTCGGACCGAACGGCGCCGGCAAGACAACGTCGTTCTACATGACCACCGGACTCATTGTGCCCAACGACGGCCACATCTATCTCGACGACAAGGAGATAACCGACTATCCCGTCTACAAGCGAGCACGCGCCGGCATCGGCTATCTGCCGCAGGAGGCAAGCGTGTTCCGCAAGCTGAGCGTGGAGGACAACATCATGGCGGTGCTCGAGATGACAAAGCTCACGCACCATCAGCAGCTTGAGAAACTCGAAGCGCTCATTGCCGACTTCAACCTCGGAAAGGTGCGCAAGAACATGGGCGACCAGCTCTCCGGCGGCGAGCGCCGACGCACCGAGATCGCTCGCTGCCTCGCCATCGACCCGAAGTTCATCATGCTCGACGAGCCTTTCGCTGGCGTCGACCCTATCGCCGTAGAGGAGATTCAGCACGTGGTGTGGCGACTGAAGTACCGCAACATCGGTATTCTCATTACCGACCATAACGTGCAGGAGACGCTCACCATCACCGACCGCGCATACCTGCTCTTCGAAGGACGCATCCTCTTTCAGGGCAACCCCGAGGAACTGGCGCAGAACCGCATCGTGCGCGAGAAGTATCTCGGCTCGCAGTTCGAACTGAAGAAGAAAGACTTCCAGCTCGTGGACGAACAGAAACGTAAGCGCGACCGCGACCGCGAACTGCAAGGATAAACAACCGGCTTGGCGACTCACGCTACACGCATTTTTCAATAGTAAATAGACAAGAACTTTAAGGCATAACCAATAGACATGAAGATATTATTCGTTTCTGATATTCACGGTTGTCTGCCAACGCTGCAGCAAGTGCTCAGCTTCTACGACCGCGAACACTACGACATGCTCTGCATTCTGGGCGACATACTCAACTACGGACCGCGCAACCGCATTCCCGAAGGCATCGACCCGAAAGGCATCGTCGAACTGCTCAACGCTCGCAAGCACAACATCATAGCCGTGCGCGGCAATTGCGACGCAGAGGTAGACCAGATGTTGCTCCAGTTCCCGATAATGGCAGACTACGCCCTCGTCGTAGACGGCACACAGCGCTTCTTCCTCACACACGGACACGTATACAACGAGCAGAACCGTCCAACGTTCAAGCACGACATATTCATCTACGGACACACCCATCTCTGGAAGCTCGAAGAGACGGAGCAGGGCGACGTGGTGTGCAATCTCGGCTCTATAACCTTCCCCAAAGGCGGCAACGAACCCACTTTCGCCACCTACGACGACGGCGTGATGCGCGTGCGCAGAATGGACGGAACCGTGCTGCGGGAGCTTGTTAAAAAAACAAATTTTTGACCTTTATATTCTCTATTTACATTATTAATGTGTAATTTTGCACTTCCGTGGAGTGCAGCGAATATAAAGACTACAAGCTGAAGCTGCAAAAGCTATAAGCTGAAACGGCAATACGCACTCAGTCAAACCGAATATAATAAGTAAAAACAATAAATACAAAAAACAGAAAAATGAACATTTCATTTGAAAATCCCGACAAAGTGAATGGTCTGTTGACTATCACAGTCGAAGAGTCAGATTTCCAGGACTCTGTCGAGAAGACACTTAAGGACTACCGCAAGAAGGCTAACATCCCTGGCTTCCGCCCGGGTCAGGCTCCTATGGGTCTCATCAAGCGCCAGTTCGGTGCATCTGTACGCTACGACGCTGTTAACAAGTTCGTAGGCGAGCAGCTCTACAAATACATCAAGGACAACAATATCCAGATGCTCGGCGAGCCTCTGCCTTCTGACAAGCAGGAGACTCCGGCTGACATCGAGAAGCCGGCTCCTTACACATTCGTATTCGACATCGCTGTTGCTCCGGAGTTCACAATCAACCTCGACGGTCGCAACAAGATCGACTACTACACAATCAAGGCTGACGAGAAGCTCATCAACGAGCAGGTAGACATGTACGCAAGTCGTGCAGGTAGCTACTCAAAGGTTGAGGAGTACGACGGCGAGAAGAACGATATGCTCAAGGGCGACCTGCGTGAGCTCGACGCTGAGGGCAACACAAAGGAAGGTGGTATCACCGTTGAGGCTGCTGTGCTCATGCCTTCATACATCAAGGTTGACGAGCAGAAGGACCTCTTCAAGGGTGCTAAGCTCGGCGACATCATCACATTCAACCCGCGTAAGGCTTATCCGGAAGGCGAAGCAGAAATCTCTGCTCTCCTCAAGATCGACCGCGAGGTAGCTAAGGAGCTCGAGTCTGACTTCAGCTATCAGATTACAGAGATCAGCCGCTACAACAAGGCTGAGATTAACCAGGACCTCTTCGATCAGGTATTCGGCAAGGACGAGGTTAAGAGCGAGGAAGAGTTCCGCAACAAGATCGCTGAGTCTCTCAAGCCGCAGCTCGAGACCAACTCTAACTTCAAGTTCCTCCTCGACGTTCGCGAGTACTGCGAGAAGAAGGTAGGCGAGCTCACATGGCCTGACGCACTCCTCAAGCGCGTTATGCTCATGAACAACCAGGACAAGGGCGAGGAGTTCGTAGAGAAGAACTACGCTGAGAGCATCAAGCAGCTCGAGTGGCACCTCATCAAGGAGCAGCTCGTTAAGGCCGCTGAGGTGAAGGTAGAGGACGCTGACATCCGCGAGGCTGCTAAGGAGATGGCTCGCATGCAGTTCGCTCAGTACGGCATGACAAGCATTCCTGAGGAGTACATCGAGAACTACGCTAACGAGCTTCTCAAGAAGCGCGAGGCTGTAGACAACTTCGTAGAGCGTGCTATCGACGTGAAGCTTGCAGCTGCACTCAAGAACACCGTAACTCTCAACGAGAAGGAAATCACTCTCGACGAGTTCAACGAAATGATGAAGTAATAAGTCTATTTGATAGATATAAAAAATCCCTTGCAGAGCAATCTGCAAGGGATTTTTTTAATTAGTAATTATTAATTAGTAATTATTAATTGGCTGGTAGATGGCTGGCAGATGGCTGGCAGATGGGGTCTATCTATCAGCTATCTATCAGCCTTTAACTCTCTACTCAACAACGCGTTACACGCCTGCTGGCAGATATGGTACATTTTTTCGCGTTGATAGAGTTTTTACATATCCTCTTCTCAACTAAAGACTCTCTTTACTCTTTCTCCGGAGCCTTGTCGATAAGGTCCATAAACTGGTCGAGCTTCGGAGTGATGATAATCTGAGTGCGGCGGTTGCGCTGCTTGCCTACCTCGGTAGAGTTGGTTGTAACGGGGTTGTACTCGCCGCGTCCGCCAGCTGTGAGGCGCTTCGGGTCTACGCCGTACTTGTTCTGCAGAGCCTGCACCACGCTCGATGCACGCAAGCAAGAGAGGTCCCAGTTGTTGCGGATGTTCTTCATTGTAGCCGCACTTGCGTTCACTGGCACATTGTCGGTGTTACCCTCGATGAGTACCTCGTAGTCCTTGTAGTCGGTGATGATCTTCGCAATCTTGCTCAGAGTCTCCGCAGCGCGGTCGTTGATTTCGTACGAACCGCTCTTGTAGAGCATGTTGTCGGCAAGCGAGATGTACACGACACCCTTGAGCACCTGCACGTCTACCTCCTTCATCTCCTCCTTAGAGAGCGAGCGTGTGAGGTTGTTGGTGAGCACCATGTTGAGCGAGTCTGACTTCGACTTCACCTCAACCAAGTGGCGGATGTACTGGTTCGACTCGTTGATCTGGTCAACAAGCTTAGAGATATTCACGTTGTTATCGCCAGCGTTGGTCAAACTCTTGTCGAGCGAAGCCTGCAGCGCAGCATAGTCCTGCTTCTGCTGCTTGAGAAGTTCCTTTGAAGCGTTGAGCTGTTCCTCGAGAGCTGCCACGCGAGCCTTCGATGCAGCGAGGTTTTCCTTAGCTGTCTGATAGTTGCCTGTGAGTTCTCTGTTTTCGTTCTGGCAGTTTACAAGATCCTTCTTTGATGCGCAGCTTGAGAAAGCGAGCAAGCCTGCGAACATCGCGATTGTCAATACGTTTCTTTTCTTCATATTCTAAATGTTTTTTATTGTTTTCAAAGTAGCATTTCGGTGCAAAGTTAGCATTTAAACTTCATATCTACTACATATAAGATGTTTATATAACTAAAATGTAAAGCCGGTTTAATGTAATTTAACTGTATATGATTGTCGTAGCATGGTGTAAAATGCTATTTTTTTGTTCTTTTTATAGGGTTATTTCATTTAAAATGCTTTATTTTGCAAATAGTAATGTGTATAACGCATTCTTTATGTGATACGACTAATCAAAACTAAAAACAAAACATACATCGAATGAAGAACTTGAAGTATATGGCTGTGGCGGCATTGTTGGCGTGCGGAGCGCTCAATGCCTCAGCGAAAGACAACGTAGAGTACGTGGATCCGTTCATCGGAACGACTAACTTCAGCATCTGCAACCCGGGCGCTATCCGTCCGCACGGACTGATGTCGGTGGTGCCGTTCAACGTGATGGGATCTGACCTCAACGTGCAGGACAAGGACAAGCGCTGGTGGTCGGCGTGCTATGAGTACAACAACAAATACTTCACTGGCTTTGCGCACGTGACGCTCAGCGGCGTGGGCTGTCCCGAGATGGGCACTCTGCTCACCATGCCTACATCGGGCGAGCTTTGCGTCGACTACCGCAGCTACGGCTCCGAATACAAAAACGAGACGGCGCGTCCGGGCTATTACAGCACCATGCTTACAAAGTACGGCATCAAGTGCGAGGTGGCGTCTACGATGCGCTCGTCTATTGAACGCTACACCTTCCCGAAGGGCAAGGGCAACCTGCTTTTCAACCTCGGCAACGGACTCACCAACGAGATTGGCGCTTCGCTGCGCCGCGTCAGCGACACCGAGTTCGAGGGCACACGCCTTTTAGGCACGTTCTGCTACAACCCGCAGGCGGTGTTCCCGATGTACTTCGTCGTTCGTGTGAGCAAGAAGCCTGAGGCTTACGGCATGTGGAAGAAGCAGCCGGCTTTCGGCAACGCTCAGGCTCAGTGGGACTCCGACCAGGGCAAGTACAAGCTCTATCCGGGCTACGGTCGCGACATGGCTGGCAACGATATAGGCTATTATATGTCGTACGATTGTGCCGAGGGCGATCAGGTGGAAGTGCAGGTAGGCGTGTCGTTCGTGTCTATCGACAACGCTCGCGAGAACCTCAACGCCGAGCAGAACGGCTTCGAGTTTGAGAAGGTTGTGAAAGAGGGTCACGACGAGTGGGCTCGTACGCTCGACCGCGTCACCGTAGAGGGCGGCACCGAGGACCAACGCCGTGTGTTCTACACCGCTCTTTACCACACACAGATTCACCCGACCGTGCTGCAGGACGTCAACGGCGAGTATCCGAAGATGGAAAGCAACGAGAACGGCAAGACCGCAGGCAATCGCTACACAGTATTTTCGCTGTGGGACACATACCGCAACCTCTCGCAGCTCGAGACATTGCTCTATCCCGACAAGCAGGTGGACATGATCAACTCGATGATTGACATGTACCGCGAGTGGGGCTGGATGCCGAAGTGGGAGTTGTTCTCTCGCGAGACATGGACTATGGAGGGCGACCCTGCCATCCCGTACATCACCGACGCTTACATGCGCGGTCTGCGCGGCTTCGACATCAACGAGGCTTACAAGGCGTTCCGCACATCGGCTACTACCGAGGGCAAGAACAATCGTATGCGTCCCGATATCGACCCGTACATAGAGCGTGGCTATGTGCCGATGGGCTACTATGCTGCCGATATGTCGGGCGACAACTCCGTGTCGCACGCATTGGAGTATTACCTCGCAGACAACGCGCTCTCCATACTTGCCAACGAACTCGGACACAAGACAGACGCCAAGTTGTTCCGCCAGCGCTCTCTCGGCTACAAGCACTACTACTCTAAGGAGAGCGGCACGCTGCGCCCGATAACTATGGACGGCAAGTTCCTCTCACCGTTCAACCCCGAGGACGGCTACGACTTCACCAATGCGCCGGGCTTCCACGAGGGTTCGGCATGGAACTACACGTTCTACGCTCCGTACGACGTGCTGGGCATGGCTAAGCTCATGGGCGGACAGCGCAAGTTCTGCGACAAGCTGCAGATGGTGTTCGACAAGGGACTCTACGACCCTGCCAACGAGCCTGACATCGCCTACCCGTACCTCTTCTCCTACTTCAAGGGCGACGAGTGGCGCACGCAGAAGACCGTCAGCGAACTGCTCGCAAAGTATTACACAGCGCGTCCGGACGGCATTCCTGGCAATGAAGACACCGGCACGATGTCGGCTTGGGCTATCTTCTCGATGATTGGTCTCTATCCTGACAACCCTGGCGATCCTTCATACACGCTCACCACTCCGGTGTTCGACAAGGTGACGCTACATCTCGATCCGAAGTTCTACCCGCAGGGCGATATCACCATCGAGACCGACCGCACATCTCCGTCGCAGCTCTACATCAAGAGCATGACGCTCGGCGGCAAGAAGCTCAACGGCTACCGCATCTCGCACAAGCAGCTCGTGGAAGGCAAGACGCTGCGCATGAGTCTGAAGTAATAGCACCTCAGAAAGAAACGCATAACAGTATAAACTTAATAGGGCGTGCTGGAAGTAGCAACACTTCCAGCACGCCCTTTTGCTGTTCAATAGCAGTTGTTTAATTCCCTGCAACTATTTTCGTTGTCTGTCCACCTATTTTTAATATGTATATACCATTGGTAGGTAATATTATGTTGGCGGCTCCTCTTTCTACGACCAACTCTTTAACAAGTTTGCCATCTGCTGAAAACAGTTCCACTCTTTCCGGCTTACCTATATTGGTTACAGTAACGTTCTTTCCGCTTACAGATGTTTTCAATCCACCAGTAGCCACGTTCTCAACACTTGTCGTATTGTTAGAATAAATCACTTCACCATTGTAAGATACTTCCATCAATTTTCTTCCAATTCCGTCTACTCCACAACCATTGTTCCATAGCAGACCTAAGTCTGACGACAGCCCTTTGTACCAGACAAAAGTTCCACAGTCGATACCTTCCAAACTTTCTTGCACGAGCATTTTGTCGAATCCACTGTTTTCGTCTTTCTGTACGTCCAGACATGTGATGTGCGATTCTCTCAAATTGGGATAGTTATCGATGTTCCATGCGCTGTATACCTCGCAGCTTTCACCTACTTTTAGTCCGAAATCGTACATCAGATACCATGTATCTTCTGCTGCGTTAGCAGGCTTGAAGTACACTTTATCGCCATCGGTACGTATGTAGGCATATAATTGGGGCTCAGGTTTGGTTTCTTCATAATAGAATAGTTTCAAGGCTTGGTGCCCGTCAACTGTTTCCGTACCATTTAACTTGGCATACGTGTTGTAGTATACTGTATTGTCTGCCGATTGAGTTCCACACAATCTCGTTTTCCATGTCGTACCGTCTTTGAAATATGTTTGGGCGGTAGCAAGCATTGGCATTATTGTAAATGCAATCAGTGCAAATATGTTACGTATAAGTTTTTGTTTCATAGGTAAAATGTTTAAATGTTAATAATAAGTTCGTTTATGTTGCAAAAATATAAATGATAAGTGTAATAAGCAACTAATTGTTGTGGTTTTTTTTGATTTGTCAGTTTTTTTATCTATTTTTGCGGAAAATGTTAGTAATAGAATTGCTATCACGCTTTTAATAATATTAAAAAAACATTGTATTATGAAAATCCGCCATCTTAAAGTGTCAGCTGTGCTTCTCGCAGCTACGTTATTGACAAGTTCGTGTGTTGGTTCGTTCAGTCTGTTCAACAAGCTTGCTGGTTGGAACAAGGATGCAACCGGCAACAAGTTCCTCAATGAGCTTATCTTTATCCTCATTTCGCCGGCATACGCAGTGTGTACTGTGGCTGACGTACTCGTGCTCAACACCATCGAGTTCTGGACCGGCAGCAATCCGGTTGCACAGCGCGTAGGCACAACGCAGGAGATTACGGGCAAGGACGGCAAGCTCTACGCCGTGACCACTCTGCGCAACGGCTACAAGATCAAGTCGCCTGATGGTGAGGTCATAAAGTTCAAGTACGACAAGAAGACCAATTCTTGGAGCAAGGAGGAGAAGGGCAAGATTGAAGAGCTCTTCCGCATCAACGAGGACGGCACTATCCAGGCGCATCTGCAGGACGGTCGTTCTATCACCGTTACACCCGATGCTGCTGGTCTCTATGAGGTTCGCATGGCTGCAGCCGGCGCGTGCTTCTGGGCACAGCGATAACAATGTTTTATAAAAAATATTTACCATTTAAACCCTTTCTATGAATATGCTGCTGACTGTTTCAAATTGCGCGATGGAGAGTTGTAATACCATTTCTTCTGTGCTCGTTGTGTTTGTCCTTTTACTGGCGCTTTTGTTCATTGTTGACTTCAAGGCGAAGCGTGCGTTAGCGAAAGGCAAGTCGGAGGATAGTGAGGGCGCAAAGCCTTCGAGCGTTACAAAGTTCATGAACGGTGTCGACTTCTTTCTGGCATTGTCGTTCTTAACTGTTGCCGTGAACCACTTCCACGTGTCTGTTTACACGCTGGTAGCCATGGCTATAGACTTCTTTTTAGGCGTATATACATTGTATCTGTGCCTTACGTTGCGCCAGAAGCTACTCACGTTCAGCGTTATCGTGAAGTTTGCAATACTCGTGTTGATTTACGTCTCGTATAAGTAGCCGCTGAACATATACAGAAAAACGACATATCTTAGGGCTTTCTCCCTGAGATATGTCGTTTTTTGTTGCTTATTGCTGTAAGTCATGCTTCAGCAGATACTTCTTTTCGCCTTATACCACGCCTCGTAGCGCTCCTGCATCGTGCGCACCGAGAAGCGTTCTTTGGCGAAAGCGTAGGCTTGCTGTGTGAGTGCGTCGCGGTCGGCGGTGGGCAGCCGGTCGAAGATACGGCGGTAGTCGTCGATATTGTTGCCATGCGCAAGCAAAGACCAGTCGGCGGGGAGCGTGTCGGCGAGTCCTGGGCACGCATTGGCTATCACGGGCAGGCGGTTGAGGCTTGCTTCCATAGAGAGCATGCTGAGACCCTCGAACTCCGACGGCATGAACAGATAGTCGAACGACTGCATGTAGCCGGCGAGTCCGAATATCGGGGGCACGAGCTGTGCGTTGAGGGGCTTTCCTTCGGCGGCGATCTCCGCAAGTGTCTGCTCTACGAGTGTGCGCTGCGAACCGTCGCCGGCTATGGTAAAGAAGAAGCGTGCGTCGCCTGCAAGCATCTTCAGCACATTGCAGAGCACAACTACGCCCTTCTGAGGCTCAAGGCGACCGGCGAACAAGATGTTGAGGTGTTCTTGCTCTGGCAAGCGGCAAAAGCCGAGCGGAGGTGTTGTTGGTGCACTTGAGACAAGTGCACCCCCTGAGGTGTTGAGGTGTTGTTGGTGCACTTGAGACAAGTGCACCCCCTGAGGTGTTGAGATGTTGAAATAATCCTTCTGCTCAACCTCCGCCACACCATTATTAATTATAGGCGCCACTTCGCCGAAGCGTTCGGCGTAGCTGTCGCGCACCGAGTCGGAGATGGCGATGTTGGCGTTGCGGCTCTTGAAGAACGCCTCAACCCACTGGGCGGTGCGGGGCAGACCCGTCCAAAGGCGTGTGTTGTGAATGGTGCGCACTATCTTCACGCGGCGTAGCATACGCGGAAAAACACGACTGAAGACGTAGAGTGCCAGGTCGGGCGTCTCGGTGTGCGTGTGTATCACGTCGGGGCGCCAGCGCAGCATGATGTAGAGCATGCGCAGCGGAAAGAGCAAAGCGGCGATGCGCTCGAAGAGGAAGTGGAAACTCACGTCGGGCATCCACGAGCGGTGGCAGCGCACGCCAGCCTTTTCGAGTTCGCCGATGAACTTCGGTGTGTAAGCGGTGCGTCCGCGCATTATCTCTACGACATGATACTCCATGCCGTGGGTCTGCGACTCGGCGATGTTGGCGGCTACGCGTTCGGCGCCGCCAAGCGAGAAGTGGGTTATGAGGTGGAATGTTCGCATGGAAATATGGTGCTGAGATATGATGTTGAGGTGTTGAGATGTTGTTGTGTTGAGATGTTGAGATATGATGTTGAGGTGTTGTTGTGGTGAGATGTTGAGATGAGGTGTTGGGATGTTGTTGTGGTGAGATGGTGAGATTTGATATAGTAATGTCACCACTTCACCACCTCGCCACCACAACATCTCATGTCACCATCTCACCATCTCACCACTTCAACACAGATAATCAATAACAATTACTGCATTATACGCCCAGAGCCACAGCGTGAGTGCCGCAACGAGCACCCTTGCCGCCATGCTGTTCTTGCGGCGCAGTATGTATCCGGTGGCGATAGGGATGATGAACGCCCAGTGAGCCGTCATGATGTACACCTCGTTGAGGCCGAAACCGAAGCCCATGTGCATGAGCATGTCGAATGCGAACCACGCGAGCACCATGAGGAAGAACTTCTCGCGGCGTGCTATCCATGTGCCAGCAACAAGAAGCAGTACGACGAGAGCCTCTACGATATAGTTGACCGCCGAGCGATACTCTACGAACACGGGGCGCGTCTGCTGCACGTCCTCAAGCAGATAGTCGCGGTGGAGCTGCAGCGACTCGCCGAACAGATTGTCCACTGCCGACTGCCAGCGGCTGGTTGTCATATCGCTCCATTCGAGCAGCGGCACGCTCTTTGTGAGCGCTTCGCCGTTCTGTTGCTTCACGAAGTCGTCGTGCTCTTTCAGTTTCGCGATGCGCGCCGGGTCTTTCTTTGCCACCGCCGCCTCGATGCGCTTAATATTCCTCTCCTGCGGCGCAATGATGGCTTCCTTTTGCCACAGATAAACCGCGCCGAGCAGCAGCGTCGGCACCACGAACGAGAGTATGCTGCGCCACGAGAACACCTTTCTGCCGTTTACGAACCAAGCCGCCAGCGCCACCTTCACGCCGTTGGTGAGCGTCATGCCCGCCGTGAGGAAGAAGAGCAGGGCGCTCTGCCACAGCTTCATCGGCTTGCCCTCCTTCAGCCGGCGTCCGGCTATGAGCAGCGTGAGCAGCAGCAGCGGCAGCGAGAGCGCGAAGTGGTCGGGCACCATCGTGGCTATCATCACATGCGCAAAGCCGTAGAACATAGCCGTGAGGAAAGCCGCGTCCATGCGGTTCACCTCCACCACGTCGCGCAGCAAGCGGTGCATGAGCACAACCCCCCACACGTCGGTAGCCACGAGCAGCGCGCCCATGAGCAACACAGCGGCGTTGAACTCCGTGGGCGGCATTATCTGATGGTTCAGCCAGAACAGCGGCAGCAGCAGCGCCACGAACAGTGGGTGGCGTAGGGCGTTCCAGTGGAGACGCATGCAGGAGATGAATATCAGCGAGAAGATGTCGTAGCCCGACATGTTCAGGTGGTTGTAGAACACCGACCAGAAGCCCACGTGCGCACCACGTGTGAACGACTGCCAATGATTGGCGATGAGCAGCGCGTTGAGCGCGGCGAACACTATCAGCGCCACTATGGCTACGGGGCGTTCCTCTTTGCGAAGTATTTTCATGTTATGTTTTCCTATATGTTGTCAGAAGAAGAGATACTGCACGATGAGCGCCACGTTCCATATCCACAGATATGCCGCCAGCGCGGCTATCAGCCCTTTCAGCGCGAGAGCCTTGCGGCGCTTCTCGGTAGCCTTCAGCAGGAACGCCACGGCTATCGGTATGATGTATATCCAGTGGGCTGACATGATGTACACCTCGTTGATGCCGAAGCCCAGACCCACGTGCAGCACCATATCCAGAGCGAAATAAGACATGGCGAGCCAGAAGAAGCGCGACCGTCTGCCTGCCCAGATGCCGAGCACGAAGAGCAGAGCGATGATGCCCTCAACGATATAGTTGAACGCATAGCGGTAGTGTACCATCATCGGGCGCGACTTCAGCACGTCGCCCAACAGATAGTCCTGGTGCAGCTGAATAGACTCGCCGAAGAGATTTTCCACTATCGACTCTGAGCGCGAGGTCGTAACGTCGGTCCAGCTGATGAACTCGCCGTTGGCTATCGGCTTGCCGTTCTTGCGCACGCGCTTTTTCTTCTTCGCCGCAGCCACCTTCGCCTTGTTTACAGAGTCGCGCTCAGCCTTGGCAGCCAGCGCAGAGTCTTGCTGTGTGGTGGTGAACGCAGCGAACGCTATCGAGTCGCGGTGCGCCTGCTCAGCCTGCTCTGCCTTCCGCTTAGCCTCCTTCGCGGCTTTCGCCTTCTCGCGTGCAGCTTTTGCCGTCACGTCGCGCGGCCAGACGATGTAGTCGTAGCTCAAGCGTGCCACGCCCCATGTGAGCGCCGCCGGCAGCAGAATGCAACCGAAGAGGAACTTCGGTCGGAAGATGCGCCATCCGTTCACGAAGAGGTCGGAGAGATAAATCTTCAGTCCGTTGTTCAGCGATGTGCCCGCCGTCACGAAGAAGTAGAGCGCCGCCTGCCATCCGCTCAGCCGCTGCTTCTTCAGTATCAGCTTGCCCGACACGTAGAGTGCCAGCAGCAGAAGCATCATCGAGATGACGAAGTGGTCGGGCACCATCGTAGAGAGCATCACGAACGCGAAGCCGAAGTAGAAGACGGTAGCCAGCGTAGAGTCGGTGCGGCTCACGCCCACCACCTCGCGGCAGATGCGGTAGAGGAATATCATCGAGTAGAACGCCGCGAACAGCAGTATCGCCGACACGATGAAGATGGCGCAGTTGATGCCCGTGAGCCACATCAGTCCTTGGTTGATGAGGTAGGGCACGTACATGAAGAACGCCAGCAGCGGATGGCGGTAGACGTTGTAGCCCGCCGTCCAGTTGCTCACCACGCTGTACGTGATGGGGTCGAAACCCGAGATGTGGAACTTCGAGATGAACAGATGCCAGTAGTGGGCGTTCTGCGGTGTGAACACGTCGTAGTACTTGCAGATGACGAGGGCGTCGAGGGCAAGGAACACCAAGAGCATCACCGTCGCCAACGGGCGTTCTTCGCGCTTCACGCGGAAGAGGCGGAACGCACTGAGGAGGGAGTCGCTATTCATATTGTTTGTTGTTTCTGTTTTCTTTCTTTTCTTTTAAGCCTTTCTAAGCCTTTCTAAGCCTCTTTAAGCCTTTGCGTAAACTTTTGCTAACTAAGCCCTCCCCGACGGGGAGGGTTGGGAGGGGCTTTTTAAAAAGAATCTCACGAGCACGAAGTTCACGGGCACGCAGATACAGAACATCGGAATCGGCGCCCACTGCTTCGGCACGCCTATCCAAAGGAACAGATTAAGCGTGAGCATCTGCAGCACATAGTTTACGGCGTGCGAGAAGGCGAAGCCTGCGCCGCGCTTAGCCGACGCCTTCACGCGGAACGTGTAGCGCGTGGACGCCACGAAGTTGAAGACGAAGCTGATGGCGTAGCCGATGGTCATCGCCACGCTCGGGTTGAGCCAGCTGATGAGCAGCCAGTAGATGGCGTACTGCAACGCCGTTGCCAGCACGCCCACTATGCCAAAGCGTATCACTTCGCCAAGTTTTTGTCTGTCTATCATATCTTTCTTTTTTTTATATGGATGGGTGTTAACAGATTCTCTGCGCACACGAACTATATATTATAATGATTTCATGTGTTATGAGCATTTACGGTTTTTACTCTACAAACTTGGTGCTGCGGAGGCCGGAGACCTCCGCTACGGATAAATCGCATTTCTATAGTTTTGATGCACACACACTGTGTATTTGTCATCGTTCTCCGTCCGCCGTCCGATCAGATTCCGTTCGCCGTCCAATCGGATTCCGTCCGCCGTCCGATCGGATTGCGTTCGCCGCCCGATCAGATTCCGTCCGCCGTCCAATCGGATTCCGTTCGCCGTCCGCCGAAAAAGTCAAAAAAAAGCGTTCTATCTGAACGGCTTGTAATGGGCTTTATCTGCGAAGGCGAGCAGTTCGCGGTCGCCCCTGCTGTCGCCGAACGCCTCGATGTGGTAGTCGCAGCGGTGCGTCGTGAGTTCGGGCAGCTGCTTGCAGAGTCGCTCCACCTTCTCCGCTCCGTAGCAGTTGTTGGAGAGGAAGCGCCCCGTGAGGCGTCCGTCTTTGTCAGTCTCCACCTGCGTGCCGAGCACACAGAACGCCGACCGGCTCGCGCGCGCCATCTCCGTAAAGAACGGGCGCACCCAGTTGTCGATGCTTGCGCTCACCACACACACGTTCTCGCCCTGGGCGAAGAGCTTCGAGAGCAGCGCCTTCGCCTTCGGTCTTATCAGGCAGGCGTTGTCGTCGGCGAAGCGGCGGCACAGTGCGTCGAATGTTTCAGCCTCCATGCCGCGGAAGAACCACGCGAAGATGCGCTGCTTGGCGCGGTAGTTGGGGTAGAGCTTTAGTTTCATCAGCACCAGCAGCGGACTGTGCACGAGGAATCCCCAGACGAACCGCCACGTGCCGCAGGCGTAGCGTATGAACACTAACAGCGTGTCCGCCGTCGTCAGCGTGCCGTCGAAGTCGAATACGTAGAGTCGTTTCATATTATATAACGTATATCATGAGCAGGAACGTGAGCAGCCACGCCACCACGACAATCTGCGAGAAGTGGTCGCGCAGGATGATCTTTGTAGGGTCGCCGCTCTTCTGGTCGACCACCGCAATCTGTATGTAGCGCAGCAGACCGATGAGCACGAAGACGAACGTGAGGTAGAGGTAAGGCGTCTGGAAACGCTCCACAACCTCCGGCGAGACGCAGTACATGATGTAGCAGACGAGTGTGACGGAGGCGGTGATGGTGATGGCTTGGTTGATGAACGTGAGGTTGTAGCGCACGGTGTTCTTGCGCGGCGCCTCGCCCGTCTCGTTCATGCGCAGCACGTCGTCGCGGCGCTTGGCGAACGACATGAAGAGCGTGAGCAGGAAGGTCATGATGACTATCCAGTTGCTCAGCGGCAGCTCGCAGGCGAAGCCTCCGGCGAGGATGCGTAGCACGAAGCCGAACGCCACGATGCACACGTCGAGTATGGCATACTGCTTCAGCTTAGAGCAGTAGGCGAGGTTGAGCACGTAGTAGAACACGATGACAGCCATAACGTTGCTCATCACTTCGGGCGGCAGCGTCAGCGCCACGCCGATGCCGAGCACGAACATCACTATCATAAGCGTGTAGCCCATGCGTATGGACAGCGCGCCTGAGGCTATCGGGCGCTGACACTTCACAGGATGGTTGCGGTCGGCGTCTACGTCCACGATGTCGTTGTAGCAGTAAATGGACGACGCCACGAAACTGTAGGCGAAGAATGTGAGCGTCACGAGTTCTATCGAGTGGAGGTCGAAGAGCTCGCCACCGAAAAACATCGGGATGAAGACGAAGAAGTTCTTTATCCACTGCTTGGGGCGCGTAAGGCGCAGAATATTCTTTATCATAATGTGTTGAGGTGTTGAGATGGTGAGAAATGTTGTTGAGGGGTTGAGGTGTTGAGATGGTGAGAAATGTTGTTGAGGTGGTGAGGGGTTGAGGTGGTGACATTACTTTTTGCTGAAGATATTCAGCGCGAAGCTCGTTGCCTGATGCAGCACCCACGCTACGGGCAGCGTGATGGCAACGGTGGCGGCGAACGTTCCCCAATAGCCCAAGCCCATCGGCTGTATGTATACGAGCACGAAGTGGATGTGTATGAGGTAAGCCTCCAGACTAAGCATTCCGACAAGACGGAACGCGCGGTTCACCCACTCGGGCGTGCGGCGGAAGATGCGGTTCATCACCAGTATGGAGCACACCGTGAACGGTATGTAGAGCATTCGCTCAACGAAGAGCGGGAAGTGTCCGTGGCGCACCTGCTCAAGATATAGGCACGTGCCGAACGTCATGAGGAACGTAACGAGCAACAGCCACACCGCATCGGGCGGCAACTGCTTGCGCGAGCGAACCATCTCGCCCATGTTGATGCCGATGAAGAAGATAGGCACGCGACTCCAGAATATCTCCAGATGACCCACGGCGGCATGTATCGGCAGCACCCACTGCACCATCACGCACCACACCACCATCAGCATCGGCAGCCAACGATAGGTAGGGTAGCGCTCGATGAGGCGCATATACCACGGCGCAACGAGGTAGAGCGCCATGATGGCAGGCACGTACCAGAACGTTAGCTCGTCGTGCAGCCAGAAGTCCCAGTTGATGGTGATGTCGCCGATGAGGTCGATGATGTCCTTCGAGAAACGGCGCGCTCCGAGATAGTCGCGCAGGTAGAACGCCGTGGAGCAGATGAGCCATGTAGGCAGGATGCGGATGAGTCGGCGGCGATAGAAATGGCTCACCGACGGCGTCTTTGTCCATGCGAACCACAGGCCCACACCACTAAGGAAGAGGAAGATGTCGACCCCCACGTTGCCGCAGCGGCGCAGTCCGTAGAACGGGTCGCCGCGGTCGAGCGCCACATGGAACAGAATGACGAAGAGCATTGCGGCTCCCATCTGTTCGGCGCGGAATCGCGATATGTTTCCTAACTCAATGCTTGGTATCTTCATTGCGTAGCTTGAAATTATGGTAGAACCATGCCAATGCTATCGACGCCACGATGTACAGCAGCAGACCCGTGTACACATCGCCGTGGCGAGAGATTGGTATGAATATTTTTCTTGTGAGCGGATGCAGCACGAAAAGTGCGGCAGAGATGGTGCCTACCCACGCTATCCACTCGTTCACGGTTTTCGGCAGTAGCTTTACGATGCCGATTGAGGCGGTGCACACGAAGAGCGGCGCCCACAGCCATGTCTGGAAGTTGAAGCTGAAGAAGAACACTGCTACGACGGATATCACCATGAGCGTCATGCGTACGCCGTGTGTCAGTTTTTTGCCGTGGCGAGCATAGAGCAGTCCGGCGCAGAACGGCAGCACGCCGCCCATGAAGTTGTAGCGTACGCGGTTGAGCGTGTCGCCCTCTGGGTCGCAGAACGCCTGCATAGCCCAGCACACCGCAATGAGCAGTAGGGCGTAGACGTCGCCCTTGCGCCAAAGCAGCAGGCGGTAGACTATATAGAGCTGCATCATCAGTCCGAAGAACCAGTAGGGGCCGGGCCATATCACATGGTCGGGGTCGGGCATCATGTTGTTGAACATGAACATCTGTCCGAGTATGTCCATGACGTGATACTTGTGCGATCCGGGCGTGATGGCGTCAACCATCGTGAACGCCACGAAGCCCACTATCATCATCTTGAACAGCTTAACGTAGTGATGCTTCAGGAACGGCACCACGTTGGTCTGCTTCGGCGAGAGTGCGCCGCGCTTTTCGTACTTCATGACGAGTCCGTAGGCGGAGAGGAAGAGGAACACCGGCACACCGTAATGGCCGAAGAACGACACGAGGTGGATGGGCAGGTTGAGGTCGGGGTGTGCGAGCGCCTGCATCAGATCGCTTGCCTTCGACATGGTGAAGGTGTACTCGTTTTCCTTTACGGCGAAACCGAGCCAGTGACAGTAGTTATGCAGGAAGATGCCTATTATGGCGAGTCCGCGCATGGCGGAACATTCTGTGCGGGTAAGCATTATTTATTCTTCAATTCAAAGTTTGTCGTAATCCGTAGTTTTCTTTAGTATTCTCGGGCGGTTCTCGTTGTACTCGGGCGACAGCAGGTTGAGCTGTTCGTTGTAGTCGCGGGCGTGGATACCACCGAGATAGAGCAGCATGTGCGCAAGAGCGTCGGTCATGAAGCGTCGGTTGCGTGCGTTCACCACCTGGCGGAATACCTCAGGACGCTTCTTTATATACTTGCGCGAGCACCATATCCACATCGGAATGTCGAACTCGGCGTGCGCCAGTCGAGCATCTATCTTCGCCGAGTGCATTCGGCAGAAGAAGTGCATGTCGCCCTCGTAGCACTCCTCGCCATGATCGGGCACGTAGATAACTATAGCGTCCTCGTTCTCGAACTTTTTCACTATCTCTGTCACCACCGAGTCGTTGTACAGAATAGCGTTGTCGTAGTCGGCAAGCGTCTGACGCTCGCGGGCGTTCAGATTGGGCTTCATTTCCTTATAGTCGTCGCCGCGGAAGAGCTTGCGCTCCTTCGGCGAACGCTGGCGATACTGCACGTGCTGGCCCAGCAGATGGAATATTATGAGGTTGTGGTCGGTGTTCTGTCCCTGCAACTCGTCGTAGTCTTTCAGCAGGTCCTCGTCGTAGCGGTGCAGCTGCGTGTTGCGCGTGTCGAACTGCGCCGCGCTCAGCTTCGGGTTGTTCAGGAAGAAGCCGCCACTGAAGTCGTACACCGCCTCCTTAGCCTTCGGCAGGAACTGGTTGGTGATGAACGTTACGTGGTAGCCCGCCTTGCGGAACAGTTCGGGGAAGAGCGGATAGTCGCACCATTCGCCCTTGTCGCCCACGCTGTACATCGAGAAGAGCAGCTTGAAGACGAAGCTCGTGAGGTTCCACGGTGACACTACGTCGGTGTACTTCACCAGTCGGCCCTGACGCTCGAGCTTCTGCTGACGCGGTGTGGTGGGCATCGTGTAGCCGTACTGCGAAGAGTGGTGGCGGTTGTAGCTCTCGCCTATGATGAGCACGATGTTAGGCGAGCGGAACGAGCAGGAGTCTACCTGCACTTTGCTTGCCGTGCGTACAAGTCGGTCGATCTGCTTCGCCGTGAGCGTGTTGGCGTATATGCTGAACACGAGTCGGTATATCGGTTGGTAGAGCACGGCGTGGTCTTTCTCGGTGAGGGTGTGCTCAACTTCGCCGATTGTGGTGCCCGACATCAGTTTGTGCGTGGCAACCTTGTTATGCGCACTCGCGCAAACCGACCATACGAGTAGCGCAAGCACGGCGGTACCTATCACGGGGCGTGCACGGCGCAGCAGTTCGCAGGTGCGCAGCCATATCGACTTGATTAGTTCGCGCCAGCGGCGTGGAATGAAGTGGGGAAAGCGCAGTTGCAGTGCGCTGATGATATGCACGAACATGAGCAGCAACACCCATCCCACATTGCTCAGCAATACATCCGGCGACACGCATGAGCGCAGGAACTCGCCCGACTCGCGCGAGTCGGTCTCGCCTACAAGCTGCAGCATGGTAGGCGTGAGCGTCGACTGGAACTTCACGAAGCAGTAGACGTCAACCACTGCCGTGGCGTAGAGTGCGAAATAGAAGAAGCCGCGCACCCATATCATCACCTTGTGTGGCAGCACGGTGAGAATCAGCGTGAGCACGTACACGTCGAGGAACAGTTCGAGGTAGAGGTTGTCGTAGAGGTGTGCTCCGCGTGCGTCGGGCAGCGTTGCCCACGCCGTTATGCAGCCGAGCATATACATGAACACGGCGAACGCACAATTGCGGCGCAGCGGCTCAGCCACAGCAGCGAGCACCTTACCAATAGTTTTCAAATATTTCATCTATATCTTCTGTTGTATAGTTTTCAACCTTTTATGTATAGTTTTCAACCTATTAAAGTAATATAAGGCAAATTTACACATCTTTTCTGATATATTAATTGATTGTCTTTAAAAAATATCGGTGTACGTTAAAACTTACCCACACAGATATACGAAAAAAGGGCACTCCCTTTCGGGAATGCCCTATATCTTGCAATTAAGTCATTGCTTTATTTTGCAATCAATTCTCTGCTTCGTAGCATAGAATCTGTTGCTTCTTAAGCCGTCTGATTAGTCAGCGAGCTTAACAGTAGCGCGGCGGTTGTAAGAAACCGGTGAGAGGTCGTTAACACCACCCTTGCCCTCTGTTGTGATCTGGTCGCGGCTAACACCCATCTTAACGAGCTCGTTAGCAACTGTCTCAGCACGACGCTCAGAAAGCTTCTGGTTGTAAGGAGCAGAACCAGTAGCGCTGTCAGCATAGCCAGTAACTACGAGGTTAGAGTTGTTCTCCTTAGCGTACTCAGCGAGGTTCTTAACATTTACGAGATCCTTGCGAGAAGCGATGTTGTACTTGTTGAGGTTGAAGAATACAGACATCGGAGCGTTGTAGTAAGCCTTAACGTCGTTAGCATTCTGCTCATCCTTCTTTGCAGCGAGGAGGCTCTTCAGACGTGCGTTCTCAGCGTTAGCATCGTTGAGCTGTGCGTTGAGTGCGTCGATCTGTGACTGAGAGAGTGCCTTGATAGCGTCTACGTCCGGAGTCTTGTTCCATGTAGACTTGCCGAGGTTGAACTGAAGACCGAGCTCTGCGTAGAGCTTGTTGTCGTGTGAATCCCATACGCGGCTGTTTAAGTTCGGATCGCCGTTTACGTTGCCGTCGAAGTCAGGCTCAGCCCAGTTCCAGCCAAGCTCGAAGTAGAGACCTACGTGCTTGCTCAGGCGGAATGTATTGAGGATACCTGCAGAGAGGTTCATTGCGTAGCGGTTGTAGTCGCATGTACGGCTGATACCTGCACCTACGAAAGGAACGAAGTTCCAAACGCGTGTCTCGTTGTAACCATAGATCATGTTGCTAAGGTTGAAGAGAACGTTCTCGTTGAGTGTCCAGTGGTTGTTGTCGTGCTTGTGCTCGTCGATTACTGTGCGGCCCCAAACGCCAGAGAACTTAGTGCGAAGACCAAGACCCGGTGTGAACCACTTACCTACAGCAACTGAGAAGCCCGGAGTTGCACGGAACTTCTTGAACGGGCTGCGGTCGAGGCCCTGACCATGCTCCTGGTTTGAATAGAATGCGTTCCAGTCTGCACCAGCCTGAATAAACCAATTACTCCAGAATGAATTTGTAGCAACGCTGTGCTTGAGTGTAGGATCAGCAGTTGTCTCCTGAGCCATTGCACCCATTGATAAGCCACACATTGCCAAAGCAATTAATAACTTTTTCATAGCTTTTATATTTAACAATCAATTAATATTCGTTGTAATTGTAAGTACTTTTTGCCTATATTAGTTGTGCAAAGTTAATAAAAAAACAATTAGTAATACTGTTTTTTTTGAAAAAAACGTTCTAATACCTTAATTTTTATTGATTTATGTATGCATTATACTCCGAAAAGCTGTTCCAAGTCGGTCTGGCGTAGCATTGTGAGTATCTTTTTGCCGTCTGGAGTGTAGCTAAAATTGGAGCAAGCGAATAGGCTATTGACGATATTTTCCATCTCTGCGTTGGTGAGCACCTGACCGTATGTGACGGCTGCGTTGCGTGCCAGTTCGAGAGCGATGGAGTGGTTGATGTCGTCGATGGCGGATGTGGTCTTTTCGCGAGCCGACGCCACGAGGTCCTGCACAAGAGCCACGTAGTCGAGTCCGTCGAGTCCGCTCGGCACAGCCGTTATCGTGTAGTCGCCTTCTTCGTTCGGAGTGAGTTCGAAGCCGATGTTCTGCAGCTCGGGCATCACTGCCTCCACTACAACCTTGTCAGACGCCGAGAAGTGAATGGTGTCGGGGAAGAGCGGTTTCTGCAAACTTGGACGGCGCTTCTGCATCTGCTCGATGTAGCCTTCGTAGAGAATGCGAGTGTGGGCACGGTACTGGTCGATAATCATCAGACCCGACTTTACGGATGTCATGATGTAGCGACCCTTGTACTGATAGTGAGTGGGCGACTTCTCTTCGAGCGGCGACGGCTCGGTTGAGGCTGACAGCATGTCTGTGTCTGCTGATAGTGCGTTGAATCCTGCCGACTGCACGTCTGTGCCACCCGGTTGTGTATTCGCGTCTGCGTTGAAATCAAGCGAATCGGCATCGAATCCTGCTGATTGCGAGCTGGAGCCGTCCGGCTTTGAAAAACCTTTCGAGAGAACGATGCCGTTGTCGGCGAATGGTTTGTTTGCGACGTTAGAACGCGACTGTATTACGCCACCCGTATCGTTGCCGAAGAGCGACGGCGCTGACTGCTGGCGCGAGTGTGCCGAGCTGAGGCCTTCGTAGAGCTGCTCCCAATTGTCGGGTGCTGCGGAAGAGCGCTGCGCAGACGGCTCGTTGAACGGGTTGTACGCAGGGTTGTATTGTACTTTCGGTGCGCTGATGTCTGCCTGCGGCATTGCACCGAGTGCCGGAATGTCGGGCTGTCCTTCGGTGTCGAACTCTATCGCCGTCACATCGTTGAACATACCCACGGCGTCGCGCACGGCTGCTGTGAGAATCTGCCACACCGTCTGCTCGTTCTCGAACTTAATCTCGGTCTTCGTGGGGTGGATATTCACGTCGATGTCCGTCGGGTTGACTGTGAAGTATATGAAATAAGGTATCTGTTCGCCTTCGGGTACGAGTCGTTCGTAGGCGGTCATGATGGCTTTGTGGAAGTAGGGGTGCTTCATGTAGCGTCCGTTGACGAAGAAGAACTGGCGTGCGCCCTTCTTTCTTGCCGACTCGGGCTTGCCTACGAATCCGCTTATCTTGCACATCGTGGTGTCGATGTCTATCGGCAGCAGGTGCTGGTTTATCTTCTTTCCGATCACGTCGACGATGCGCTGGCGCAATCCGCCTGCCTTCAGGTTGTAAAGCTCGGTCTGGTTGTTGTAGAGCGTGAAGGCAACGTCGGGGTAGACGAGTGCGATGCGTTCGAATGCGGTGACGATATTGTTGAGTTCGGTGGTGTTAGACTTGAGGAACTTGCGGCGTACGGGGACGTTGTAGAAGAGGTTGCTGATGGTGAAGTTGCAACCTACGGGGCACTGCACGGGTTCTTGTGACACGAAGCGCGAACCGGCGATGGTGAGTGCCGTGCCGAGGTCGTCGTCTGGTCGTCGCGTGCGCAGTTCCACTTGAGCTACGGCGGCGATAGACGCGAGCGCCTCGCCGCGGAAGCCCATCGTGTGCAGATTGAAGAGGTCGTCGGCTTGGCGTATCTTCGACGTGGCGTGACGTTCGAACGACAGGCGTGCGTCGGTCTCCGACATGCCCTTGCCGTTGTCGGTCACTTGTATCGACGTGCGGCCGGAGTCGACGCATACAACGTTGATGAGCGTGGCGCCGGCGTCGATGGAGTTTTCCACCAGCTCCTTTATCACGCTTGCGGGGCGCTGTATCACCTCGCCTGCGGCTATCTGGTTTGCCACTGAATCGGGCAGAAGTTGTATAATATCGTTCATGTCGTTAGTTGTTCTCTTAGGGTGTGTCTTTTAATATATGTGGCTCGGCTACATCGCTATCAGTAGTATGATGGCTAAGAGCAGGAAACCTATCATCACAAGCAGTCCCAGCAGCCGCACTTGTCCGTTCTGACGGCGACGCGACGGCGGTTCGGCTTCTCTTATCGAACGCTCTGCGAGTTCTTCGGGCGGTACGCCACGGCGCAGATTGTTGAGAAGGTCGCGTTGCTCGTTGCTGAAGCGGAATGTATGGTGGAAGCCGCGGGGGCGGCGGTTGAAGAAGTACATTGTGAATGTTGAATGTTGTGGTGTTGTGAATGTTGAGATGTTGTGGTGTTGAGATGGTGAGGTGTTGTGAGATGTTGTGGTGTTGAGATGTTGAATGGTGAGGTGTTGTGGTGTTGAGGTGTTGAGATATGTCATTTCGGCTTTGACGTTTGCCGTAGCGGAGGTCTCTGGCCTCCGCAGCAGCAAACAAGTCTTATTTTGTTGTAAAGCCGAGCAGCAAACAAGTCTTATTATGCAGCAAAGCCGAGCAGATAATAGTTATTCTAACCTCTGCAGCGGCGCCTCTATTCGCAGCATCTCCTTCAGTTCTGTGCCAGCCGCCTTGCCTCGCCAGTTGAACACATCGTACTTGTCCTTCGGTCTTATTTCCTCGAACCATGCGAACTCCGGCAGCTTGTACTTCTCTGGTGGAATCTGCGTGATAGGATACATCGTTCCTACAGCCTTCGACGCCCATATCTTCTGCAACTTGCGTTCAGCCGACATGTACATGCGTAGCGTGTCGGTCTCCATATAGTTGAGCTCTGAGAGCACGGAGTCCTTCTGGTTGGCGTTGTAGTAGAGCGACTTCACGTTGCCCGTTGCCTCGGCGCGTCGTATTGCTCCGTCGGTGAAGAACGCGTCCATGCGTTTCGATGAAATCTGGTTGAAGTGGTTCTTCTCGTCGCACTTCTCCACAGACAGCGCCTGCCCCACAATCTCAGCCTTGCGCACCGTCGAGTCGTTCATGTATACATGTATCACCTCGCCCAGCAGCTGTCTGCCGAGGTTCCACACTATCGGGTCGCGGTACATCGTCATGCACGAGTCTTGCGAGCTGAACACGAGCGAGTCGCACACAGCCTGCACGTCGTCGCGGTAGGCACGCACATGGTTGAAGGCGTGCACTTTGCGGTAAACCGAGTCGGTCTTGATGTTGAACGTGTAGAGCTTCAGCGAGTCGGCATGCACGTAGAGTGTGTCCTTCTGCGAGTAGTCGAGCATCAGCGCGCGCTTCGTAGCGTAGCCGTAGCCCGTCGTCTCGTTGTAGAACAGATGGTCGCAGCGCAGTTCGTTCTTGTTCTCCGTGTCGGTGTATATCACGTTGCCGAATCCTTCGTTCTGCTTCAGCTTGTCGTTGTGGAAGAGCGAGTCGCCGGTGATTGTTTTCTTGCCATCCACGATGGTAGAGCGTCCGAACAGTTGCGACATATTCGTCTTGCTGTTGGTGTAGGCGTCGGTAGTGTTGATGACGGTGCTCTTCGACTTGATTGTAGACGGACCCGTAACGTGAGCGATGCGGGTGCGTGTGTCGTAGTGGAGTGAGTCGGTGTTGATGATGTTCTCGCCGCTGCGCATGTGTACGTCGTAGAAGAACGCCGCCTTGCGTGTCGCGGTGTTGTACTCGCCCCAGTCGCTCACCAGCTCGTCCTTGCCGTCGATGAGTTTGCCGCCCTCGAAGAAATAGGCGTTGTCGTACAGACGGTCGTAGTCGAGCGAGTCTGTGTAGAGCGTCTGCGTGCGATGCTTAAGCACCACGTTGCGGCGTGCGTGCATCATCTGCTCCGCACCTATATAGTCGGCATAATCGCACTTGAGTGAGAGCGTATCGCCCTGCTTGAAGTGCACGTGTCCGAACGCCTTTACCGAGTTTGCCTCCTGGAAGAAGTAGGCGCTGTCGCACCACAGCTGTGATCCGGCATGCGTGAAGTGTACCTTTCCACGCAGAATCTGTGCGTCGGGCACCGCGCCGTACATGTCGTAGGCGAGCTCGTCGGAGTGGACGAGATACACGCGTTCGTCGGTCTTCGGTCGCTTCCTCTTGCCCTTCGGCGCCGCAGAAGCCCATATCAGGCAGAAGCCAAAAAGGCATAGAACTGCTGCGAGAGCGGTTCTATGCCAGTTGTTCGTTATTGGGGATTGTCTTTTCTTCATTATTATTCTAAGCCTTTCTAAGCCTTTTAGGCGTTCTTAAGCCTTCCTGAGAGCCTTATTTAACCCAGCCTTCGTACTCGTACTTATAGTTCTTGTAGCGGTCCTGCATACGCACATAGGTGGTCTTTATCTTCTTCACCACCCAATTGTGCAGGAACTCGGCGCGCTGCTTCTGAAGCACTACGTTCTTCAGCACCTGGAAGTCTTCGTTGATAGTAGCGCGGTGAGCCGGTATGCGGTTCTTCAGCTTCACGATAGCCACAACGTTCTTGCCCTTCTCGTTCACCATTGTGAACGCGTCAGACACGTCGCCGACCTCCATGTTCTCCACTTTGCGAGCCACTTCCGTCGGCAGGTCCTTCATCTGGAACTTCGATGTGCGGCCATCCTCACTGTTGAACGACATGAGACCGTGGTTGTTGCGTGTGTCTTTGTCGTCAGACATGTATGTAGCAGCCTCCTCGAACGCGAGCTTGTTGGCGCGTATGTCGGTAGCGAGCGAGTCGAGCTTCACGCGCATCGAGTCGGTAGCCTCTGGCGATACACGTGGGATGCGCAGGATGTGGCGCACCTTGATCTTGTCGCCGCGCTTGTCGATAAGCTGTATGATGTGGAAACCATACTCCGACTCAACAATCTTCGACACGCGCTTCGGGTCGGTGAGGTTGAACGCAACCGCAGCGAAGGCTGGGTCAAGCATACCGCGACCAACGTAGTCCATCTCGCCGCCCTGACGTGCAGAGCCTGGGTCTTCGGAGTAGAGGCGTGCGAGCGTTCCGAAAGAAGTCTCGCCGCTTGTGATGCGGTCGGTATATTCGCGCAGCTCGTTCTTCACGTGGTTGATTTCCTCCTGCGAAATCTTCGGCTGCTTTGTGATTATCTCCACCTCTACCTGAGTTGGAACGAGCGGAATGCTGTCCTCTGGCAAGTTGTTGAAGTATTTGCGTACGTCAGCCGGCGTAACGGCGATGTCGCTCACGAGTTTCTCGCGCATCTGCTGTATGAGCTGGTTGTTGCGGAAGTCGTCGTGCAGCTGCTGGCGCATCTGCGTAACAGTCATCTTCTTGTATTCCTCCAGCTTCTCCTTAGAACCAGCCTGCTGTATCCAGCGGTTTATCTGCATCTCTATGTTCTGCGAAATCTCAGCCTCAGTAACGTTGATTGAGTCGATTTCAGCCTGATGGAGGAACAGCTTCTGCACAGCAATCTGCTCAGGAATGATATAGTCGGGGTCGCCGTTCCATGTCATACCCTCCATCTCGCCCTGGAGTTTCATCATTTCCACGTCCGATTTGAGGATGGGCTGGTCGCCTACCACCCATATCACTTCGTCTACGATGCTGTGCTCTGGCACGCGCTCCTCGGTCTTGAGCGTGTCCTGCTTAAGCTCTGTGTCCGAACCGGCATAGCTGCCTGCGTTCGCACCGATGCCCACAAGCAGAGCCGCAGCGGCGAAAGTCGCCATTATAATGTTGCGTTGTTTTCTCATGTATATGTATATATTATAATATGTATAGTGTGTAGAGGGCGCGCCAGCACCCTCCGACGATTAGTGCTTGTTAACGGTGCTGAGCACATCCTTGTTCACTACGACCGTGTAGCGCTTGCGCAGAGCTTCAATCCACGCCTTCTCGAGCTGCTCCTGATAGTCGGCAACAACCAGTTCGCGCACGTCGTTGTATGTCTTCGGAGCCTTCAGCTTCTCGCCGTATGTAGCCGAGATGGGGAAGTCTTTCACGTCAGCCACAGTAGTGTCCTTAGCAAACACCACCTTGTCAATGAGCGCGTTGTCGCCCTCGCGGAAGATGCCCTTTACGACCTTGATGCGTATTGTAGAGTCGTTGAACTCCTTGCGCAGACGCTCAGCCCATTTTTCGAACGGAATGTTCTTCAGCGACTTCTTCACAGCCTCTACGTCGCCATCCTGCTTCACCCAGTAGGCGATGCCCTTGAAGCGCGGCTGTTCCCACTTGTAGCGCTTGCGATTCTTCTTGAAGTAAGCTGCGAGACCCTTCTCGTCCTTCGCTGCCTTGTCCCACACCGTGCGGTTAGAGATTTCGTAGAGCAACAGTCCGTCGTGATACTCGCGGATGAGGTTCTTCAGAGCCGGGTCGGCAGCCGCCATCTCGTCGGCGCGACGGTTGAGTATGTCCTCCGGTGTGCACTGCGGAACGGAGTGCTTTGCTATAGAGTCGATGTTCTGCGAGATGATTCGCTCGCGCAGTCCGCGGCTTTCTATGAAGCGGTGGATGTCGGCGCGAACCGTATCGTAGGGGAAGAAGTTCTGCTTTGCTTCGACCTTAATGATGTGATAGCCGAACGGTGAGAGGATCGGCTTTGATATCTCGCCCGGCTTCATTGCGAAGATGGCGTCCTCAAACTCCTTCACCATATATCCGCGCTGCACCCAAGAGAGGTCGCCGCCGCGGCGTGCCGAACCCTTGTCGTCTGAGCAGCGCTGTGCAAGCTCAGCGAAATCGGCACCCTTGATGAGTGCGTTGTATATTGAGTCGGCACGTACGAGTGCTGAGTCGCTCTGTGCCTTTGTTGCGTTCTGCTTCAGTGAGACGAGTATGTGGCGCGGGCGAACCAGTCCGCCGTTCCCGTCGATGCGTTTGCGTGTGTCTTCGTAGATGGTGCGTGCCTCGCGCTCTACGTCGTTGTCGTTGATGAAAGAAGGGCGTATCTGCTGGTCGCGGTACATGCGGAACTCGTCGCGGAAAGCCTTTGTGGTGTCGATGCCAGCCTCTTCAGCTGCCATCACCTTCAGTTTGTAGTTCACAAACAGGTCGATATATTCGTCCACGCTCTTCTTGTCGACAACGGTTTCAGAGTTGTTTTTGTTGTACGAGTATTCGAACTCCGAGCGCGGCACAGCCTTTCCGTTTATAGTCATGATAGTTGGGTCGGCTGTCTGTGCCGATGCTGTGGTTGCTGCCACGAGCAGTGCTACCAACAATGATTTTACCTTCATTTTTTCTTTTGGTGTTTGTTTATTGGGGCTTTCTCCCCACGTTTCTTGTATATTTGAATTGGCTTGAAAACCCAATAACTACACGGCTGGAGATGCTTTCGCACCTCAAGCCGTGTGGTTGTTGGGCTTTCTTTCAGTGTTCAATATTTATTACTGTGGGCGCGAGTAGTTCGGAGCCTCACTTGTAATTGTGATGTCGTGTGGGTGGCTCTCGAGCACACCTGCGTTTGTGATGCGTGTGAACTTAGCGTTGTGCATAGCCTCGATAGTGCCAGCACCGCAGTAGCCCATACCTGAGCGCAGACCGCCGATGAGCTGGTAGATCACCTCCTGCACGGTTCCCTTGTAAGGTACGCGTCCGGCGATGCCTTCCGGCACGAGCTTCTTCACGTCCTTTGTGCCAGCCTGGAAGTAGCGGTCCTTAGAGCCGTTCTCCATTGCCTCAAGCGAACCCATGCCGCGATAGCTCTTGAACTTACGTCCGTTGAAGATGATTGTGTCGCCGGGGCTCTCCTCTGTGCCTGCAACGAGCGAACCGATCATCACTGAGCTGCCGCCTGCTGCGATAGCCTTCACGACGTCGCCAGAGTAGCGCAGACCGCCGTCGGCGATCAATGGAACGCCAGTGCCCTGGAGTGCAGAGTAAACGTCGTAAACTGCAGAGAGCTGCGGAACACCTACACCTGCTACGACGCGGGTTGTACAGATTGAACCCGGGCCGATGCCTACCTTAACGGCGTCGGCACCATTCTCAACGAGCATTCTTGCAGCCTCGCCGGTAGCCACGTTGCCTACAACGATGTCTACGTTCGGGAACGAAGCCTTTGCCTCGCGCAGCTTCTCGATAACGTACTTAGAGTGGCCGTGAGCGGTGTCGATAACGATAGCGTCGGCGCCAGCCTCTACGAGAGCGCTCATGCGGTCGAGTGTGTCTACTGTTACGCCCACACCTGCTGCTACGCGCAGACGACCCTTATCGTCCTTGCAAGCCATCGGCTTGTCCTTAGCCTTGGTGATGTCCTTGTATGTGATAAGACCTACGAGGTGGTTCTCGCTGTCTACAACCGGCAACTTCTCAATCTTGTTCGACTGGAGGATGTCAGCGGCCGCTGCGAGGTCGGTCTTGATATGTGTAGTCACGAGGTTCTCGTGTGTCATCACGTCGTCGATGAGTTTGTCGAGATGACGCTCAAAGCGAAGGTCGCGGTTTGTAACGATGCCTACGAGATGGCACTCTTCGTCCACTACCGGTATACCACCGATGTGATACTCCGCCATCATATCCAAGGCGTCCTTAACGGTCTTGCCACGGCGAATTGTCACCGGATCGTAGATCATGCCGTTCTCGGCACGCTTTACGATGGCTACCTGACGCGCCTGGTCTTCGATAGACATGTTCTTGTGAATAACACCGATGCCGCCTTCGCGTGCGATGGCAATAGCCATAGCCGACTCCGTTACGGTGTCCATGGCTGCTGTGACAAAGGGCACATTCAAGCAGATGTTACGCGAGAACTTGGTTTTCAACTCTACCGTCTTGGGCAGTACCTCTGAATAAGCGGGAATAAGGAGGACGTCATCGTATGTGAGTCCGTCCATTACAATTTTATCAGCAACAAATGATGACATATAACTTAAAAAATTTATTGCGTGCAAATTTAGCAATAAAAATCCATACGTGAAAAATTAAACACGATTTATTTTCTGCGTTAATGCTAATTAACGGAATTTGAGCGGAGTTGTGTTGGTTAGGGGTGTGGTTAGTTAGGGGGTGCAGTTGTCTCAACTGCACCAACCGAATTGAAATACTATCAAATATATTTGGTGCAGTTGAGACAACTGCACCCCCTAAAAGCACCCCCTGAAAGCACCTCCTGAAAGCACCTCCTGAAAGCACCCCCCTAACAGTGTTAGTTGGCTTGTTCTGAAAGGAACTTGATGCGCACGAGGCGTATTTCGTTTTCTTCGTAGTCGCCGAGTTCGTCGAGTGCGGTGTCGATATCGTCGGTGTCCGATTCGCGGAAGTACTCGTAGATATCGTCAATCTGGTCTTCGTCCATCACGTCTTCGAGGAAGTAGTCGATGTTGAGTTTTGTTCCGCTGTAGACGATGGCATCGAGGTCGTTGAGAAGGTCCTCGAAGTCGAGTCCGAGTGCCGAGGCGATGTCGTCGAGCGGCATGCGACGGTCGAGATACTGTATTATCTTCACCTTCTTCATAGAGTCCTTCGCCACGGTGCGTACGAACAACTCCTCGGGGCGTTCTATCTCGTTGTCCTTGCAGTACTGGCTGATAAGCTCGCAGAACGGCTTGCCGTAGCGGTTCGCCTTGCCTACGCCGATGCCCTGAATGTTGCGCAGTTCCTCAATCTTCACGGGGTACATCGTAGCCATCTGTTCGAGCGACACGTCCTGGAATATGACGTATGCCGGCAGGTTCTGCTTGCGTGCCGTTTTCTTTCTGAGGTCAACGAGCATGTTGTAGAGCGTAGGGTCGAGCGCCGAAGCTGTTGCCTCGCCGCCTTCGTCCTCTGTGTCGGAGAAGTCGGTGTCCTCTACGTATGTGAATGGCGTAGGGTTCTTCACGTAGCTCTTGCCCGCCGCCGTCACCTTCAGCAGTCCGTAGCTCTCTATGTCCTTATGAATGTAGCCCGCAATCATTCCCTGACGAATTACGGGGTTCCATATCTTCGCCGGCATGTCCTCGCCAGCACCGAAGTCTTCGAGCTGCTCGTGGTGATGGCTCACGATGTCGTCGGTTGCGCGTCCCTTCACGAAGTCGACGATATAGTCCTGTCGGAACGCCTCCTTCACGGCGATGATAGCCTTCAGCACTATCAGCAGCGCCTCCTTGCCGTCGCGCTGCACCTTCGGATGCAGACAGTTGTCGCAGTTGCCGCAATTCTCGTGCGGATAATCCTCGCCGAAGTAGTGCAGCAGCACCTTGCGTCTGCACACCGATGTCTCGGCGTATGCGGCAGTCTCCTGCAGCAGCTGCTTGCCTATGTCCTGCTCAGCCACGGGCTTGCCCTCCATGAACTTCTCCAGCTTCTGCAAGTCTTTGTAAGCATAGAATGCTATGCATATACCCTCGCCGCCGTCGCGTCCTGCGCGACCCGTTTCCTGATAATATCCCTCAAGACTCTTCGGTATGTCGTAGTGTATGACGAAGCGCACATCGGGTTTGTCGATGCCCATGCCGAAGGCTATGGTAGCCACGATGACGTCGATGCGCTCCATGAGGAAGTCGTCCTGCGTCTGCGAGCGTGTAGCCGAGTCGAGGCCGGCGTGATAAGCCGCCGCCTTTATGTCGTTGGCTTTCAGCACGGCAGCCAGTTCCTCCACCTTCTTGCGCGAGATGCAGTAGATGATGCCGCTCTTGCCAGGGTGTTGTTTGATGAATTTAATAATCTGCTTGTCGATGTCGTTCGTCTTCTGTCTCACCTCATAATAAAGGTTAGCGCGGTTGAACGAGCTCTTGAATTCCTTCGCGTCGGCTATGCCCAGACTCTTCTTTATGTCCATGCGCACCTTGTCGGTGGCTGTAGCCGTGAGCGCTATGACCGGAGCTGCGCCAATCTTGTTTATCGTAGGGCGTATGTTGCGGTATTCGGGGCGGAAGTCGTGACCCCACTCCGATATACAGTGCGCCTCGTCGATGGCGTAGAACGAAATCTTGAACGAACGGAAGAACTCCAGGTTGTCCTCTTTGTTGAGCGACTCCGGCGCCACATAAAGCAGTTTTGTGCGGCCCTCGTGCACATCCTTGTACACCTGATTGATGGCAGCGCGGTTGAGCGACGAGTTCAGATAGTGAGCCACGCCGGTTTCCTCGCTGAGTCCGTTCACTACATCCACTTGGTTCTTCATCAGTGCGATGAGCGGCGACACCACGATTGCCGTGCCTTCCATGATGAGCGACGGCAGCTGGTAGCACAAGCTCTTGCCTCCGCCTGTAGGCATGAGCACGAATGTGTCATTGCCTTCAAGCAGATTGCGTATTATTGCTTCTTGGTCGCCCTTGAACGAGTCGAACCCGAAGTGGTGTTTCAGTTGTTCGTTGAGGTTGATTGTCCCAGTCATAGTAAAAAGATTTGTCTAAGTGTATCTCGAAGCCACTACTGGAGATTTGCCTTCTCCAGCTGTGCCTTTGCGTACTCCAGTGTTACGGTGAAGCTGTCGATGTTCTTGGTCGGAGCCTCGAACATAGCGTCCATCACGATCGACTCTACGATAGAGCGCAGTCCGCGTGCGCCGAGCTTGTACTCCACAGCCTTGTCTACGATGAAGTCGTATGTCTCGGGTGCGAACTCGAGCTTGATGCCGTCCATCTCGAAGAGCTTTGTGTACTGCTTTATGATAGAGTTCTTCGGCTCTACGAGGATGCGTCGCAGCGCTTCGCGGTCGAGCGGGTTGAGGTAGGTGAGCACCGGCAGACGGCCGATAATCTCGGGTATCAAGCCGAACGACTTCAAGTCCTGCGGCAGGATGTACTTCATGAGGTTGCCCTTGTCGATGTTGCGCACGTTCTGCACCGAGTTGAATCCCACCACGTGGGTGTTCAGACGCTGTGCAATCTTGCGCTCGATGCCGTCGAACGCACCGCCGCAGATGAAGAGTATGTTGCGTGTGTCGACGTGTATATAGTCCTGGTCGGGGTGCTTGCGTCCGCCCTTTGGCGGCACGTTCACCATTGTTCCCTCGAGCAGCTTGAGCAGACCCTGCTGCACACCCTCGCCGCTCACGTCGCGCGTGATGCTTGGGTTGTCGGCCTTGCGCGCAATCTTGTCAATCTCGTCGATGAAGACGATGCCGCGCTGCGCCGCCTCCACGTTGTAGTCGGCTACCTGCAGCAGGCGCGAGAGAATGCTCTCCACGTCCTCGCCCACGTATCCCGCCTCTGTGAACACCGTTGCGTCTACGATGGTGAACGGCACCTTCAGCAGTTTTGCTATGGTGCGTGCGAGCAGCGTCTTGCCCGTACCGGTCGAGCCGACCATGATGATGTTGCTCTTCTCTATCTCCACGCCGTCGTCCTCTGCACCTTCCGCGTGCTGCTGCAGACGCTTGTAGTGGTTGTATACGGCTACCGACAGATACTTCTTCGCATCGTCCTGACCGATGATATACTCGTCGAGATATTCCTTTATCTCTGTTGGTTTCGGCACGTCGTTGAGCGACACGTCGAATGCGCCCGAGTTCTTGCGCGTTCCCTCCGGTCCGAAGCCCGCTTCGAGCACAATCTGATAGGCCTGCTGCGCACACGAGTCGCAGATGAAGCCGTTCAGTCCGGTGATGAGGAAGTTTACGTCCTTCTCGCTTCTTCCGCAGAAGCTACATACTTTCTTTGGCATTTTTCTTCTTTTCTCTTCTCTTTACTTCTTGCGTATCATTACTTGGTCGATCATTCCGTACTCCTTAGCCTCCTCGGCTGTCATCCAGTAGTTGCGGTCGGAGTCTGCCCACACCTTGTCGAACGGTGTGTGCGAGTGTTCGGAGATGATGGTGTAGAGTTCTTTCTTGAACTTCTGTATCTCGCGTGCTTCGATCTCGATGTCCGAAGCCTGACCCTGCACGCCGCCGAGCGGCTGGTGAATCATCACGCGGCTATGCTTCAGCGCCGAGCGCTTGCCTTCCTGACCTGCCACGAGCAGCACCGCAGCCATCGAAGCCGCCATGCCCGTACACATCGTAGCCACGTCGGAGGTGATGAACTGCATGGTGTCGTAGATGCCGAGACCTGCTGTCACGCTACCGCCGGGAGAGTTGATGTATATAGAGATGTCCTTGCCCGGGTCTACAGAGTCGAGGTAGAGCAGCTGCGCCGAGAGCGTGTTGGCTGTATAGTCGTTGATTTCGGTGCCGAGGAAGATGATGCGGTCCATCATCAAGCGCGAGAACACGTCCATCTGTGTCACGTTGAGCTGGCGCTCCTCAAGGATATACGGGTTGAGGTACTGCGCCTGAGCCTTCATCACGTCGTCGAGCATCATGCCGTTAATGCCGAGTCTACTTGTTGCGAATTTTCTAAAATCGTTCATATCTGTAAGTTTCGTTTTTTCTGAAGTTCTCTTCTGCTTCCAGTTCGTATACGCCGGCTTGCGCCAGCCGTATCTTATATATAATAATGTGTAGTTTTATATGTATGATATCGAAGCAGATACAAAGATACAAAAATGTATCGAACAGGGCGAATATTCTGAAGAAAAAATTTTGTAGCTTTGCAACTTATCGCTTTCATTATCAGTCAAACATACAGAAACAACTAAAAAATACGAACAGATATGAAAAAGACAATCTTTTTAATGGCAATGCTGCTGGCGCTCAGCGCAGCGGCTCCTATGGCTTCCGCCGCACCGCAGTCTCACCGCAATCGCCCGCACACACAGATGGTGGACAAGAAGGATAAGGACGCTGCCGACGAGGAGAAGGGCATCGTGGCTTACTCGGATACTGTAACTGCCGACACGGCGTCTGCCGCTAACGGCGGAGCCACGTTCGACAACGATGCCCCAGTCAGTCGCGACGAACTGCTCTCGTTCTACAACAGTTTGCCAGGATGGATCGTAAAGCTCTTCCTTATAGTGTGCGTTTTCGTGCCGATGCTGCTGTGCTTCCTTGCGCCTATCATTGTCGTTCTGCTCGTCATACGCTACTTCATGCGCCGCCACAAAGACCGCGTGCGACTGACTGAGATGGCTATGGAGAAGGGCGAACCATTCTCCGACGAACTGAAACCGCTCAGCAAGAAGTCGCCCGAGTATATGTGGCGCCGCGGAGTGCGCAACACGTCGATTGGTGCCGGACTCATGATTCTCTTCTGGTTCTTCGGTATGCAGTCGCTCATGGGCATAGGCGCTCTTGTGGCGTGCATCGGACTCGGACAGATGTTCATGGTGAAGTACAACTACGACAGTAAGATGCCGTGGCAGAAGCGCGACGACGAGGACGAAACCGACCATTGACCCTATTCTTTTAAAGACAGAACGAAATGAAGGATACTAACGACGATCTCTCTCTTATACAGCAGGTGGCTGAGCTTCACGACAAGACGGCTTTCGACCGTCTTGTCAGGAAGTATCAGTCGCCTATAAGGCGCTTCTTCCTCCACCAGACGCTGGGAGACGCGCAGCTGAGCGACGACCTCGCGCAGGACACCTTCATAAGGGCTTATACCAGCATCGGGACGTTTCGCGGCTCGGCGGCGTTCTCCACATGGCTCTTCCGCATAGCCTACAACGTGTTCTACGACTATCGGCGCCGGCTGCGCCCGTCTGCCGACGACCTCGACGCAGCGCGCCCCGCTGCAGCCGGTGCCGACCGGTCGCTCGGGATGGATGTCTACGGTGCTCTCGCCCGTCTGCCCGACGCCGAGCGCACATGCGTCACGCTGCAGCTCGTCGACGGCTATCCCATCGAACGCATCGCCGCAATAACGGGCATGGCGGAGGGCACGGTGAAGTCGCATCTCTTCCGCGGAAAGCAGAAACTTACCGCATTCCTGCGGCAGAACGGCTATTCTTAAGACCCTAAATGTAGGTGGAAAATAAAAGACAACGTAAAAATTCAATCATGCTATGACTGATGTAAAGAATAAAACAAGTTATGACGAGACTGTCGATGAGGCGCTTCTTCAGCGGTTCTTCGCCGACAGCGCTCGCATGGATATCGCCGACGACGGATTCACCGACCGCCTCATGCGCCGTCTGCCCGAGGAAGTGGACACCCGCTGCTACCGTCTCTACCGCTTGTGGACGGCAGCGATGGTAGCGGTCTGCGTTGCCGTCTTCTTCTTCGTCAACGGCTTCCAGCTGCTCAAGCTGCGCGTGTGCAGAGCTGTCGGCGGTTTCCTCGGCGACGTGGTTCACGCCGTACAGGATAGGGTGGCATCGTTCTCGCTGCCCGCTTCCGTCTCCTTCCCCCCATCCGCCGACTGGACAACGCTGCTTCATGTTCCGCTCATGATAGCGATAGCGCTTGTCGTGCTCGGCTCGCTTGTGCTGTACGACATCAACGAATCGGTCTGATACACAAGCCGCCTCGTCCTTCTGCTCACGAAATGTCATCGTGTAGCGTACGGAATCCGATCGGGCGGCGAACGGAAACCGATCGGACGGCGTTCGGAGTACGATGATTGGAGTACACAATAGTAGCGGAGGTAAAAGCCTCCGCAGCACCAAGTCTGACACTAATAATAATGGTTAGCATCGCTGGTTGCTGCGGAGGCTTTTACCTCCGCTACTAATATGGCTGTTTAGAAAACGAATGTGCTGAATCGCTTGGTGTTCGCTTCCTTCTGCTTCAGCTCCTCCTGCATCCGCTGCATCGCCATCTTGAAGAAGAAGCGTATGAGATGCTCGTCGGTGGCTTCGGTGCGAATCATGCGCAGAGCGGAGATGTACTCCTGACGGGCTTCCGACGGAATGATGAGCAACGGATGCCCCATGCGTAGCAGGATATAATTGCTCACGAGACGACCCGTTCTGCCGTTTCCGTCGCGGAATGGATGCAGATACTCGTAGAAGCCGTGAAAACGGGCGGCAAGCACCATCGGGTGAGCGGCGGCTGTGGCGATGGCTTGCTCCGTCGTTTCGAGCAGTCGCGGCACTCTGGCTACCAGCTCTTCGTGGTCGCCGAACACGGTGTCGCCGGCAGCCATGTCGGTTGTCGTGTATTCGCCTGGCGTTGCGTCGGGCGCACGGTAGGCGAGCGTGTGACTTGTTACGCGACGGTTAATCTCTTTCAACAGCGCCTCGTTGAGCGGATGCTGCACGTTCCGCATCATATACTCAAAAGCCTCGAAGTGGTCGAGCATCTCGAAAGCCTCGAACAGCGTCTTGCCGGCTGGAATCATGCCCAGGCCCTTCTCCTTCAGTTCGCGCGTGTCGTCAACAGAGAACGAGTTGCCCTCGATGGCGCACGAGTGGGTGGAGAAGAGCACCTCGTTATACTTGAAGTATTCTTTCCCGTCCATTCTGTCGACGACAAGCGACAGGTACCTGCCCCGCAAGTCGTCGTATTCCTTTATTTCCTTTTCGAATGTCATAGTCGTCCGTTTCAGCTTGCTAAGATACAATTTTTGTGGAAAAGCGCCAAGCGCTTGAACAAAAAACATCAAACACTTGAACAAAAACGTACGAAACGCTTGAAGAAGAAGCGTACGAAACGCCTAAACAAAAAAAGAGGATGCAACCGAAGTTGTATCCTCTTTTTGCGTGACTCGCATGGGGCTCGAACCCATGACCCCAACATTAAAAGTGTTGTGCTCTACCAACTGAGCTAGCGAGTCTCCGTATTTGCTTTATATTTCAAAAGCGAGTGCAAAGTTAGTGGTTTTTTATAAATTACGCAAATATTTTGTTTGTTTTTTACGCTTTCCACTTCTTTTTCGTCTATTTCTGTTGGTTTTCTACTGCTGTAGGCGGGTCTTCGTCGTTCAGATGCTCTTTTGTGACGTAGCGCTGCCAGTAGGCTATGATGAGCGACGTGAGCGGTAGAGCAATGATCAGACCGATGAAGCCGAGCAGTGCGCCCCACACCGAGAGCGAGAGCAGCAGTATGGCGGGGTTGAGGCCCATCGCCTTGCCCATAATCTTCGGCGTGACGTACATGTCGGTGATGATCTGCACCACGCAGAAGAGGCCGAACGCCAAGCCGAACACCATCCAGAAGTCCTGCCCCGTGTCGGCAGCCTTAAGCATGGCGAGGAAGGCTGTAGGAATGAGCGCGAAGGTGTGCAGATAAGGCACGAGGTCCATCACGCCGATGAGTATTCCGAGGCCGATAGCCATAGGGAAGTCCATCAGGCTGAAGCCGATGCAGAACATCACGCCCATGCAGAGCGCCACTAAGCCCTGACCACGTATGTAGTTGTTCATCTCGCGCTCCACGTCCTGCGCCAGTTCCTGCCAGAACGGACGGTTCTTCTTCGGGAATATCTTCACCCAGCTCGTCGTGAGAAACTCGTAGTCGAGCAGTATGAAGAACGTGTAGAGCAGCGTGATACACGACGCTACGATAGACATCACGATGTTGGCTGTCTGCCCGATCACGGCGAAGAGCTTCGGCATCGTCGTCTTCAGCGTGTCGCTGAAATCCTTGCTTTTGAAGAAGCGCTCCAGCGCCTCCTGGTTGTTTATGGCCCAGTCTTTCGCCATGCGCGAGAAGTCGTTGGTGTGTGTTGTCTGGTGCAGCCAGTGGAGGATGAACTCGTACAGTTTCTGGAACTGGCTCACCATCGGCGGCACGATGAAGTATACAAGCAGTCCGATTACGGACAGAATGGCGAGCATGGCGATGATGATAGCCAGGGCGCGCACCTTCACGTGCATGCGATACTGTATGAACTTCACCATCGGGTAGAGCAGATATGCCAGGAACCACGCGATGAAGAAGGGCAGCAGCACGCTGCTCAGATAGTTGGTGATGGCGAAGACGGCCACGGTTATGCCGCCGACGGCTGTCCAGCGCATCACTTTGTCGAATGTAATCTTTTGTTCGTTCATATTATTGTTCCATTGCTTTCTTGTAGCACTCGCGGCAGAGCGGCTCATACTCGGCCTGTTCGCCGATGAGCACTTGGTTCTGGTCGTGCACAAGACGATGACTCACGTAGGCGAGCGCTCCGCACTTCACGCAGATGGCGTGCACCTTCGTCACTTCGTCGGCTACGGCGCACAGAGCCGGTATCGGGCCGAAGGGAGTGCATTGAAAGTCCATGTCAAGGCCGGCTATTATCACGCGCACGCCGTTGTTGGCAAGCTGGTTGCACACCGCTACGAGGTCCATGCCGAAGAACTGCGCCTCGTCTATGCCCACCACGTCGAAGTCGTAACCGTCCGTGCTTGTGGTGTGACTGCTCAGGTAGTTCAGAATCTCGGCTGACGTGGAGAGCGGCACCGACATCACGGAGTTGCGGTCATGGCTCACCACCTCCTCCTCAGAATAGCGTGTGTCTATCTGCGGCTTGAATATAACAACTCTTTGGCGAGCGAAGGTAGCTCGCTTTATGCGGCGTATAAGTTCCTCGGTCTTGCCCGAGAACATTGAACCGCACACTACTTCAATTCTTCCTTGGCGATACTTCTCGCCCTCTAAATTTGCTTTCATTGTGAGTACAAATTTACGAATACGTTTTAAAAATTGCAAAGAAACGACATGTTTTTTTGCCGTTCTTGATTAATATAACTATATTTGCCCACAATATGGGTATATTATATATTGTGCCTACTCCGGTGGGCAATATGGAAGACATGACGATGCGTGCCATCCGCATATTGAAAGAGGCAGATCTGGTGCTTGCCGAGGACACTCGCACATCGGGCATTCTGCTTCAGCATTTCGATATAAAGAACCGGCTGATGTCGCATCACAAGTTCAACGAACACGGCACAACGGCATCCGTAGTCGAACGTCTGAAGGCTGGCGAGACGATAGCGCTCATCAGCGACGCCGGCACGCCCGGAATCAGCGACCCCGGCTTCTTTCTCGCTCGCGAGGCGGCTAAAGCCGGCATCACGGTGCAGTGTCTGCCCGGCGCTACGGCGTTCGTTCCGGCTATCGTAAGCTCGGGTCTGCCGTGCGACCGCTTCTGCTTCGAGGGATTCCTGCCGCAGAAGAAAGGCCGCCAGACGCTGCTGCAGTCGCTGCAGACCGAGACGCGCACGATGATATTCTACGAGTCGCCTTACCGACTGGTGAAGACGCTCGAGCAGTTTGCCGAGTTCTTCGGCGATGACCGTCAGGCGAGCGTCTGCCGCGAGATATCCAAGCTGCATGAGGAGAGCGTGCGTGGCACGCTGGCTGAGATAATAGCACACTTCAAGCAGACCGAGCCGCGCGGAGAGATCGTAGTCGTGGTGGCTGGCTGCGCCGGCGTTGACATCTCGGCACGCAAGGCGCTCAAGGAGCAGGCTAAGGAGAAGAAGCCGAAGCTGAGCAACAAGGAACGCTACGCTATGCGTGAGGCGGCGCCTGCGGAGTTCAAGAAAAAGAAATTCAGAGACGAATAATAAAAAACAAAACGATATGAAAAAACTATCTTTAGTATTATTATCCGTGGTGTTGCTGTCAGTGACATCATGCGATTTAATTAGCAAGTCAAAAGAAGGTAATGCACCTAACGTAGAGCAGACCGACTCGCTCCAGCGAATCATCTCGCAGAAGGACAACGAGATTAACGACATGATGGAGACATTCAACCAGATTCAGATCGGTCTGCGCGAGATAAGCGAGGCTGAGAACCGCGTCACCGTAGCACAGACTGGTGAGGGAACAAGCAGTCGCAAGCAGATGCTCGAGGACGTTCGCTTCATCTCGTCTACAATGCAGCAGAACCGCGCTTTGCTCGAGAAACTCCGCCAGCAGTTGCGCGAGTCGAGCATCAAGGGCGACCAGCTGCGCCGCACTATCGACGAACTCGTAGCGCAGATTAACGACAAGGAACAGCAGCTGCAGCAGTTGCGCGCCGAACTCGACGCTAAAAACATACACATCGCCGACCTCGACAAGACCATCACCGGCCTTAATGACAACGTATCATCGCTGCAGGAGGAGTCGTCGAAGAAGACCGAGACTATCAACGACCAGGACGCACAGCTCAACACCGCATGGTTCGCGTTCGGCACAAAGAGAGAACTGAAGGATCAGCGTATCATCGACGGATCAAAGGTGCTGCAGTCGAACTTCAACAAGAGCTACTTCACAAAGATCGACATCCGCGTGCAGAAGGAGATAAAGCTCTACTCTAAGTCGGCTAAGATTCTCACTATGCACCCCTCAAGCTCTTACACCTTGCAGCAGGATGCCAACAAGCAGTACGTTCTGCGCATCAGCAATCCGCAGATCTTCTGGTCTACCAGCAAGTATCTCGTAATCCAGGTTAAGAAGTAATTGCGCACGAATCATTATACAGACGACAAATGCGCATAGGTGTAATCGTAGCAATGGACAAGGAGTTTGCACAGTTGCAGACTCTTGCGTCCGACAAGAAGGAACAGACCGTTGCGGGTCGCACTTTCGTTGTGGGCCGCATCGGTGAGAACGAAATTGTAATGCAGAAGTGCGGCATCGGAAAGGTGAACGCAGCGGTTGGAGCGTCGGAGATGATTGCGGCGTTCCATCCCGATCTGGTCATCTCTACCGGCGTGGCTGGCGGTGCCGACACGAGTCTCGAGGTTTGCGAGGTGGTGGTGAGCACGGCTTGCTGCTACCACGACGTTTATTGCGGCGACGAGTGCGCAATGGGTCAGGTGCTCGGCATGCCTGAACGCTTCGAGAGCGACGCCGCTCTCGTTGAGAAGGCCACATCGCTCAACTGCCACACGCAGGTTCACGCCGGACTCATCGTCACCGGCGACTGGTTTGTCAACTCTCGCGAGAAGATGCAGCAGATTCTCGACAACTTCCCAACGGCAATGGCTGTAGACATGGAGAGCTGCTCTATAGCGCAGACCTGCCATATCTATAACACGCCGTTCGTCAGCTTCCGCATCATCAGCGATATTCCGCTCAAAGACCACAAGGCACAGATGTACTACGACTTCTGGGAGCGTATGGCTGAAGGATCGTTCGAAGTGACGAAGGCGTTCCTTGAAAGAGTATAAAAGCCCCTCCCAACCATCAAGCCCCTCCCAACCCTCCCCGTCGGGGAGGGCTTAGGATAGTTTAGAAAAGAATAGCCCTTGGCTTAGAAAGGCCTAAGAAGGCTTAGCTAGGCTTAGACGCCGCCTTCCCCTCAGCCTTTCCCTTGGCTTAGAAAGGCCTAAGAAGGCTTAGTCCGGCTTAGACGCAGCCTAAAACAATAAAAAAGACAATGAAAAAAATACCAAGTTTTACAATAAACCATAACACCCTCTTGCGCGGCATCTACGTTTCGCGCAAAGACTCAGTAGGTGGCGACACCGTAACCACATTCGACATCCGCATGAAGGAGCCTAACCGCGAGCCAGCGTTGCATCCCGGCGCACTTCATACCATCGAGCATCTCGCTGCTACATATCTGCGCAACGATGCGGAGTGGAAGGACCGCATCGTATATTGGGGCCCGATGGGCTGCCTCACGGGCAACTATCTGCTGATGCGTGGCGACCTTGAGCCGCGCGACATCGTAGATCTCATGCGCCGCACGTTCCGCTTCGTGGCAGACTTTGAGGGCGAGATACCGGGTGCCGAGCCGCAGGACTGCGGCAACTGGCTGCTTCACGACCTGCCGATGGCACGTTGGGAGTCGCGCAAATACTGCGAGGAAGTACTCGACGTAATCACCGACGCCAATATGGTGTATCCGCAGAAGTAGAGAAAACGAGAATATCTATATATTCAAGAGGTATAAACTTGTAAAAAAAAAACAAGTGTTGACAAGAAAAAGTTAGCAAAATATTTTGCCGAACCACCGAAATTGCTTACCTTTGCACCGCTTTACAAAAGCACGGGATGTAGCGCAGTTGGTTAGCGCACGCGTCTGGGGGGCGTGAGGTCGCAAGTTCGAGTCTTGTCATCCCGACCTGATACGGGGTAGAATGTTCAACATTCTACCCCGTTTTTTGTATCTGTAGGATTGTATGGTAACAGTAAAAATCGTAAATGTTCCTAACACATGAAATCGTTATAACACTAACGATTAAGTACGTGAAAAAATCCTCCATATCTGCCAGCATTGCCGTAACCTGCACATTATTAATGCAATAATGGCTGGTAGATATCACGCAAAAAAGCGATATCTACCAGCCATCTGCCAGCTTATCTGCCAGCTTATCGCAAGCTGCTGGGGTTTATATCAAATTCGTCCTTGAAGCACTTGTTGAAGTACGAGGGAGAGGTGAAGCCAACCTCGTATGCAATCTCGGAAACACTCTTTTCGGTCTTTTCCAACAGCTGACGAGCCTTCGTGAGTCGCGCCTTGCGTAGCAGCTCTACCGGCGTCTGACCCGTCAGAGCCTTCACCTTTCTATATAGCTGCACGCGCGAGAGTCCTATCTCTTCGCCCAAGCGCTCCACCGAGAAGTCGCTGTCGCCGAGATTCTGCTGGATAGCCGAGCGCAGTCTGCCCACGAACGACTTGTCGGCTGCGTTCAGCTTCTCTTCTTCCTCCGCCTCCTGCTTGTCGCTGGCGAACACCGACCGTAGCATTACGCGCGAACGCATCAGGTTTTCGATGCGCGAGAGCAGCACCTGACCCGAGAACGGCTTCGTGATATACGAGTCGGCGCCCGTGTCGTAGCCCTCCTTGCGCTGTTCTGAGAGCGAGCGTGCCGTGAGCAGCACCACCGGAATATGGCTTGTTGCGGTGTCCGCCTTCAGTCGTTTTGTGAATTCCAAGCCGTTCATCACCGGCATCATCACGTCGCACACCACCAGTTTCGGCACCTCGCGGCGTGCTTTCTCCAAGCCCTGCTCGCCGTTCGTAGCCTCCGATACGTTGTACTTGTCCTGCAGAATAGATCGCAGGTAGGCACGCATGCCGTTGTTGTCGTCGATGATGAGCACGAGCGGACGCTCTGCGTCGAAGTCCTCGGCGTTCGTAATGCGGTCTGAGTTCTCTTTCGGTGTGCTGTCGGTGGCAATATAGTTGTCGTCCACCAGCCCCTTCTCCGCCTGAGTTGCAGCCGGCGCATCCTTTGCAGGGTCGTAACCGGGCTGCGAGTCGGGCAACGTGATGACGAATGTTGTACCCTTGCCATCCTCGCTTTCGGCGTGAACGTCGCCGTGGTGCATGTCTATGTACGCCTTCACGAGCGACAGACCGATGCCTGTACCGCCGATGGCGCCCTTCGCCTGGTAGAAGCGCTCGAAGAGATGCGGCAGCTCCTCAGCCGGAATGCCCTTGCCCGTGTCGGCTATGCGCAGCGTGTAGCTGTGGTCGCTGTGTATCAGCGAGATGCTGATGCTTCCTTTCTCGGGCGTATACTTCAGTGCGTTCGACATTATATTAAAGTATACATGCTCCATCTTGTTGCGGTCGGCAATCAGCATCGCATCGTTCTCCACGCCCGACACATCCACGCGTATCGTTATGCCGCGGCGTGCCGCCACCGTGCGGAAGTCCTCAGTCCATGTCGTCAGTTCCTGCTGCAGGTAGAAGCGGTTGAGGTGCAGCTCAGCCTTGTTGTTCTGCACCTTGCGGAAGTCGAGAATCTCGCCCACAAGTTGTATCAGTATTCGCGTGTTGCGCTGCACCATCTCCAGCATCGAACGCTGTCCACCCTTTATCGTCGGGTCTTCGAGCAACTGTTCTGCAGGTCCGGCGATGAGCGTCAGCGGTGTGCGCAGTTCGTGACTCACGTTCGTGAAGAACTGCAGCTGCGTCTGCGTCATTTCCTCCATCTCCTCGGTCATTTTGCGCTGCTGTTCCATCGAGGCTTTCAGCTGTCGGTTGATGCGGGTACGAGTGAAGAACGCGTAGACGGCTGCGGCGCACATCACGATGAGCAGCACCACGAACACGAGCAACACGAGCAGGTAGATGCGCTGCGTGTTGAAGTCGTTGGCAGCCTTGTCCACACGCGAGCGAAGCGTAGAGAGATGGTCCTGCTGTCTTACCGTCTCGTCGTACTGCATGAGCAGCACACGAGCGTTGTTGCGCGTCACGAGTGCAGACGAGAGCTGGGTCTCTCTGTTGTATTTCTTTCCCGTCAGTATGTTTATGGCGAGCTGCATCACCTCATCGCCGCGAGTGGGGTAGGTGTATGAGGCGAAGAGCGTGCCGTTGTTCACGAGTTCCATGCCTCCGCCATTCTGCGGCATGGCGTCGATGCCGCAGAATTTTATGTGCGAGAGGTCGAGTCCGTGCTTTTCGGCGGCGCGGCGTGCGCCCATTGCCATGCGGTCGTTATGAGCAAACACGCAGTCGAACTCGTTGTGCGGTTTCGAGAGCAGCGAGTCGATGGCGCGGAATGCGCCCTCCTCAGTCCAGTCGGCGTTCAGCTGTTCCACAATGCTCAGTCCCGGTCGGCAAGCCACCAAGCTGTCGAAGCCCTGCTTGCGCTCTATCGCCGGCGACGACGTAGAGAGTCCGCACAGCTCCAGTATGCGTCCACCGTCGGTGAGTGCGCCAGACAGATATTCGCCCATCGAACTGCCTATCTCCTTATTGTCCGCGCCGATATACGCTGTGTACTTGTTCGACCGTGTGCGTCGGTCGAAGATAATCACCGGTATGCCCTTTTCGTATGCGCGGTCTATCGCAGGCGATATGCTCACCTGACCCGGCGCCACGATGAGCAGGTCTACACCCTCGTCCACGAACTTGTTTATCTGTTCGGTCTGCAACTGCACGTTGTCGTTAGCCGAACTGATGCGCAGGTCTACATCGTTGTAGTAGAGTGCGGCGATGCGCAGCTCCTCGTTGAGCTTCTCGCGCCACACGTCTTCCGAGCATTGCGACACGCCTATGACGAAGCGCTTCGGCTGACTGGTGCATGAGATTATCAGTGGGAGCAGAAACAGAAGGAGATACTTGCAGAATCTGCGTGCTGAGTGTTTCATTAGATATGTTGTTTTTAAGTTGTTTGTATTTATCGGGGTAGGAAAAACCACGCTTCCTACTATTTGTTTGAACTTTATCGCTTAAATTCGCTGCAAATATAGCAAAAATAATGCATTTGTGCATATTATTCAAGCATTTTTGTTTCATGCAACATAATTACAACAGCGTGAACGATATGTTGAATATTGGTTGGTTGCTTATTTCTATCTTTGCAATGTCAAAAGGAAAAAACATTGAAAGACCGTAAGGCTTCAAATCTTTAAAGAAAACACATCTAACGAAAATGCATAGATTGGATAATGATATAGATTGTTAATAGATTTTGATTAGTATAGTTGTTTAAGTATAGTTGATTAGGTTAGTAAGTAGTTAGTTAGTAGATTGATAATCGGGACACAATACTTTGTAAAAACACATAGGGCTGCATCAAGACTCTCCAAGCAGAGTTTTGATGCAGCTCTTTTTTTTATCTCTTTATATTAAGTAGATGCGTTCTCTTTATATTAATAAGACAAGTCGATTGCAACCGGATACACACGGTATGGATCGAAGTATTCCATGCAGCTGTTCACCATTGCCTGCAAATCAGCCTTGGCAACACCATGGAAGACCTGCTTGCCGTTTATCTTGACAGTTACTGGCTTCTTGAGGTCCACCAGCTGTTCGTTGAGATACACTCTCAGTCTGCCACCGGTAGCTATAGTGTAGTTGCGATTGAACTTCAGGTCGATGCCCCACATCTTGTCCTTCATCGTCGTAACGTATTCAACATTACTTACCTTGATAGAAACCACGTTCTTGTCGATATCCATCTCGTAGTATGTTCTTGCCTCTGACGGTCGTGCCAGCACCTGCAGGTTATAGAATCCCGAACGATGTCTGCCATCCATCTCGAAGTCCTCCCAAAGCACCGTCTTTGGATACGGATTGCGCACAAACTGCTTGAGCCAAGGTGTGGTCAGTCCGTAAGTGATGTGGTGCTGCATGCCAGGCAAGAGGTTGATGCGATGGCGGAAGATGGGCGTGTTGTCCACAGCCAACGGACGAGCCAGCTGCACAGAGTCGAAAGCCACTTGGGTGAACCATGTGAGGTCGTTGCGATAAAATCCCGTGTCGTCAGCACCCGTAAGCAGCGAGAAACCGATATTGGCGCAGTTCTCTACCGGCGCATTCTTCAGAGGCTCGCCACCTGCCATCGGACCCGCCGCCGCCCAATAGTCGGCGTAGAACGAGGCGAGACGCTGACTGCCATAACCGCCCTCGCTGATGCCGAACACGTAGAGTCGGTTGGCATCCACATCGCCGCTCGTCAAACCCAAACGAATAAGCTTTTCGAAGGCATACTGCTTCGACAGATGCCACCAGCGATAGTATTCGCCCTCGTTCGGAATCTGCGGAATGAAATAGATAGAAGGCGCATCCTTGAAGCCGAGACCCAGTTCGATACCATTCGCCCATTCTCTGTCCTTCGAGCCCGAACCGTGTGTGTAGAGGAAGAGCGGGTATTGACCATTGGCAGCCACACCCTTCTTGCCGTAATAATAAGGCATGACCGCATTAGGCTCCAGGCATTGCGGCAAGTGCCAGACGCTGTTCTTAGCCAGCTTCAGTTCGGCAGGCTCTATGAGCTTTTCCTCCTGCAGTGCATTGTTCGCCTCGCACCATGCTGTCCAAACCATCTTCTGATAGTTGGCTATGTCCTTGTTCTTTATTGCTGTCTGAAGCTCAGTGTCGAGAGGAGTGTTCTTAGCGTAGTCGGCCTTGCCGTCCTGCTCCAATGCTTTCTGCTGCGCTTGAAGCGACTGCTCGAAGTAGTCGTTCACCTTTTTCTGCAAGTCCTGCGATTGCGCCGTTGTGTGAGTAGAATAGGTTAGTGAGGCAATAGCCATCACCGCATAAATCATTTTTTTCATATTTATAAAATGCTATTTGATGTTGATAGACAATGTCTCCTTTGGCAGTCCTTCAGCCGACACGCTCAGCGTAGCCTTGCCCTGCTTTGTGCCTTCCACCACGACAACCAGCTCGCCACTGAAGAGCGGCATCTCCGTCGAGTTGAACGCCACGAGCGATGTTGCGTCGCCGTTGCATGCCGCACGGAACTTCGCTGCGCCCGTCACCTCGAACTTCATCTTGTTCGTAGCCGTCGGGCAGGGTGTTCCGTCCTTGTCCACTACCGACACCTTCACGAACGCCAGGTCTTCGCCCTTGGCAGCGATGCTGCTGCGGTCGGCTTCGAGCACGATGCGTGCCGGCTCGCCCGCCGTGCGCACCGTCTGTTCGCCCATCACCGTGCCGTCGTAGTTGTAAGCCACCACCTTCAGCTCGCCCGGCTCGTACTTCACGTTGTTCCAGCGCAGGCGGTAGCGGTCGAGGCGTGTGTTGGGGTTCTTCACTATTCTGCCCTGACTCTTTCCGTTCACGAAAAGTTCAGCCGACGGCGCATTGGTGTAGCAGTAAACCGGCGTCACCTCGCCCTCGCGTCCCGGGAACGTCCAGTGGGGCAGCACGTGCAGCGTGTTCACGTCCGTGCGCCAGTGAGAGCGGTACAGCCAGAAGCGGTCTTTCGGCAGTCCGGCGAGGTCGCAGATGCCGAAGTAGCTCGAACGCGACGGCCAGTATTCGTCGTACGGCGAGGGCTCGCCCAGATAGTCGTAGCCCGTCCATACGAACTCGCCTATCACATAGTCGCGGTCGTCCTGCATGCGCCAGTCGTCGTCCGGCAGATTGCTCCACGGACAATACTCTACGTCGTACGACGAGCACTGTCCGTCGCCGTACGTCTTCGAGTCTGACGGCTCCACGGGGAACTTGTACACGCCGCGCGAGCTCACCGTCGACGCCGTCTCCGAACCAAGCAGGAAGCCCTTCGGCAGTTGCTTTATGTTGTTGTCGTACTTATGCACGCGATAGTTGAAGCCCGGCACGTCCATCACCTGCGCAAAGCCAGACCCGAGCGCCGCCTCAGCCTGGTCCATGCCCTGCGTCACGGGTCGTGTAGGGTCGTACTTGTGGCAGAGCGCCTGCAGATGTTCGCTTATTTGTCGACCTTCTTCACTCCATTGCTCAGGTATCTCGTTGCCGATGCTCCACATAACGATAGACGGATGGTTGCGGTGGTTGCGCACTAGGTTCTCTATGTCGCGGTCAGCCCACTCCTCGAAGTTCAGCGCGTATCCGTTCTTGCATTTCGGGTATATCCACATGTCGAAGCTCTCCGCCATCACCATCATACCCATCGAGTCGCACACCTCCATCTGCCACGTTGACGGCATGTTGTGCGCCGTGCGTATGGCGTCACTTCCCATGTCCTTCATCGTGCGAATCTGACGGATGAGCGCCGCTTTGTTCACGGCTGCGCCCAGCGGACCGAGGTCGTGGTGCAGACACACGCCCTTTATCTTGCGCTGCTTCCCGTTCAGCTGAAAGCCGTCATACTGCGCCACACTTACCGTGCGTATGCCCACCTTCTGCTGTGTCTGGTCTACGAGTCGGTTGTTGCGGTAAAGACGTGTGACGAGCTTATATAAATAAGGTGTCTCTGGCGACCATAGCTGCGCGTTCTCAACCGTAAGGCGTTCCTCGGCGTCGCTTGTTGTCTTTGTCTGCGCTACCGTCTTGCCCTCGTTGTCGATGAGCAGGTTCTCCACTACGAGCCCTTTCTCCGCATTGTTGATGTTCGTGCATACGATCACCTCCGCCTTGCCGTCCGCAATCTGTTCGGTGCGGAAGTAGCTTCCCCACGGGTTTATGCTTGCGCGGTCGGCGGTCGTTACGAGCTGAACGGGTCGGTAGAGTCCGCCGCCGGGGTACCAGCGCGAACTCTCCTCGCGGTTGTTGAGGCTCACGCTGATTTCGTTCTTGCCTTTCTTCAAGAACGGCGCCGCATCCACGCGGAAGGCGTTGTAGCCGTACGCCCAGTGACCAGCCAGCTTGCCGTTGATGTACACGTGCGGGTCAGCCATAGCGCCGTCAAACTCCAGCACGGCGGTCTTTGGCAGACGCTTTATGTCGATGGTAGTCTTATAATAGCCGCGACCTATCCAGGGCAGAGCGCCCGAACGTCCCGACTTCTCCGTCTTCTCCGTCTCGCCGTTCTGCGCGATAGCCACATACTGCAGGTCCCATTTCTTGTCGAACGGTCCGTTTATAGCCCAGTCGTGCGGTATTGTCACCGACTTGTAGTTGATGCTGTCGCGTGAGAACTGCCATTGGCGCAGGTTCTGCGTCGTGCGCTGCGCCGAAGCCGAGAGGGCTGACAGAAGAGCGAGAGATATTAATGTTGATTTGTTCATGTTTTTAAAGATGTTGAGATGGTGAGGTGTTGAGATGGTGAGGTGTTGAGATGGTGAGAGTTGAGAGTTGAGAGTTGAGAGTTGAAAGTTGAGAGTTATGATATGCAATACAATCTCTATATTGAATAAAGAAAGACAACTGCAAAGGTAATCAAAACTCTCAACTTTCAACTCTCAATTCTCAATTATTTAAAAGCATCCAGCGCCGCCGTCGGTTTGCCGTTTGCGTCCGCCGTCTGACCGGTTTGCGTCCGCCGCCCGATCGGATTGCGTTCGCCGTCCGATCGGATTGCGTTCGGTGTCCGATGACATAAGTCCTACGTTTGGACGACTTTCCTTTACACTTTCCACTGCCCACAGCCCACTTCTTGCTTATTTAAAACCTACTACTTATGCTTTAATGTGTTAGAACTTCAGACCCACGCTGAGCGTGTATGCTAAAAAACATACGGCATCACGCCGAACGATTACTCGCACGGGTGATGCCGTATATACGTTTTTTTCAGTATTGTAAAATAGCTCCTTTGCTACTTCAGGTTATAGACAGCGTATTTCGCCCTGCCTTTGACCATGACCTTGTTGTAGGGCTTGGTCGGGAATACGAGGTTGGTCATAGCCATGCGACCTTCTGCGTCGAACGCCTCGATGCTGCAGCGGTCGATGAACACTCTGAGCTGAGTCATCTTGCCGTGAACCGGAGCCGTTGTGACGGCAGAGAAGTCGTCGCTGAAGTCCTTCAGTCCGCTCTTTGAGCGGTCGACGGTGAACGTGCGAATCTTGTCGTCGTAGACCATCACCACATTCTCGCCTTTTTCGTTCAAGAGAGTGATTGTGGCTGTGCCCTTGAGTGTAACCACCAGTTCGCACGACTCGCTCAGCGTCTTTGTAGACTTCTTCGGGCGAGCTACTGTCAGCTCGGGCGACGGAGTTACGCCGCAGTAGGTGTTGCCCTGATACTCGTAGAGGTCGAGGTCGCGCGGAATGGAGTTGCCCGAGCGATACTGCATTGTAGGCACCTGGTTGGCATACTGCCAGTTGCTCATCCATGCCATAGCCACGTGGCGACCGTTAGGAGCGTTGTCGAAGGTTATGGTAGCGTAGTGGTCCTTGCCGTAGTCCATCCAGCGTGTCACCTCAGGCGCAGTCTCGCATGTGAACTTCTTACCGTCGAAGTCGCCTACGAAATACTGTGTAGCCGAACCACCGAACGGGCCGCCGGGGTTGACGTTGCACATGAGAAGCCACTTATATGTGTCGGTGCCGCGCACGCGCAGTTTCATAAGGTCGGGGCACTCCCATACGCCGCTGTGGTTGCCGTATTCGGCACCGAACTGGCTTTCGAGTTTCCAGTCCTTAAGGTCGTCAGACGAGTAGATGTCCATGTGCTGACCCTCGGCAAGAATCATGTTCCACTTCTTGATGTCGTCGTTCCAGAACATGTGCGGGTCGCGGAAGTCGGGTGTGCTGCTTGTGATTATGGGGTTGCCCTCGTGTTTTGTGAACGTCATGCCGTTGTCGTTGCTGTAAGCGAGGCTTTGCGTCTGGTTCTCGCCAGCCGATGTGTACATAGCCACTACGGCATCCTTACCGAATCCGGCAGTATTGTTGTGGTCTACCACAGCCGAACCAGAGAATATAGTGCCCCATGCGTCAGGCTCAATAGGCGTACCCTCAAACTTCCAGTGCATGAGGTCGGTAGACGTAGAGTGACCCCATGTCATGTTCTCCCACTGCGATCCGTACGGGTTGTACTGGAAGTAGAGATTCCATACGCCGTCCTTGTAGAACATGCCGTTCGGGTCGTTCATCCATCCGTAAGTAGGAGTGTGGTGGTAGACGGGGCGATACTGCTCGCGGTTGGAGAGGTCGAGCGAGTCGGCGTACTTCATGTTCTTCCAGCAGGTGAAGCTCGCGATGCCGCCATCGTTGCGGTAGGTGCCGTTCACGTGGATGTCGAAAGAGATATTGCTGTTCTCCTTATACTCGTCGAGGAAGAACGGCACATAATAGTCGATGTGGTTCGAAGCCAGACGTATGTTGAACGCCTTCACCTGGTTGTTGCCGTCTATGACCTTCACGTTGCACATCTCAGCCTTCTCCTGCACCGGCAAGAGCAGGTATTTCTGCGATTTGTCAACACGATAGATGCAGTGGTTGCTACTGAGAAAATGGGTCTGCTGCGCCGAGGCTGTCATTGCAAGTCCTACGAGAAGCGACGCTGCCGCTGTGCGGCTGAAGAAAGATTTGTCCATATTTTATATAGGTTTTTAGAATAATCGAAATTGCCGAGTTGGTAGACTCTCGGTTTCTGCTGCAAAATTAAGCTATATGTCTAAATCTGTATAACATTTATGTTTCCTAAAATTGCAGAAAACAGCGTATGAAACAATTATTGAGCGAATTGTTTAAAATATTGTGTACACTTTTCGATAAATTACTTAACTTTGCTAACGAAAGCATTAAAACCTTACATGTATTTATGAAAACCAGAATCTCTAATACATTATTTATATTATTAGCGACGCTTGTTACGCTCAGCGGTTGCACCAATCACTATAAATATAAGATAGGTGTATCGCAGTGCGTAGGCGGTGCGTGGCGCGATAAAGCCAACGTAGAGATGCTCTCAGCGCAGCACCTCTACGACAATGATGTGAAGGTGATAATAAAGAACGCCGACAACAACAACGAACGCCAATGTCTGCAGATAGACAGTCTTGTGGACGAGGGCGTCGACTTGCTTGTGGTTTCGCCTAATGACTACCATGCTCTGAATGGCAGTCTGCAACGCGCTCGCGAAAAGAACATCCCTATTGTTTTCTTCGACCGCACTACAGCATTGAAAGACTATACCGCTTATATCGGCGGCGACAACGTTGAGGCAGGACGCAAGATGGCGGAGTATGCAGTTTTGCTATGCCGTGACAGCGTTAAGACTGACGGACGACGCCCTATTGTGCTGGAGATGACCGGACCGCTCGCAATATCGCCTGCCGCACAGCGCCACGCCGGATTTAGCGAAGTCATCAGCAAAAATCCGTCAATAGACTATCGTCATGTGCCAAGTCAATGGTCGTATGACGACTGCAAGCGCATTATGCGTGAATGGCTGGAGAATGGCAAGGCGGTAGATGTAGTGTTCTGTCACAGCGACCTTGCTGCTGTGGGAGCTTACGAGGCTGCAAAAGAGTTGCACAAAGAGCGTGAGATACGCTTTCTTGGCATCGACGGACTGCCGGGCGAGGGTCTTGACGCTGTGCAGAACGGACAACTCGCTGCCTCGTACATATATTCTACGCATGGCGAGGAAGTGATAGCTCTCGCTCTGCGCATACTTGAGGGTAAGCCGTTCAAGCGTACGAACAACCTGAAAAGCATTGTCGTCACGCCGCAGAACGTGGCAGACATTGCGCTGAGCAGCCATTCGCTGCAGAAGCAGAACTCCTATCTCGCCACCATACAGACAAAGCTTGAGACCTATCTCGGCTTCTACCACATACAGCGCGCGCTGCTCATAGTGTCGCTGCTCGTCATCCTGCTGCTGGCTGTAGCCGTGTTCACTACATGGCGTGCCGTGCGCGCCACACGCCGTGCCAACCGCCGCATGCGCGAACTGAATGATGAGCAGACTCGATTCTTCACCAACGCATCGCACCTGTTGCGCACGCCGCTCACGCTTATAGCCGGACCGGTCAAACAACTTGCAGAAGGCAAGGGCGACCGGCAGCAGCTCGTGGGCATCGTGCAGCGCAACGTAGAACAGTTGCAGCGCCTTGTGAGCGACGTGCTGCTGTTCCGCCGCGAAAACAGCGCCACCGTTGATGACACTACCGTAACTACCGACGAGCAACTCCTCGCAAGTCGCAAGGCTGTGCAGGAGAGTCGTCACGACACACTTATCAACGACAATGCCGAAGAACTCGCCACGGTGCTCATCGTCGACGACAACGCTGATATGCGTGCTTATCTGCGCACGCTGCTGCTCGACCGCTATTATGTTATAGAAGCTGCCGACGGACAAAGCGGACTGAAGCTCGCGGTGGAGAGCGTGCCCGACATCGTAGTGTCGGACGTGATGATGCCCGTAATGGACGGACTGACGTTCTGCACCCGTCTTAAGCAACACGAGGCAACAAGCCACATTCCCGCGTTGCTGCTTACAGCACGCAGCAGCGAGCAGCAGTGCATCGAAGGATTGCAGACCGGTGCCGACATATACATGACAAAGCCGTTCAGCGCCGACTTGCTGCTTGCCAACATCGCGTCGCTGCTTGCCAACCGTCAGAAGCTGCGCCAACTGTTCAACACTCAAAACCTCAATACTCAACACCTCAACACCACACCATCTCAACATTCAACATTCAACACTCAACATTCTACATCCCCTTCGCCCGACCGTCGCTTCCTCGATACCTTCCTCAAGGCAATGGAGAAGCACATGTCGAATACCAATCTCAAGATAGAAGATCTGGGCGGCGAAGTAGGACTCTCGCGTGTGCAGCTCTATCGCAAGGTGAAGGCGCTTACGGGCATGACTCCCGTCGAGATTTTGCGCGAGACACGACTCAAGCGCGCCATGCAGCTGCTCAAAACAACAGATAAAACAGTATCAGAAATAGCTAACGAAGTGGGATTTGCCACCCCGGGCTACTTCTCCTCATGCTTCAAAAAGCAGTATGACAAGTATCCGACAGATGTCAGAGAGGAGATGAAGGTTTAGCTTTTCGTGAAAAATATGAAAAAAAACTCAACGTTTTTGACTATTTAGTCAACGATTGTTGCATGTAACATGAGTGATATTTTGTGAACGATTCATGAAATATCACTCATCTTTTGTTTTATAACTTTGCAACCGTAAAACTTAAACCCACAACAAAAAACGTAAAACTTATGAAAAAAGCAAAAGTAGCTTTAGTAGGTATGCTCATGCTCGCTGGGTCAGGCGCATATGCTCAGACCAACGGCATCGGTGGAACAGTGACCGACAACGCCGGTGAACCTATTATCGGTGCATCGGTTAAGGTTAAGGGCTCCACGAACATGGGTACAGTGACGGATATCGACGGCAACTTCAAACTTGACGTGAAGCCAGGCGAAACTCTTATCATCTCTTATATAGGTTGCAAAGACCAGGAGGTGAAGGCAGGCGAAAACCTCAAGATTGTGCTTCAGGACAACTCAGAGGTTCTCGGCGAAGTGGTAGTAACGGGTTATCAGGTGCAGCGCAAGGCCGACTTGACGGGTTCTGTATCTGTAGTAAGCACCAAAGATCTCAAGTCGACAGCCGACACAGATCCTATGCGTTCGCTTCAAGGCAAGGTGCCGGGCATGACTATCACCACCGACGGTTCGCCAATTGGCACCGGTACGGTTCGCATTCGTGGTATCGGTTCGTTCAATTCTTCTCAAGATCCTCTCTTTGTTATCGACGGTGTGCCTACCACCACAACCCTCAACTCGCTCAACATGAACGATATTGAGAGTATGCAGGTGCTCAAGGATGCTGCTTCGGCATCTATCTATGGTTCGCGTGCTGCCAACGGCGTAATCATCATCACCACAAAGCATGGCAAGAAGGGTAGCAAGCTGAATGTAGACTTCTCAGCAAACCTTACAGCTCAGTTCTACAACTCGCAGTCGATGATGAAGCTCTGCAACACCTCAGAGTATGCTACGGCAATGGCTCAGGCTGCACTCAACGATGGTCTCGACCCCGTGGCTTATGCCCACAACTATGGTCTTGACTTCAATGCCTCTACCGGCCGCACCATCAAGGCATACGATCCTGCCTCAAAAAGCTATAAGACATATACCGTAAACGGTGCATACGACGGCTATATCAATGCAAAGAAAACAATGCGACTGTCGGACACCGACTGGCTTGACGAGATTTCGCGCACTGGTTTCATGCAGAGCTACGACCTCTCTCTGTCGGGTGCCACCGACAAGTTCACTGGTCTTTTCTCTGCAGGCTACAAGAAGAACGACGGTATCTTGAAGTATTCTAACTTCGAGAACTTCTCAGCCCGATTCAACTCTACATACAATGTGAACAAGATTGTAAGTGTAGGCGAGAACGCTACGGTTACTTACTCGAAGCAGGTAAATAGCGCACCGATGGAGAATGCGTTGAAGATGTCGCCTACGGTGCCCGTATACGAAGAAGACGGCACTACATTCGCTGGTCCGGTGGGTGGTATGAGCGACCGTCAGAACCCTCTGCGCGAGATGTACATGAACCGCGACAACGCACTGAAGATATGGCGTGTGTTCGGCAATGCCTATGTAGATGTGAAACCGCTGAAGGGCCTTGTACTCCGTTCTAATTTCGGTCTCGACTACTATCATTCGTTCATTCGCTCGATGAACCACACGTTCAAGTCGGACATCGTGAACAACAACATACCGAGCACTACACTCACTGCCCACGACGATGTGCGCTGGACATGGAGTAACACAGCCAACTACAACTTCAAGATTGCACGCGACCACGACTTCACGGTGCTTGCCGGTATGGAACTTCACAGGCAGACCGTAGAGGATATGGGTGCGTATGCCCAGAGCTACGTGATAGAGGACAAGGACTATATGTGGCCTGATGCCGCTACGGGTATTGAGCGCGCTACGGGTATCGGCTCTGGCTACTCGCTGGCTTCGTTCTTCGGTAAGGTCGACTACAACTGGCAGGATCTTATCCTTGCTTCGTTCACCATACGTCGTGACGGCAGCTCGCGTTTCGGCAAGAACAATCGCTATGGCAACTTCCCTGCAGCTACTTTGGGCTATCGTCTTTCGAAGAACCTCAAAGCAAACTGGATTGACGATCTTAAGATTCGTGCCTCATGGGGTAAGACTGGTAACCAGGAGATTTCAAACACAGCTCGCTACGGCTTGTATGTAGCCGACTACGGATTAGACCGTGTTACATCTACCGCTTACGATCTCTATCGTCAGGGTACAGGCGTCTTCCCGTCAGGTTTCCGCGCAACTCAGACTGCGAACGACAACTTGAAGTGGGAGACAACAATACAGTATAACGTTGGTGCCGACTTCTCTTTGCTCAGCCAGGAACTCTACGGATCGGTTGATGCTTATATTAAGGATGTAAAGGACATGCTTATCTCGCCGGCATTCCTCGGAGCAGTGGGCGAGGGCGGTTCTACATGGTCGAACGGTCCGTCGCTTCGCAACGTGGGTATGGAGGCAAGCGTGGGCTACCGCCACATCACTAAGTATGGTCTGCGCTACGACGTGACTGCCAACATCGACTTCTTCCGCAACAAAGTGACGTATCTGCCTTCTACCACAACCGGCTCGTATGCACACACAGTGAAGGAGAACCTCGTGCAGTCGAAGAAGCCTTACGGCTCTATCGTGGGCTACGTTGTAGATGGACTCTTCCAGAACAGCGAGGAGGCAAAAGCCTCTGGTCAGCCTAACGCTCGTGTGGGCGGATTGAAGTATGCCGACCTCGACCACAGCGGCACTATCGACGCAAAGGACCAGACATGGATATTCGATCCGGTGCCCGACTTCAACTGGGGTCTTAACGTGCAGCTCGGATACAAGAACTTCGACCTCTCTATGTTCTTCCAGGGAGTATGCGGCGTAGATGTCTACAACAACCAGAAATTCCAGACCGACTTCTGGAGCCTCACCGACGCCGGAAGCAACAAGGGCAACCGTATGCTTGGCGCTTGGACCGAGGACAACACTTCTTCTAAGATACCGGCGCTCACAACCAACAACACCGGTGACGAGGGACGCGCCTCTACTTACTTCGTAGAACACGGCAACTGGATGAAGCTCCGCACGCTGCAGCTTGGCTACAACTTCAGCGACTCGCTCCTGAAGAAGCTCCACATGACATCGGCTCGTGTATATGTTTCTGGTCAGAACCTCTTCACATGGAAGAGCAGCAGCTTCACTATCTCCGACCCCGAGAACCCCAACTGGGCATATCCTCACTCTTCATCAGTGTCGTTCGGACTGCAGCTCAGTTTCTAAGGAGCTATTGATATTACAAAGAAGTCAAAACAATTTAAAGAATCAGAACAATGAAAAATTTATATAAATATATATTTGCAGCGATGCTCACGCTCGGCACTGTAACATCGTGCAGCGATTTCCTCGACGACTCTCCGAAGGGCGTAGTCGATCAGGACAAGGCTTTCAAACTCCCCGACGACATGGTCAATTCGGCATACGCCATGCTCGGCGACTGCTGGTACTCTTATCCGTTCAACCTCTGGCCTTACGGCGATTTGTCGTCAGACGACTGCTTGAAGGGCGGATCGGGCACTACCGACACTGGCTATCATCCGATGGAGATTTGGTCGACCATGACTTCTACACCGGGCGAGTTCGACGAACTTTGGTATCGCCTCTACTGTGCTGTTAGCCGCTGCAACCGCGCGCTGCTCTCGCTTGAGCAGTATGGCGACAGCAAGCTTGGCGAGGAGATGACGAAGCAGCGTGTGGCAGAGGTGAAGTTCCTGCGCGCCCACTTCTACTTCAAGCTCATCACCATGTTCCGCCAGGTGCCTTGGATTGACGAGAACGTAATGAAGAACAATCTTCAGGAGAAGACCCGCAACGACGAGTTTACATACCAGGAGTTGTTCGGCAAGATAATAAACGATTTCAAGGAGGCATACGACGTGCTGCCCGAGATGCAGAAAGACCAGAACCGCGTCAACCGCGTTGCTGCTGCGGCATATCTCGCCAAGTGCTATCTGACGCTTGCCTACGGCGACGGCTACGAGGCAACCAACGGCTACGACCACGTCAACAAGGAGTATATGCAGAAGGTGATCGAATACACAAACGTGGTGAAGAACTCGCCTTACTTCGGCTATCTTGAAGACTATGGCGACATCTTCCTGCCCGAACATAAGAACAGCAAGGAGAGTGTGTTCGCTGTGCAGACTTCCGACTACAAGGAGGACAATACCACCTTCGGACGCGCCAACTGGAGCAACGTGCTCAACGGTGTTTGGGGAATGTGGTCGTGCGGATGGGACTTCCACAAGCCGTCGCAGGACCTCGTGAACGCCTTCAAGACAAAGAACGGACTGCCCGAGTTTGACGATTATAACAAGCATATCGACTATCCCGTCAACGGCCAGCCGACCACCCAGAAATGGGATCCGCGTCTCTTCCACACCGTGGGTATGCCTACTTTCCCGTACAAGTACGAGAAGGAGTATACGCTCACAAAGGCTAACAGTCGCACACCGAACACTTACGGCTACTACTGCTCTATGAAGGAGGTGCCGCAGCGCTCTAAGGGCGAGACCTACAACGGCTCATGGCAGGCGTTCGCTATGAACGACTATGTATTCCGCTTCTCTGATGTGATGCTCATGCGTGCAGAGGCTCTCATCGAGACCGACCAGCTTGCTGAGGCTCGCACCATAATCAACGACATTCGTCAGCGTGCGAAGAACTCTGTAGACAAGCACATCGCTTACGCCAAGGATCAGTGCGAGATAGCGCTCTATCCCGAGTCTTACTTCCAGAACAAGGAGACGGCACGCAAGTGTCTGCGCTGGGAGCGCCGTCTGGAGCTTGCAATGGAGAACGGACGCTACTTCGACCTGCGTCGCTGGGGATTGGCTTCAAAGACTCTCAACGCCTACTTCGCAACCGAGAAGAACGACGTGTACGACGGACAGACATACGCTACGTATCTTAAGGATGCCCACTACACGGCTGGCAAGAACGAGTTCTACCCGATTCCTTACAACCAGCTCTACTATGTGCCTGGCTTGTATAAGCAGAACAAGAACTACTAAAGGACGCTACCGATATTCGGAGTAGATATAAAACCCTTAATACGAAAAAGCGGAGGATACAACACCTCCGCTTTCTTGTACTGTGTAAAGCGCAATAGTACGAATGTTGCATCTGTAGCAAATATGTTGTGCAATGCGATTATTACAACTTTATGCAACATAATTTTCGCTCTGCTCGGCACGTTTAGTGTAATTTTGCCGCAGAAATTAATTCTCAACTCAACTAATAACTAAAAGTTTCATACGCAATGAACAATTCCAATCAAAGCAAACTGACACTCATCCCGGTGATGATTGCCTTCTTCACTATGGGCTTCGTCGACCTGGTCGGTGCGGTTTCAAACAACATGCAGGAAGACTTCGGACTCTCCGACTCCGCTGCAAACTTCTTCCCCTCGCTCGTGTTCTTCTGGTTCCTTATCTTCTCTGTGCCTACGGGCATGCTGATGAATAAGATAGGTAGAAAGAAGACAGTTCTGCTCTCAGTAGTAATCACAACATTGGCTGTGCTCCTGCCGCTCTTCGACAGCTTTATGCCTACAAAGGAGAGCCAGCTCTGGCTGATGTACATCTCTTTCTCGCTGCTCGGCATAGGCAACGCCATCATGCAGACCGGCATCAATCCGCTCGTGACGATGCTCGTGAAGGGCCATCTCGCTTCTACGCTCACCTTCGGACAGTTTGTCAAGGCTATCGCTTCGTTCATCGCTCCGCTCATCGCTGCTTGGGGCGCTACCACAACGGCTCCTATCCTCGGACTCAGCTGGCGCATCCTCTTCCTCCTGTTCTTCGTAGTGGGCATGGTGGCTACGCTGTGGCTCGGCATGACACACATCGAGGAAGAACCCATCGAAGGCAAGGCTTCTGGCTTCGGCGACTGTCTGAAGATGCTCGGTTCGCCTATCATCCTGCTCTCGTTCATCGGCATCATGTGCCACGTGGGTATCGACGTAGGCACTAACGCTGTTGCACCGAAAGTGTTGTTCGAGCGTCTTGGCGGCGCCGGTGACTCGCTCAGCCAGTTCGAGTACGCCACGTCAATCTACTTCGCGTTCCGTACGCTCGGCTGCTTCACCGGCTCAATCCTTATGCGCAAGCTCAATATCCGCACCTTCTTCACAATCATCGTGCTGATGATGGCGCTCTCTATGGTCGGCTTGGTGTTCGGCACAGAGAAGTGGGAGCTTTGGGCAGCTATCGCTCTCGTAGGCTACGGCGACTCTAACGTCTTCTCTATCGTCTTCTCGCAGGCTATGCTCTCTGCTCCGGAGAAGAAGAACGAGGTTTCGGGCCTTATGATCATGGGTCTGTTCGGTGGCACGGTGTTCCCGCTCTTCATGGGCTTCGCCAGCGACGCTGCAAAGGCTGCCGGCGCTCAGTATCCGCAGGTTTGGGCTGCTGCTGTGATGGCTATCGGCGTGCTCTATCTGCTCAGCTATATACCTAAAGTAAAGCAGAACTAAAGCCCAAAGCCCCTCCAACCCTAAAGCCCCTCCCAACCCTCCCCGTCGGGGAGGGCTTAGTTAGCCTAAAAATGCTTAGAAATGCTTAGAAAGGCTTAGTTTGCCTTGGCTTAGGAAGGCCCAAGAAGGCTTAGAAAGGCTTAAACGCTGCCTTAGAAAGGCTTAAACGCTGCCTTAGGAAGGCTCGGCTTATTAAAAAAAACAATAACTGAAAACAATAAAACTATGGAAAAGAAATATGTAGTAGGACTCGGTGAGGCACTCTGGGACGTGCTTCCTGAAGGTAAGAAACTTGGTGGTGCACCGGCTAACTTCGCGTTCCACGCCGGTCAGTTCGGCTTGAACTCTATCGCTGTGAGCGCTCTCGGCGAGGACAAGCTCGCTGACGAAACCGTGCAGCAGCTCGAGGAGAAGGGCTTGCAGTATTGCATGCCGCGCGTGCCTTATCCAACCGGCACCGTGCAGGTGAAGCTCGACGACGAGGGCATACCTACATACGATATAAAGGAGAACGTGGCGTGGGATAACATCCCGTTCACCGACGAGGTGAAGGCTATCGCTGAGAACACTGAGGCTGTGTGCTGGGGCTCGCTCGCCCAGCGCAACGTGGTGAGCCGCGAGACTATCTACAAGTTCCTCGACGCTACACCTGCCGACTGCATGAAGATATTCGACATCAACCTGCGCCAGGACTTCTACACAAAGGATGTTATCTGCGAGAGCATGAAGCGCTGCAACGTTCTTAAGATCAACGACGAGGAGCTTGTGCTCATCGGCAGAATGTTCGGTTATCCGGGCTTGGACATCGAGAACAAGTGCTGGCTCATTCTCGGCAAGTACGACCTCGATATGCTCGTGCTCACCTGCGGCGTAAACGGCTCGTACGTGTTCACACCAGGCGAGATGTCGTTCCAGCCCACACCGAAGGTAGAGGTGGCTGACACCGTTGGCGCAGGCGACTCGTTCACTGGCACCTTCTGTGCTTCTATCCTTGCCGGAATGACGGTGGCTGAGGCTCACGAGCGCGCAGTGAGAGTGAGCGCATACGTCTGCACGCAGAACGGCGCAATGCCCGTACTGCCTGAGGAGGTGAAGTAAAGCCAAAGCCCCTCCCAACCCTCCCCGTCGGGGAGGGCTTAGTTAGCCTAAAAATGCTTAGAAA
>NZ_JAHQUY010000055.1 GCF_019052365.1 Leyella stercorea
TGCAAAGGTATAGCTTTTTTGCAAACCTCCAAAACTTTTGCAGAAAAAAGTTGGGTTTTTAGTTCGATTTTAACAGATGTTTACAATTAAAGCACATAATTGTGGGCGTACACATTATAATATTATAGGCGAGTGAGAGGAAAATAGTAGCGGAAATAAAAGCCTCCGCAGCAGGAAGCAGGAGGATTTGCAGTAGAGGATGTAAAGAAAAACACCCGACTATGCTAAAAATAGAAACTCGACTACTCTAAAATCAGCTGTAGGAGGCTACATTTGCATTGCCAACTGCGCTATTTTATTTGCACTCGACTTGGTGCTGCGGAGGCCAGAGACCTCCGCTACTAAGTTGGATGCGTACGATGTCCAATCGGATTGCGTTCGGAATCCGATCGGACGGCGGACGGAATCCGATTGGATGGCGGACGGAATCTGATCGGATGGCGGACGCCACCAAAGGACAAAAGCTGCGGTTAAGGCATGAAAAAAGGTATGGCGAGCGCCATACCTTACTATGATTGGATAGAATGTTCAAGACATGAGGGGATTGGAGAATGGGCTATATCTTCAGCTTTTCGCATAGGAACTTCAGGAGCGAATAGAAGAGGACGGCGAAGAGCGAGCCGACGCTGGCTCCGCAGAAGAGGTCGCCGAAGTAATGGACGCCGAGATACATTCGCGAATAGCTCACTACGATAGCCCAGGAGAACATCATCACCGTGAACCACTTGTTGCGGAAAACGAGTGACATGAACATAGCGAGAGCAAAGGTGTTGGCTGCATGGCATGAGGGGAATCCGTATCTGCCTCCGCGATATCCGTTGACGACATGCACCAAATGCGACAACGGATTGTTGAGATTGGCAGGACGCAGACGGCACACTTCGGGACGAATGAGAGAGGCGCAAGTCTGGTCGGCTGCGAGTATTATCAATCCGATGGTGATTAGACATAGTGTTGCGCGTTTCCATGAGAAACGACGAAAGAGCATATACGTGAGCACTATGTAGAACGGCACCCATATCCAACGCCCACTGATACACCACATTACGGCATCGAAGAAAGGGCTGTGCGCACCGTTGACGATGAGCAAAAGACGGGCATCGAGATCGGCAAGCCACAAGATAATTTCCTTAAAAAAATTGAACCACATTTTAGTATATTTGTTTTGTCAAACACTTAGCACTAAGAATAGTTTTGCAAAGTTACAATTAAATATGCAAATAACTACTTTCGGAACACAATTTTGCGCATTTTTATTGTTTTGTTCAATTGTTTCAGTAACTTTGTAGGATAAAGACATGTATTCACTAATTGTATCGTTATGACAGAAGGATATAAGAGTAAGGAGTATGGTGTGCCGACAAAGCGTTTCGTGCAGACCATGGACTTGAAGGATGACAGCGAACTGATTCGCAAATACCGCGAGGCTCACGACAGGGAGCATTTTTGGGATGAGATAAAGGAGGGCATCAAGACGGTGGGTATTCTTGAGATGGAGATATACATCTTAGGCAACCGACTGGTAATGATAGTAGATGCGCCGGTAGACTTCGACTGGGATACGGCTATGGAGCGCCTCGCTACCCTACCCCGTCAGGAGGAATGGGAGAAGCATGTAGCTGAGTTCCAGAACTGCTCGGCGGACGCCACAAGCGACGAGAAATGGCAGATGATGGAACGCATGTTCTATCTGTACGAGTAGATGAAAAGAAGGTGAGATGGTGAGGTGGTGAGGTGGTGACATATGCAAATTTCAACATCTCACCATCTCAACACACACATTATTATATATATAAATACTTAACACAAAATACAGACAGCAAATGAAGAAACTTTTATCGTTGCCCCCTAATCTTGTGGGCAGTTTTCACGACATAGCCGAACTGCCGCAGAGCGAGTGGTTCTGTACTAACGACCCTGTAGGCAAGAAACTCGGTTCGGGCGGCGGCACAACATGGCTGCTGCGCGCAGCTTACGAGGACTATAAAGCTCAGAACGCCGACGCTGCGAGCTTCGACGAATGGCTGGCAGCCGACAAGCGACTGCTGCTGCACGCCGGCGGACAGAGCAGACGTCTGCCGTCTTACGCTCCGTCGGGCAAGATACTCACGCCGCTGCCGGTGTTCCGCTGGGAGCGCGGACAGAGTCTGAACCAGAACCTGCTGTCGCTGCAGGTGCCGCTCTACCAGCGCATCATGGACATCGCCCCGCGCGGTCTGAACACGATGATAGTGAGCGGCGACGTGTACATACGCTCTACAGAACCGCTGCAGCCGATACCCGAGGACGCAGACATCGTATGCTACGGCCTGTGGCTTGGCCCCGAGATTGCGAAGGACCACGGCGTGTTCGTAAGCACCCGCGAGAAGCCCACCGAACTGAAGTGCATGCTTCAGAAGCCTTCGGTGGAGACGCTCTCGGCGCTGCTCACCGACCACTTCTACCTCACCGACATCGGCGTATGGATTCTATCCGACCGCGCCGTGAAGGTGCTCATGCAGCGTTCTACAAACGGAACCGACATAGCCAAGGACGAGGTGGTGAACTACGACATGTACGGCGAGTTCGGCTGTGCTCTCGGCTACGAGCCGGGCGTGAAGGACGAGGCTGTGAACGCGCTGAAGACCGTGATACTGCCGCTGCCGGGCGGCGAGTTCTACCATTTCGGTACATCGCACGAGCTGCTCTCGTCGATGCTCGCCATACAGAACATCGTGAACGACCAGCGCGAGATTATGCACCACGACCGCAAGCCCCATCCGTCTATCTTCGTGCAGAACACAGAACTGAAGCCCAAGTGGACACAGCAGAACCGCAACGAGTGGGTGGAGAACGCATACGTAGGCGAGAACTGGACGCTGACGCAAGACAACATCGTGACTGGCGTACCCGAGAACGACTGGACGCTGACGCTCGCCGAGGGTCAGTGCGTAGACGTAGTGCCTGTAGGCACAGACAGCTGGGCTGTGCGTCCGTACGGCTTCAACGACAAGTTCCGCGGCGACCTGGCTGAGGTAGAATACCTCTGCCGTCCATTCGCAGAGTGGGCTGCTGAACGCGGCGTAGACATCGACGCGATAGAAGGTCGCCACGACCTGCAGGCAGCACGCATCTTCCCCGTTGTGGACAACACCGACGACATGGGCATCGTGCTGCGCTGGATGCTCGGCGAGAGCACACTGGCAGAGGGCAAGGCTATATGGGAGAAGGCACAGCGCATGAGCGCCGACGAGATAAGCGCCGAAGCCAACCTGCGCCGTCTTGTGGAGCAACGCACCAAGTTCCGCCTGAAAAACCTGCCGATGATTGCGAAGAACTGGCAGCACAGCGTGTTCTACCAGAGCGACCTGCAGACCGTAGCACGCGAGTACGGCAAGCACAACGTGCCATTGCCCGACGCCCTGCCCGAGCAGGCACCGCTTCTGACGCGCACCTGCGACGCCATGTTCCGCTCAGAAGCCGAGCGTCTGCGTTCAGGAGGCAACGCACAGAGCGCCGATAATGCAAAGAAATTCGAGACAGAAGCGTTCTCACTGCTCCGCGAAGGACTCACCACAGAGGCATTGCGCGTGAAGCAGCGCCCGCACCTGTCGGTATATGCCGACCAGATTGTATGGGGCCGTTCGCCGGTGCGCATCGACATAGCCGGCGGATGGACCGACACACCGCCGTTCTGCCTCATGGAGGGCGGCAACGTGGTGAACCTCGCCATCAACCTGAACGGACAACCGCCTCTGCAGACTTACGTGAAGCCCTGCGCCGAACCGCACATCATACTCAGAAGTATCGACCTCGGTGCTTCAGAGATTATCACCACATACGACGAACTATCGGCATATAACAAGGTCGGCTCGCCGTTCTCAATACCGAAGGCAGCCCTATCGCTCGCCGGATTCCTGCCGCGCTTCTGCAAGGACAGCTACCGCACACTCGAGGAGCAGTTGCGTGCGTTCGGTTGCGGCATCGAGGTGACGCTACTCTCAGCGATACCAGCCGGAAGCGGACTCGGCACCAGCTCGCTGCTCGCGTCGACGGTGCTCGGAGCGCTCAGCGACTTCTGCGGACTCGGCTGGGACAAGACCGAGATTGGCCACCGCACACTCGTTCTCGAACAGCTGCTCACCACCGGCGGCGGCTGGCAAGACCAGTACGGTGGACTTCTGCCTGGCATAAAGCTGCTGCAGACAGAGCGCGGATTCGGTCAGAGTCCGGATGTGCGCTATCTGCCCGGCGATCTCTTCCAGCAGCCCGACTACCGCGAATGCCACCTATTATATTATACAGGCATCACGCGCACGGCAAAGACTATCCTCGCCGAGATTGTGCGCCGCATGTTCCTCAACGAGCACGACGAACTGCTGCAGTTGCGCGAGATGAAGGCGCACGCTCTTGAGATGTTCGACGCAATACAGCGCCTCGACTTCGAGCGCATGGGACGTCTCGTCGGCAAGACATGGCAGCAGAACCAGCTGCTCGACGCCGGCACCAATCCGCCTGCCGTAGAAGCACTCACAAGACTCATAGACGACCTCTGCCTCGGCTACAAACTGCCTGGCGCAGGTGGCGGCGGCTACCTATACATGGTGGCTAAGGACGTGGAAGCGGCTGCACGCATACGCAGCATTCTCAACGAGAACCGACCGAACGACAAGGCACGCTTCGTAGAGATGAGCCTGTGCAAGGACGGATTCCAAGTGAGCAGAAGCTAACCGCTTTAGTTGAAACAAAAAAACACGAGCTGGAAAGATTTTCCAACTCGTGTTTTTTGTTTTTAAGCCTTACTAAGCCTTTCTAAGCCGCTTTGAGCCATTGATGGCTTCAAGCACTTTTTTCAATAAGCCTTTCTAAGCCTCTTTAAGCCTTTCTAAACCGAGGGGAAAGGCAAACTAAGCCGCTTTAAGCCTTTCCAAACCGAAGAAGAAGGCTAACTAAGCCCTCCCCGACGGGGAGGGTTGGGAGGGGCTTTACTTGCGAACCACCTTCTTTCCGTTCACGATGTAGAAGCCGCGAGCGATGCCGTCGAGCGATTTAACGCCCTTAGCGATGCGCTTGCCGTCTACGGTGAAGACGTCGAAGGTGCCATCGATGGCGTTCACTACGCCGTTGATGTCAGTAACGACAGCCGACTTTGTAGCCTCCGACTCGCCGCCAGCATAGAGAGCAGACACAGCGTAAGTGTGCTTGCCGCTCGGAGCCTTATCGGTGATGCGAAGCTCAGCGTTCGGATCGATGCGCTTCAGCAACTTGCCGTCGCGATAAACGTTGTAGCCGAGCACATTGCCGCAGCCAGCGGTGTAGGTGACGTCGTCGATCATGAACATATATGTGTCGGCAGTGTTGTTGTGGATAGCGAAGTAGGTTGCGCCGGCAGGCAAGTCAACCGTATACTCCTTCCACTCGCCGGTAGTAGCCTCAAACTTCTTGCCAGTCGACTTGAAATCGTCGAGAGTGATGCCCGATGTTGAGTAGAGCACCTCGAAGTTCTCAGAGTACTTAGTGCCCTGCGCATTGAAGTTGTTAGCCCAGAAGCTGACAGTCTGCGCCTCGCCACTGAGCGACGGCGAGATGAGCCAGTTGTCGGCAGGGATGAACTGTGAGTTCTCAACGCTGTAGAACGAAGCCAGATAGTGAATGCCAGAGTGAGGCTTCAAGCAAGCGTACTTGTCGAGCAACTCTGTCGGGAGCCATGTGCTCGGCTCAACGATGGTGTAGGCGAAACGCTGGTTCTCGTTAGGATGCGGATAAGTCTTGCTGAACGGACCCTTAGCGATGCCCTTCTCGCCGTAAACGGAAGTCCAGTCGCCGAAGCTGTCCTTGCTCCATGCAGCGTATGCATCGAAGCCGTCAGTGACGCGATCGGATGTCTCGTTCACCTTTGTCCACTCCACAACGACGGTGCTCTCATCAGTAGCGGTAGCCGTCACGGCATCAGGACCGGTGAGAGTAGACGCGTTGAGCACCACCTCTGCAGCGTCCTCATTGTCCTCAGGCGTAGACTCACCCTCTACAACCACCTCAGCCTTCAGCTTCAGCGGCGAAGCATCCATAACAGAAGTGCTGTATGTAAGCACCTCGGTGTGCGAAGCGTAAGAAGCGAGCGACTCCTTAATGGTCTTTGTGTCTACCATCTTGTCGCCAGCATAGAGATTCACGGTGTAGTTGTCTACAGCCACGCTACCCATGTTCGTAACCATAACATGCGCCGTAACCTTGTCGCCCTTGCGCACCTTTGAAGGAACAGAGAGCGTAGCGCGCAGATCCTTAGCCACTACGTCGCGAACGTAAATCTGGTCGAAGTAGACGCTCTCGCCTTCTGCAGCCGAAGTGACGAAAGTGAACATCACGTAAGGCAGAGAAGTATATTCAGCCGGTATTGTTACAGACGTTGTGCGCCAATCCTTGGCAGAATTGTCGAGCTTGCTGTAGTCGACAACGCAGAGCTGCTTCTCAGAGAGGTCGGGCTTGCGTATGTAAACCACCACCTTGCCCTTGGCGTCAGCCAGTGTAGACTTCGTAGAGAACACAAGAGTCGGGTTAGCTGCGCCCTTGAGCGAAATCTTACCCGAACCGAGCAGCGCAGCATCCTTGGCAGAAGCCGATACATAGCCGGCGCAGCCGCCGTCGCCATCAGCAGAGAAGCCCTGCATAAGGTTGAATGTAGACTCCTCGCTACCCTTCTCCTCGATAAACCACATGCTGTTGTCGAGTCTGCCGCCCTTGAAGTGCTCCTCGAACGGCAAGTCGTACGGCTTGCCCACGATGATGCCCGGCGACATTGCGCGCGGACCCTCGCCTACCGAGTTCTCTGCACCGAGAGCGTAGTTGATCATATCCTGGTCGCCATTGTTCACTTCGTAAGAGATTCCAACCTTCGGTTCCTCTACACAATCAATGAGTTCCAAGTCGGCACCAGTGTTGCCCTCGTGAATCTCATAAACGTTATATGACATTTCGCCATCAGGCATATAGCCTCCATGCTGACCAGTTGTGACCGGATCCCATGTAAGGGTTATAACATCGTTGTCTACAGAATACTTGATGTTCTGCACCTTAGCCGGTGTGTCCTCACCGACATAAGCCTCAACAACCTTGCTCTCACGACCAACACCCTCGTCGTTGCTTGCAATGACACTGTAATAGTTGTATCCGTTCTGCGCATAATTGTCGAGATAGTAATACTTCTGACCAGGCTTGATTGCGCCCATCTCCTGAATCACTTCGCCGTCGCGTACGATCTTCACCTCCATGTCAGAGGTGAGCTTAGTTCCGTCGATAGCCTTCGAAGGAGCAGTGAAGTCGATGCGCACCTTGAGCGAGCCGTCGGTAGCTGCAGTTGTAGATATCTCGGTGATAGCATCAGGTGCCTTCAGCGAGTTGCCCACAACAGAGATGTTGTTAAGGATAAGCTGATAGCACCAGTCGGCGCTACTTGTACAGTGGAAACCGATGTACGCCACCTGGTCCTTGTCTACAACAATCTCCTTCTTAACGGTGACATAATCCTGGTTGGTATACTCAGTCTTCGACGCTACCTCGTGTATCATGGCAGCGGCAGTAGGCTCAGCGCCGTACTTCACTTCGAGTTCCTCTGGGTAGCTTGCGCCCTGAGTAGCCACACGATACGTTACGTTATAGAGCACGCCAGCCTTCAGATTGAGACCAGGCAGAATGAGCCAGTCATCGTGGTTGTCTTCTGCATACGAAATCTGAACAGCCGGCTGGTTCGAACCGTCGTTCTCGAGGAACGACCATGTTGTGCCGTCGTTGTTCTCGTCGAGAACAGTGAGGGTGTTCATCGAGTTTGCGTTCTCGAAGTTCTGACAGTAAGGCGGTTCGAGCACATCGCCGAACGATATGCTGTTCGACTTCACCGACTCGCTCTTGCGCTGTCCGCTTATGGCCTGCACGGTGTAGTAATAGCCTGTGAGGTCGCCACCTGGCAGCACGTCGCTTACAGACGTAGCAGCAGTAGCCGTAGCGATAGCCTTATTGTCGGGATAGCGCACTACGTTGTACTTCATATCGCCAACGTATCCGCCATTGATGCCCTTTGTAACAGCCGTCCACGACAAGTTCACCTTACCGGTCTTGATATCAACTGTAGCCTTCACGTTGGTAGGCTTAAGAGGAATGTCGTCGCCGATGAAGCTGTTTATGTAAGCCTTCGGTCCGTTGCCGGCAGCGTTAGAGAAGCATACCGCAACAGAGTGGATGCCGCGCTTCACGGTCAGCGCCTCCTCCACCTTCTGTCCTGCGTTGGCTGTTCCATTCTTTACCTGCTTGCCGTCTACGCTCACCACATAGTTGAGCGAACCCGAGAGGCTGCCGCCTATGTATGTCGTAGAAGGCGCCGTGAAGCACACCTTGCCCGTGAGCGACGCCTTGTCGAACACGAGACTCATGTCTGAAGCGAGCGCCGGAGCCGCATCCTTCACCGTCTCCTTCGGAATGGTGAGCATAGCCACCTGCTCGTTGTGCATGAAGTCGCCAATCTTCGTAGCCTTAGCCGTCGCAAGGTCTACGGTGTAGAGCGACGAGCGGCCCTGCGGGTCGGTACTTGCCCAGTAGAAGATGCCAGTCTCCTGGTCTATCTCTCCACTCTGCACGTTCCAGTCGTTGTTCGCACCGCTCACCTTCACGCCGGTAGATCCGATGAACTTCTCCTTAGCCGTTGTGCTGTTGATGCTGTAGAGGTTGCCGTTCGTGTCGATGCCGTAGAGCACGTTGTCCTTGGTGATGCCGAGCGCCACGTAATAGCGGCTTACAGTGCCGATAGCGGTGCGCGTCTCGTTGGCATAGTCGGCGATACCAAGCTCTGTGCCTTCAGCGTCGCCGGTGAAGAACACACCGTACACTTTGTTGTCTGCCGAAACAGCCGTCTCTGTAGCCCACAGACTGAAGTCGGTGAGGTACGAAACGTTCTCGCACTCGCCCGTCGAAGCGTTGTACAGATAGTGGTACATCACGTTCTGCTCGCGATTGTATCTGATTACGTCGAGGCGGTTGCCCACCATCGCACCACTTGCATTGGCGTACATATTGTCGCCGATGAACAGCTCGTTGATGTCGATTGAGCCTGACGCACCGAATGAATAGAAGCCATACTCGGGCGTGCCGTTGTCCCAACGTGTACTTTTCACCACATTGCCCCACAGCTCTCTGCCGAGAGGAACCTTCTGCGCCTTCAGCATCAGTGTGGAGTTGTGCGGTTTCAGCAGGTGCGGCATACCCTTCGGGCGCGCCTGCTGCGCATTGGTCTGACTGGGCACAAGCGAGAGCGTGGCAAGCGCCGCAGCGGAAAGAAGTTGTTTAAAGTTCATTATTGATAGGTTATTAAAAAAAAAGTAACTTACAAGTAAGTTGAAAAATGAGAGTTGAAAATTGAAAGTTGAGAATTGAGAATTGAGAGTTGAGAGTTGAGAGTTATGATTACCTTTATTGATATACTTTAATAGCATAATATTTAGCAATATTGCATATCATAACTCTCAATTCTAAATTCTAAATTCTAAATTCTCAACTATAATCAGAATTATCGAAGTTCGGTCTGGAAGAACTGCGCCACCTGTCTGAGCAAGTGGTTGCGTGTGTTGCCTCCGTAGATGCTGTGGTTGCGGTTGGTGTAATAGAGTTCGCGGAAGTCTTTGTCAGCCTGTACGAGAGCCTCCGAATACTCGTATGCGTTCTGCGGATGCACGTTGTCGTCGGCTGTACCGTGACAGATGAGCAGAGCGCCGTGCAGCTTAGAGGCACGTTCAATCGGGTTGGTGGCATATCCGTCGGGGTTCTCCTTCGGTGTGCGCATGTAGCGCTCGGTGTAAACCGAGTCGTAGAACTTCCAGTTGGTAGGCGGCGCGATAGCCACACCAGCGCGGAACACGCCGCGACCCTCCGACATACTCATCAGCGTGTTGAATCCGCCGTAGCTCCAGCCCCAGATACCGATGCGGTTCTTGTCTACGTATGGCAGCGTGCCGAGATATATGGCAGCCTCAACCTGGTCTTTCGACTCGAGGTCGCCGATGTTCAGATATGTACACTTCTCGAATTCAGAACCGCGTCCGCCCGTTCCGCGTCCGTCAACGCATACGCAGATGAAGCCCTGCTGAGCCAGGTAAGAGTCGAACGCACCGCCCGAGCCCATCGAGCCTGCGCTCCATTCGTCCTTCACCATCTGGCTGCCCGGTCCGCTGTACTGGTGCATGATGACAGGATAGCGCTTTGACGGGTCGAAGTTCTGCGGCTTCAGAATCCATCCGTTCAGCTTCACGCCTTCCGAAGTGGTGAACTCGAACGGTTCGCGCTTGCAGAATCCGTACTCAGCCGCGAGCTTCTTCAGCGCAGTATTGTCCTGAAGCGTAGAGATTACCTTGCCCTCACGAGTGCGAGTAGTATATATATAAGGTGTGTTGTAGTCGCTCCATGTGTTGATGAAATACTGGTAGTCGCCCGAGAAGAGAGCCGAGTTCCATCCCTTCTGATTGGTGAGACGCTCGGTCTTGCCGTTCTTGTGAGTTACAAACACCTGACGGTCTGTCGCTCCGAGCGCAGCCGCCTGATAGTAGACGTCGCCCGTCTTGGCGTCGTAGCCGTACACCTCGGTGATGTCGTAGTTGCCCTCGCCGATAGTGCGCATCAACTGACCATTCATGTTGTAAACGTAGAGCTTCATGTAGCCCGAGCGGTCGCTCGGCAGAAGTATGTTGTTGCCGATGAACTTCACGCCCTCCATGGCTTCCTCCTTAACATACTTCGGCACCGACTCCTTCACGATGAGCTGCGCAACGGTGCTGCGCGGGTTCACGCCGTAGAGGCAAAGCTCGTCCTGATGACGGTTCATGGTGTATACCACCACACGCGCCGGGTCTACAGTAGCCTTGATGCGCGGCATGTAGCCGTCGGCGTCGAGCGGCACCTCAAGCTTCGAAATCTTGTGCGACTTGATGTCGTAGCTCCAAGCCGACATAAGGCTGTTGTCCTCGCCCGCCTTCGGGTACTTGTACTCGTAGTAGCCGGGGTAGATGTCGTTCTCCATCTTCTCGGGCTTCAAGCCCTTGTACATCTGCAGCGAGTAGGTCTTCACGCGCTGCTCGTCGTAGCGCAGCCAGCAAATCATAGTGCCGTCGGCGTTGAACGTGAGCGCACGGTTGAAGCCGAACTCCTCCTCGTTCACCCAGTCGGGCAAGCCGTTGATCACCTCGTTGCGCTTGCCGTCCTTCGTCACCTGAATCTCGGCGTTGTCGTAGAGCAGCTTCACGAGAAAGATGTTATTGTCGCGCACGAACGCCACCTGCAGTCCGTCGTTCGACCACACAGGCACCTGCTGCTTGTCGCCGTCCGAAAGGCGCGCCAGCTTGTGCGAAGCGATGGTGTAGATATAGTACGTAGCGCGGAACGAGCGGCGGTAGATGCGCTCCGTCTCGGTCTGTATGAGCATACGTGTGCCGTCGGGCGAGAGGATGTATCCGTCGAAGTCCTTTATCTTCTTGCCCATCGTGTTGTCCACGTCGAAGAGCGTAGCAATCTTCTTGCCCGTCTTGAACGAATAGCTATCCACACGCTTGCCGTCGTCGCTGATGCGCGCATAGGTGTCGGTGCCTTCAATGGGGTTGATACCGTTCACGGTCTTCGCCGCAAACTTACCGCTTGTGATGTCCTTTATCGACAGTTTCTCGGCTGCCGACATGCTTGTAACAAACATGACTAATGCTGTAAAAATAAATAGTAATCGTTTCATTATCATTATTTTGATTTTCAATCTACAAATTTACAGCTATTTCTTCACACTATGAAATGAACGCGCGATTTTAATATACACATACGATTATAATATAAGTTAAAAACCACAAGGACGGAACGCATCTGTAATATTTTCTGTAAATTTGCAGTGATATATCACACATTTTTTCGAAATTAGTATGTTGGAGAATAACGCAGCACAAACGGAGCGCAAGAATCCGTTTTTTGAACCTTATAACACCCCGCACGACACAGTTCCGTTCAATCGCATAGAGATAGGCGACTACGAGGAGGCTTTCATCGAAGGCATACGCCGCGACGACGAGGAGATAGAAAAGCTCGTGAACGACCCCGAAACACCTACTTTCGAGAACACCATTGTGCGTGTAGACAACGAGAACGGCGAGAACTACTACGACTTGCTCTCACGCGTGTCTACTGTGTTCTCGTGCATGCTCAGCGCCGAGACTTGCGACGAGCTGGATGCTTTGGCGCAGAAGATGAGTCCGATACTCACAAAGCACGCCAACGACGTGAAGCTTAACAAGCGCCTCTTCGAGCGCATCAAGTACGTATACGAGAACCATCGCGAGCTGACCGCCGAGGAGCAGATGCTGCTCGACAACTGCTACGATGGTTTCGTGCGCAGCGGTGCGCTGCTCGACGACGAGGGAAAGGAGCGCCTGCGCAACCTCACGGAGGAGGCAAGTCTGCTCTCGCTGCAGTTCTCGCAGAACCTGCTGAAGGAGAACAAGGCGTTCACGCTGCACATTACAGACGAAGCACAGCTCGACGGACTGCCCGAAACGGCACGCGAGGCGGCGGCTCTCGCTGCTAAGGAGGCAGAGAAGGATGGCTGGCTCTTCACGCTCGACTATCCGAGCTACTCGCCGTTCATGACCTACTCCACTCAGCGCGAGCTGCGCCGTCAGCTCTACATGGCACGCAACACCGAGGGCACACACGACAACACAGAGAACAACCTCGAGATATGCAAGCGCCTCGTAAACTTGCGCCGCGAGATAGCGCAGCTACTGGGCTACGAGACATACGCCGACTACGTGCTCGTGCATCGCATGGCGTCTAACGCCGAGAACGTGTACAAGCTGCTCAACGACCTCATCGACGCTTACAAGCCTACAGCTCAGGAAGAGGTGAAGGCGCTGGAACGCGAGGCGAAGCAGACCGAGGGCGACGACTTCGTGATGGAGCCATGGGACTTCAGCTTCTACTCGCACAAGCTGCAGATGCGCGAGTACAATCTCGACGCCGAGATGCTACGCCCCTACTTCGAACTGTCGAAGGTTATCGACGGCGTGTTCGGCTTGGCTACGCGTCTCTACGGCATCACGTTCAAGGAGAGCACGGACATTCAGGTGTACCATCCAGACGTGAAGGCTTACGAGGTGTTCGACAAGGACGGTTCGTTCCTCGCCGTGTTCTACGCCGACTTCCATCCGCGCAAGGGCAAGCAGGGCGGAGCCTGGATGACAGAGTTCCAGGGTCAATGGATAGACCGCAAGGGTGTGAACGTTCGTCCGCACGTGAGCGTGGTGATGAACCTCACCAAGCCTACCGACGAGAAGCCGGCGCTGCTCACGCTGGGCGAGGTGGAGACCTTCCTGCACGAGTTCGGTCACTCGCTGCACGGCATGTTTGCCAACACACGCTTCGAGAGTCTGAGCGGCACCAACGTATGGTGGGACTTCGTTGAGCTGCCCTCGCAGTTCATGGAGAACTACTCGGTTGAGAAGGAGTTCCTGCGCACATTCGCCTTCCACTACAAGACGGGCGAGCCGATGCCCGACGACCTCATTGAGCGCATCGTGCGTTCGCGCAACTTCATGGCAGCTTACGCCTGTCTGCGTCAGGTGAGCTTCGGTCTGCTTGATATGGCTTACTACACAAAGAAGGAGGAGTTCACAGCCGACATCATTCCGTTCGAGAAGAAGGCGTGGGAGAAGGCGATGGTGACGAAGCAGTTGCCCGACACGTGCATGACTACTCAGTTCTCGCACATCATGGCTGGCGGATATGCTGCGGGCTACTACAGCTACAAGTGGGCTGAGGTGCTCGACGCCGACGCGTTCAGCGTGTTCAAGAAGAACGGCATCTTCGACCAGAAGACGGCGCAGAGCTTCCGCGACAATATCCTCTCGAAGGGTGGCACCGAGCATCCGATGACGCTCTACAAGCGTTTCCGCGGACAGGAGCCTACCATCGACGCTCTGCTCGAGCGCAACGGAATAAAGAAATAGAGTTTTCGTAGCGGAGGCTTCCACCTTCGCTACGATGAAGAATAAAAACAACAACGATATGCCAACAAACGAAACAAAAGAGAGCAAGCAGCTTAAGCTCGACCTGCGCTATCTGCGCATGGCGCGCATCTGGGCAGAGAACAGCTACTGCCAGCGCCGCAAGGTGGGCGCACTGGTCGTGAAGGAGAAGATGATCATCAGCGACGGCTACAACGGCACACCGAGTGGGTTCGAGAACGTCTGCGAGGACGCTACCGACACCACGAAGCCCTATGTGCTGCACGCCGAGGCGAACGCCATCACCAAACTGGCACGCAGCTCCAACAACAGCGACGGCGCTACGCTCTACGTTACGGCGGCGCCCTGCATCGAGTGCTCGAAGCTCATCATACAGGCTGGCATAAAACGCGTGATATACGCCGAGCAGTACCGTCTGAACGACGGCATCGACCTGCTGCGACGCGCTAACATAGAAGTAATATATCTAAATCCAGACGATTATGAACACAAAGAAGCCGAATAGGTTCATGCCGCTGATAATGGCTCTCTGCGTGATAGCGGGCATACTCATTGGCACGTTCTACGCAAACCATTTCTCTGGCAACCGACTGAATATCATCAACTCGGGTTCGAACCGACTCTCGAACCTGCTGCACATCATCAACGACCAGTATGTAGACAAGGTGGACATCGACTCGCTCGTCGACATCGCCATTCCGCAGATACTTGCCGACCTCGACCCCCACTCTGTCTATATCTCGGCTAAGGATGCGCAGGCTGTGGCCGACGACCTGAAGGGTTCGTTCTCTGGCGTGGGCATCGAGTTCACCATACGCCAGGACACCATCCGCGTGCAGAACGTGGTGAAGAACGGACCGGCTCAGCGCGCTGGCATCATCGCCGGCGACAAGATTGTGAGCGTTGACGGCAAACCGTTCGTGGGCAAGATAGTGACCAACGAGGAGGCTATGCGCCGACTGAAGGGTCCGAAGGACACGAAGGTGAAGCTCGGCGTGGTGCGCTACGGACAGAAAGCTGTGAAATACTTCACCATCACACGTGGCGACATACCGCAGAAGAGCATCACTGCGGCATATATGCTCGACGAGAACACGGGCTACATCAAGGTGAGAAGCTTCGGCGAGACTACTTATCCCGAGATGCTCATCGCGCTGGCTCAGCTCTCGCAGGAAGGCTTCCAGAACTTGGTCATCGACTTGCGCGACAATACGGGCGGATACATGAACTCTGCCGTGCAGATGGCTAACGAGTTCTTGCCGAAGAACAAGCTCATAGTGTATATGGAGGGCCGCAAGTCGCCGCGTCAGGACTTCCGTTCCGACGGTCACGGCTCTTATCAGAAGCTGCCGCTCTGCGTGCTTATCAACGAGGGATCGGCGTCTGCATCCGAGATCTTCGCCGGAGCCATACAGGACAACGACCGCGGCACCATCATCGGTCGCCGTTCGTTCGGCAAGGGTCTTGTTCAGCAGCAGATTGGCTTCCCCGACGGCTCTATGATACGCCTCACCATCGCACGCTACTACACCCCGTCGGGTCGTTGCATACAGAAGCCGTTCACGGCGGGCGACACCAAGGACTACGAGAGCGACATCGTAACGAGATATGAGCACGGCGAGTTCTTCTCGCAGGACAGCATAAAGCATCAGGGTCCGGCTTATCACACCGGCATCGGTCGCACGGTGTACGGCGGTGGCGGCATCACGCCCGACATCTTCGTGCCCGAAGACACGCTCGGCATGACAAGCTACTACAAGCAGGCGGCTATGTCTGGCCTCATCCTGCAGTTCGCCTTCACCTATACCGACAACAACCGTCCGAAGCTGAACACCTTCAGAGACATGATGGCGATGTCGAAGTATCTGGTGCAGCAGAACACGGTGGAGAAATTCGCGACATACGCCGACAAGAACGGACTGAAGCGTCGCAACCTGATGATACGCAAGTCGCACAAGCTGCTCGAGAAGTTCATCAACTCGCGCATCATCTACAACATCATGGACGATGAGGCGTGGACAGCATATCTCAACCTCGACGATCCAACGATTGAGAGGGCGCTCGTCGTATTCAAGAACCATGCTGCGTTCCCGAAGAAACCGGTTATTAAGAAGTAAATTGAGAGTTGAGAGTTGAGAGTTGAGAGTTATGATTACCCAAAAGAGCGAGTTTTTTGCATTATGTTCTAACAATAATTCATATCATAACTCTCAATTCTCGATTCTCAACTCTCAACTAAATCAAACTTTAGCTAATATGAAAAAATCAGAACTCCGCAAAGAGATAAAGAACCGCAAACGACAGTTCACGAGCCAGCAGCTCAGCGAACTGTCGTTTGCTGTAATTATGCGTCTGCTCGCCCACCAGCGACTGAAGGATGCCCGCACCGTAATGCTCTACTACTCGCTGCCCGACGAGGTGTATACACACACGCTGGTCGATGCGCTGCTTGCCAGCGGCAAGCGGGTGCTGCTGCCGCGCGTCACGGGCGAAGGCACTATGGAACTGCGCCTGTACACCGGTCCGCAAAGTCTCGAACAAGGTGCTTACAACATCATGGAACCCGTTGGCGAGGTCTTCACAGACTATGCGCAAATAGACCTCGCCGTGATACCTGGCGTGGCGTTCGACCGCCAACTCAACCGCATGGGACGCGGCAAGGGCTTCTACGACCGACTGCTGCCGCAGCTCGGCGACGCCTACAAGATTGGCATCTGCTTCGACTTCCAACTTGTTGAGAGCATTGAGTGTGAAGAGCACGACATCAGAATGGACGAAGTAATATCAGGAAAATAGAATTAGATATGAGCATAAGACTAAGCATCACCCCACGCACACTCCACTTCAAACAACCTGCCGGAACGTCGCGCGGCGTTTACACCACGCGCCAGTCGTGGTTCGTCACGGCTACCGACGACGCACGTCCCGGTGTGCAGGGCGTGGGCGAATGTGCGCCGCTGCCCGACCTGAGCTGCGACGCTTCGCCCGAATATGAGGAGCGTCTCCATGAGCTTTGCCGCATCGTAGAGCAGCAGGGCGACATCTGCTACGACGCTTTGCGTCCGTATCCATCGGTTCTGTTCGGACTTGAGACGGCGCTGCTTGACCTCGAGCGTGGCGGAACGGGCGTATTGTTCGACAACGGCTTTGCTCGTGGCGAGACAGGCATACCTATCAACGGACTGGTGTGGATGGGCAACTACGAGGAGATGCTGCAGCGCTTGGAGGAGAAGATGCGTGCCGGCTTCAGATGTGTGAAGCTGAAGATTGGCGCCATCGACTTCGACCGCGAACTCGACCTTGTGCGCCATATACGCAGCGCCTTCACGAAAGAGCAGATTGAGCTGCGCGTAGACGCCAACGGCGGCTTCACTGCCGACTGTGCGCTGCAGCGTCTCGAACAGCTTGCGCAGTACGACATCCACTCTATTGAGCAGCCGATTCGCCAGCACCAGTGGGCGGAGATGGCGGCGCTGTGCAAGGCTACGCCGATACCTATCGCGCTCGACGAGGAGCTTATCGGCGTAAACGACCGAGCCGTGAAGGAGCAACTGCTCGACACTATCCGTCCGCAGTACATCATCCTGAAGCCGTCGCTGCACGGCGGAATGCACGGATCGCGCGAATGGATAGCACTCGCTGGCGAACGCGGCATCGGTTCGTGGATAACGAGTGCGCTGGAGAGCAACGTTGGTCTGAACGCAATAGCGCAGTTCGCCGCCGACGTCTACGGCGACGACATAACCATGCCGCAAGGACTGGGCACGGGGTTGCTCTTTACCGACAACATCCCGATGCCGCTCGAGATTCGCGGCGACCGTTTGTGGCGAACCGTCAAGAAATAAGGTTGCTCATCACAAGTAACGGTTTTCCTACTGCAAGTTTACGTAACAACTATGTAGGCGAAAAAATCTGCCATATCTCCCAGCATCGCCGCAACTCTCACGTTATGAGCAAAATAAAGGCTGGAAGATATCCTGCCAAACGGGATATCTTCCAGCCTATCTTCCAGTTTTCATACAGTCATCTTCCAGCCAAGCCCGAAAGATGGCTTTATTTTTTTTAGATTGCTTCATATTTATCGCAGAAAACAGCGTCGAACAACGCTATTTCTTGCGGAAACAATACTGTCTGACTACGGCTCCAGCATCGTCGGCGAGTATTTTTGTGAAACCCGACGCAGGAGTATTGATGGTAAGCGGCTGCGCCTGAGACACCAGTTGCTTGCCGTTCACCGCCACGCTCAACTTATTTCCCTTCACGCTGACGTTCGCCGTAGACCACTCGCCTACTGCCTCGAACTTGTGCCATTTGTTTTCGCCCTCAACACACACGCCACGCTTTGCGTCGAACTTCAGAATCGGCGTCGAGTGCAGACTGAGCGTGAGCAGACCATCCGCACGCCAGTCGAACGCCATGTCGAAGTCGGTCAGCTCGTCGTGCATCACCCAAAAGCCGCGCTTCTCCATGCATGTCTGCTCGGTATGCGAGAGATTTAACGCGCCGTCAGCCCGCCAGTTGTCGATAGCTGCAAGCGCCTGGTCGATATAAGCGTCCACGCCCTGCTCGTCGTAGTGGCGTATGAACGACTGCTTCGCCTTGTAGAGCAAGGCGTTGACAAGTTTTCCGCGGTTCATCTCGGGATGCGTCGCCACGAACTCCGTAACCGCCAGCGCCATTGCGTCGGCATACTGCTCCTTGCCGTAATAGCGCGTGATGTAGACGAACGCCTGCACGGTGTGCGTGTGTCCCATCGCCACCACAATCTGCGTGCGCAGCACATCGTCAGCCGCAAGAGCATCGGCATCGCGCAGCAGCAGGTAGAGTTCTGTGCCGTTCAGCTCGCCCTTCTGCGCAGCATGGTCGGCAAGCACGAGGAAGCGCGCCAACACCGCATTGCGGTCGGCACCCTCACGGCGCGCAGCAAGTCTCAGCAGTTCGGGCAGCGCCTTGCGTGCGCTGTCCATGATGATAAGACTGTCGGCTACGGGCGACGGCTGACGGGCTATGCTCTCCACCTCGCGGCGCAGACTCTCCGTCCAGAGCGGCAGAGCCGTCGGCTTCTGCTTCTGCGCGGGCGCTATGCCTGCAATCGTAGACGACGCCGAAGCAGCCTTTCCGCGACGCGCGCTGATCACGGCGAGCAGCTTTTCCTTCACCGCAGGGTTTGTCTTGGCAGCCTCCGCCAGTCGGTCGTCGATGTCGGGCATAGCCACGAGCATCTGCGCCACGGTCGGAGCGAGCTGGTCTATCTCAAGATACATAGCCACATGCGCCACATCGTTGGGCTTAGCCACAAGAGCCAGCTGCTCGAGCACGTGCTGCTGCACTTCAGGCTCGTAGCTGCGGTCGATAGCCTTCTTCAGTCCCTGTCGCACCACGTCCACATATTTCATGCCCGTGGGCTTAAGGCTGTACGCCACGATGTCGTCGATGAGCTTCAGACAGGCGTGCTGCTGGCGCACGTCATCGGCATCGCCCATTCGGCTGAGCATCTCTATGCTCACATCGGCGTTGTTCGCCAGCGAATCGAGAATGTCTATAGTCGGCGTACGCCCCGTCAGGGCTATCTGCTTCACAGCCTCCGTAGAGTATTTTTCCAAGGCACGACGACTCATCTGCGCCACCGCCACAATGTGGCAGCAGAGCATCATAATCAGGAATAAAGTCTTTTTCATGCTGGAAAGTACATATAAAAAGTGTTTGAGAGAAGAATGAGGAAAGTTTACTGGTTATCAGTTACTTTCCTCATTTTGGTTAAAAGTGGCGAGGACAGACGAAGACAGGAATACGACAAGATGAGACAGAGGAACGTTACCTA
>NZ_JAHQUY010000056.1 GCF_019052365.1 Leyella stercorea
TCAAGCCTTATTTGAGGCTTGATACCCCGCCATGCCCTTTCGCTGAATAGTTACATGAAAATGTTTATCTGTTATTATTTATTAAAAGTTAATTTTACGGTGTAACGACTGATGAAGAACATCTTCAAGAGCGGAGAACTTGTTGAAGATTCAGTTACCGAGAAAAACTCGGCAACTGCTCCAGATGGCAAGAACTACATGACAAAGTTCTATAATCTTGACGCAATCATCTCTGTGGGCTATCGTGTCAACTCCATCCGTGCCACACAGTTCCGCCAATGGTGTACCTATGTTATCCGGCAGTTCTCGCTCCGGGGCTATATCATAGACAAGAAGCGAATGGAGAACGGCTCATTTATCGGTGAGGACTATTTCGAGCATTTGCTGGCAGAGATACGTGAGATTAGATTGAGTGAACGAAGATTTTACCAAAAGCTCACGGATATATATGCTACAGCTGTTAACTACAATAAGGATGCACCTCTGATTTTGATAAATTCAATTCTTTGCCATTTGATGATATTAAGAATTGATAGTCCTATAACACCCATGTACGTGAAAAAATTCTCCATATCTCCCAGTATCGCCGTAACACGCACAGTATAAGTACAATAAAGGCTGGCAGATACGCTTCCCGAAAGCGATATCTGCCAGCCTATCTTCCAGGCGCAGAGTGGTATCTACCAGCGTAAGCTTAGTCCAAACTCAGTCCCAGCTCTGTTCACACCAGCTTTTAACCAACGTCTATTTAGTATAAATAGTGAAACAATAGGCATTGCCGTCCACGGAGACGTCAACAATCACATTCCCTTTCTTCAGCGTTGTCCACTTGCCATCGACCTCCGCGGTTTTGAAATGGAACTTGTTCCTTAGTTCCGATTTTATGTAGTTATAGGCACGTTTGTTGTAGACACTAATCGAGACGAAAGGTCCGAAGCCAACGCTTCCTGCTATCAGCACAGAAGAATTACCCTTACCATATTTAATCGGACTGCCGTCTGCCGCCACCATACAATTCTTATAGTAGACATCCTCATAATAGAAGTCGTTCAACTCAGGGTCGTGATAGCGCCCGCGAAACGCATAGCCGCTATTTTCCGCAATCTTCTTAATACCAACGTTGCCCTCTTTCACACTCTTAATCACCTCACTAATGTTAATGATATCATTGAAAGACGCACGCTGCGCAGCAACCATCTGCGGCGCACCCGTCATAGAGGTCTGGCTATAGCAGCAAAGCAAACTGGTCAGGAACGTCAGAAAAGATATTAATGCTTTCATATTGTATGGTTTAAGTAAATGTTTTTATTGACGCTGCAAAGTTTGCATTTTTCGGATATGATAGCAACGGCTTTTCTGCATATTCTTCAGTGTGTTTTCGCGCTTTCTGCGCTTGGATTCTATTACTATCATAATTTAAAGACCTCTTCGCCAAAACGTTTAATGATGTCAGATTTGATTTTGGATGGAAGGTTATCACAATATGAAAAAGCTTCATCTCCAATATTTGTCACACTATTCGGAATATTGATACTGGTGAGTGATGTACAACATCCTAAAGCTTTATTTCCAATTACCTTCACTCCTTTTCTGATAGAATACTCACCTTTTAATCCTGATGGTGCTTTAAGCAATCTCTTCCAATCCTTACTATATTTTACGCCAAACTCATCCTCCACAGCATTTTTAAGATCCTCTTTTGTAACCTCAGTGCTCCACACTTCCTCTTCCTTCGGCTTCTGCACACCGAACAATCTGAATGAGCACATGGACAAGTTCTTTTTGGCGCTGGCTAAGAGGAACATTGACATTAGGGTTATCGCTTCCTCGTCTGCCAACAAGTCTTGCAGGGCGGTAAAGGTCTTGCTCTTGCTCAAATCGAGGTAGTCGGCGGCTGAGAAGAGGAGACGGTCGGACGCTCCGTACTGGTCAAGCAGGGACGGATTGAGGGAGATGGCTTTTAGCGAGAGGGCAATGGAAGCCAAGGCGAAATCGTCGATAGTTTCGTCGAAGTCATCGATGGTGCGAAGTGGATGTGAGAAGTCCTTGGTGCCGATAGTCGGCGACTTCTGACCTTTCATCGCCGGCACAAACATGCCGTCGTAGTCGACGAGCGTCAGCGTACCGTCGGGGCGCACCATGATATTGTCTGGCTTGATGTCGCCGTGGGCAAACGACTGCGAGCGAAGCCAAGCCGCCATCTTGCAGAAACGGTAGCAAAGCATCGCCATAGCGTGAGTGTCCGTGTAGTTAGCGGCAATATATGTCTCCATCGTCTCGCCCTCAATCCAGTCCATCAGCAACACGGGGAACTCTTCGTTCTCACAGTTGCTGTCAACGAAAAGTTCCTTCTCCAGATACTTCACGGAAGTGATATAAGGCGAGTCGACAAACTCCAACTCCTCGGCTATCTGTCGGTAAGCCTCCGCACGACCTTCCTGCTCCTCGGTGAAACACTTCAAGGCATAGCACTTCCCCGTCTGCTCGTCCTTCATCTTGAACACGACGGCAAACGCACCGCTGCTTCGATATGGCTCGCCGTATTTATCCAGCACGGGCACCAAATGGCTTAACTTGTCCAGATTGTCATGAGCCTCGCGAATGGCAGCGAGATATTCTGATATAAGAGGGTATTGCATAGGTCTTTATTAACGTGGGTTCAATGAAATAGATTTTTCATTACGTACCTACAAAGATACTGTAATTTGGAGACAATACAAAACAAGCTGGCTTGTTTTTATTGCCGTGATGCCAACGAAGTTGTGAAAAGTTAGTGCAAATCGTAGGAGGCTACGGCGTAAAAAGCCGTAGCGGAGGTCTCCGGCCTCCGCAGCAACCAGCGATACTAACTATACTTATTAGTGTCAGACTTGGTGCTGCGTAGGCAGGAGACCTCCGCTACTATATTTATTAGTGTCAAACTTGGTGCTGCGGAGGCCGGAGACCTCCGCTACTATACTTATTAGTGTCAGACTTGGTGCTGCGGAGGCCGGAGACCTCCGCTACTATTGTTTGCTGTGAAGAACTTTTACTTCACAATCTTTCTCGACGCCTTCGATCCGTCGGTGTATGTTATGGTGCGTATGCAGATGCCCTTTGCAGGTGCGCTCAGCTTGCGACCGGAGAGGTCGTAGAAGTCGACGCTCTTTATCTGCTTTACCGTAGCCTCGGTCATATCCACGCCAGTCGGGTCGCCGTTCGGATAGTATTCGGTGATGCCCGAACCGAAGCGCAGGTCGCCGTCAACGTATACAGCCTCCATGCCAATCTTCTTCTTTACGTCCTTGTAGAAGTAGATGGTGCGGTTGTTCTCGTCGTACTTGTAGAACTCGTATTGGTCGCTGAACGAGTAGGGCACATCTGTCATCTCCGTCTCCAGATTCTTGTAGTCGTCGGGCGAGAACGTAACCAACTCGTCGTCGATGTAAAGGTTATAGTAGAGGTGCGACGGGTCGAGATAGTTGAAGTCAGACGAGTAGTAGCTCAGCGTGAACTGCAAGCCGCCGGGGCCTCCCCACGGGTTAGGGTCGTACGGCTGGAAGGCGGTGAGCTTCGGCGGCAGCGGTGCAGCCGGGCGCTTGTCCCATGCGTTGATGAGCGCATAGCGGTAGGTGTCGAAGATGTTAGTGCTGCGGTCGTCGTCCACGCTCTTGTGAATCATCATGATGCCCTTCGTGCTGAGCGCGTTGTTCTCGGCGTCGTAGGTGAAGACGAGCGGTTCGGTGCTGAGGCACGCCTTGTCGAACTCGGTGCCCATCTCGTCCACTCCCTTGCCCATCACAGCCGACGAGGCGTACATGTAGCAAGCCGTTGTGGTGTCGATGCCGATGTATGATGTCGGCGGGAAGGTGACTGTCGTGCCGTCCTTCTTGCCCTTTATCCAGAGGCCCTTGATGTTCGCCGAGAGGTCGCCGAGGTATACGTCGTCTCCGTCGAAGGCGTACTTCACGGGGTAGAGCTGCGACTGTCCTTCTACGTCCATGTATAGCATCAGTCCGTCCTGCACGGTGGCAGCTGCCGACGGTGCCGCCGTGTTGTTGTCGAGCTTCACAGCCTTGTATGTTGCCTCGGCGTAGCTTGTCCAGTTGCCGTTGGCGCGGCACATGCCTATCATCTCGGTCTTGGGCATCACCATGATGAGCGAGTCGTTGCGCCATACGTACTTCAGCAGCTGGTTAGCTTCGCCCTCGTTGGGTCGGAAGGTGTTCTTCTCGTCGACGGTTTCGGGGTGCAGGCGGTAGAGATAGCCGTACACCATGTCGCCCGAGAATACGTCCTCCTCGGCGTATATCGGCTGTGGCAGCTGGAAGGCGATGGTGTCGCCCTCTGCGTGGTAGCCCTTTATCCATGTCTTCGTGTAGAGTGAGTTTATCGGGTTTTCGAGATACACGGCGTCGTCGTTGCCGAAGACCAGACGCTGCCAGTCGCCCGTGCTCTTATGCGGAATGCCGTAGTAGTAGACCGACTCGAAGCCGGTTGTCGTGCGGTAGAGGTTGATTGTCTTGCCCTCTGCAGGCTTTGTTATGAGTTGTGTTTCGCTCTGTGCCATTGCTCCAGTGGCGAACATTGCTGCTAAGATTAGCGTCGAGTAAAGTTTTTCCATAAGCAAATATCCTTGTTTGGTTACTAAAATGGCTTATATCTGCCTGCAAATATAGTAAAATGATATTTATCCTGCAAGTAATGTTGCAAAATGTATACTAAAAAAGTTGCTTACGTAACGTATGGGCACAAAAAAAGGGGCTCCGCCGAGTCCCAACCTTTGTTAACCTTAAATCTAATACCATGAAAAACATTGCAAAGATATTGATTTTGAGGCATATTGCCAAATTTTTGCGTGTGTTTCTTGCGCTTTTGCTATCAAAATACTTGGTTTTTTGATATATGTCAATAGTGTGCGCGCATTTCAGCGATAAACAGTTGAACGTTATCTGCACTATATATGGCAAAGGCTACGGCAGAAATGCCGTAGCCTCCTACTGTTTAATGTATTGCTTCGGTTTACTTCAGCACAACCTTCTTGCCGTTCACTACATAGACGCCGCTCTTCAGAGCCTTTGCGTTCATGCGCTGTCCGTTGAGGTTGTATACCTTTGCGTCCTCAGGCATGTTGTCGATGGTGATGTTCTGTATGCCGTCAACCACCTTGTCGATAACCGTGAGCTTGTATGAAGCCGAAGTAGCTTTGAAGTCGTTGTCGCCAGCGAACCATACGGTGATTGTTGTCTCGCCCGTGCTGCGCAGGATCACAACGCCGTTGGCAGCCACCTCTGCCACCTCTTCGTTAGAGCTGGTGTATGTGAGCGGAGCCACCTCCGACTCGTTGTAGAGTGTAGCGCCGCTGAAGGTGTTGCCCTCACGCATGTTGGCTGTGTACTCCTCCTGGTCGAACGCGAGCTTAGGTGTGTTGCGGTAGTCGTTCACGATGAGTGTGCACGATGCTGTGGCAGCCTTGTACTCGTCGTTGCCTGCGAACGTAACGTCGATGTTCACGCGACCTGCCTTCTTCAGCGTCACATTGCCCTCGGCGTCTACCTCTGCAACGTCGGTTTTGTTAGAAGAGTATGTAACGGCGAGGTTGTTCGGGTTCTTGAAGCCGAGCTGCTCAGCGGTCATTGTCTTCTTGGCGAGGTCTATCATCAGCATTGTCTCCTCGAAAGCGATGCCAGCCTCTGCCTTCTCTCTCTTTATCACCTTGATAAGGTACGAAGCCTCGGCAGGCAGATAGTCGTCGTTGCCGGCGAACTTGGCTGTGATGGTCACTTCGCCCGGGTTCTGCGAGAGCAGCAGGGTGCCGTTCATAATCATGCAGAAGTCTGTGTTGCTGCTTGTGTATGTAACGGGGAGGTTGAGCTCCTCGCCAGCCGCGTTCTTGATGGTCGGCTTGAAGCCGTCGAAGAGCGGAGCCTCGTTGGTATAGCATGTGTAGACGTCCTGCGGGAATGTCATCGTTACGGGCTGCGGGTCTTTCTTCTTTATTACGTTAATCTTGTAGGAAGCCTGGCAAGCCTCATACTTCTCGTTGCCGTAGAAGTAGGCTGTGATGGTGGCTGTGCCAGCCAATTTGTCATCGAGCCATACTACGCCGTTCTCGTCAACATAAGCGAGGGCCTCGTTGTCTGAAGTGTAGACGATTTTGAGACCCTCGATAGCTTCGCCGTTCTCGCCCTTCACGGTAGCCTTCGGCGAACTGAAGTTGCGGACGGCGTTGATGTCGCTGAGGTTGTACTCCTCCTTCGGGAACGTCATTGTTGTAGCTTCCTTCTTTGCGAGCGGAGTCAGCTCTATGCTCTGTATGTAAGCCACCTGACTTGCGCCTGAGAGCTTGAACACGCCGTCGGCGAACGGCACGTCCATATACATTGTGCCGTTGGCGTCGTCAAATACGGCTACATCTTCTGCATGGTTTGTACATTCGAGTTCGGGCGCATTCTGGTCCTTGTATTTCACTGTTACGCGGTAGCCGTTCGGGAACTTGCCGAACGCAGGCGAAATGGCATAGCCCTGCTGTGTAGGGTCCGAAGTAGAGTTTTTCTTCAGCTGCAATCCGCCGCCGTAGTTGTTGAGCATAGCGTTGTGTACGGTGAAGGTGTAGCTGTCGCCGTTGAGGTCAACGAAGTCGAACTCGCCCTCCTTGTATTTGTTCTCATTGCCGAAGCAGTCGAAAGCGCCCTCGTTGTAGTCGAAGATCACCTTTGTAGGGTCGGCAGCACGCTTATGCTTTACATAGTAGAAAGCCTCGCTATCCTTAAAGAGAGCGCCTTCGGCAGCTGTGTATGTGGCTGTAATCTTTGCTGTGCCGTAGTTCGTGCCCCATGTGAGTGCGCCAGTTGTCTCGTCAACAGCTACGATGTCTGTATGATCGCTCTTATATGTGAGCTTACCATTGCTTGAGTTGAGAGCTTCTGCAGGAGTAACACTTGCAGTCTTGCCTACAGGTGCTTCGTCACCAGAGAATGTGAATGTTGCTCCGTCTATGTCCTTGCCGAATGTTGTTGTTGTCTCAGTCTTTTTAGAAGCGCCGGTTGCTACGAACTCTATTTGAGAGATGTAGTAAGAAGCTGTGTTTGTTGTGAAGATGTATTTGCAACCAGCAACCTGGGCTTCTTTTGGCACTTCAACTGTGTATTCTGCCCATGAAGCCTTTGCTACTTCTGTAGCGTTGAATGTCTTGAAGACAACTGCATCAGCTTCGCCAATTTTGTAAGCAACGGTCATTGTTGTGCCTTTGCTACTTCTTGTTGTTGTTACTACAAGTTCTGTTGCCGCTTCTGCCATTGCCGGACTTGAAATAGAAGCGCCTTTCTGTAACTGTATGGCAGTCTTTCCTTCGTAAGTTTGTTTTGCAACTGTGCCTGCAAGTTTCGTCCAGTCGCTTGGAAGGCCGTTTGAGAAGTCAACTGTCGTTTGTGCCATAACCGCCGCGCTTACGAGCACGAGCAGGTTGAGCATGAAAAAGCGTAGATGTTTAATCATAATGCTTTGGTTTTTTGTTGTTTATAATTAGTTGTTTTAGATTTCTTTTGTCATTAATGAATCGTAACGCAAAGTTACTCATTAGTTGGCACATAAGCAAGTGTACAACGGAATAAAGCTGATGATGTAACGCTTTATTATCACTTCAAGTTTTTGATTACCGCACTACGGTAACATCATTACCGCACCATGGTAATGTCGTTACCGCGCTTCGGTAATGTCGTTACCACGCCACGGTAACGATGCAGAACGAAAAAAAATGGTCGGTTAGCGTTGAGCCAACCGACCATTATGTCTGATTTATCGAAAATCAAATCCTTACCTTACTCGCCAAGGCTGATAGCCTCCTGCGGGCAAACGCTTGCGCATGTGCCACACTCTGTGCAGAGGTCAGGGTTGATTGAATACTTTTCGCCTTCTGAGATAGCCTCTACCGGGCACTCGCCAATACATGTACCGCATGCGATGCAGTCGTCACCAATTACGTAAGCCATAATCTTTAATATTTAAATTGTTATTGTTAAATGTTTATTATTTCAGTCGATACCTACTTTTGTAGTAGTTGCAAAGGTAGTGTTTTTCTTTGACATACCTACAAATAGGTATTACATTTAACATTTATTTTCTCTCCAGCATGAGTTTAATTTTGCCTACGAACACGGCGTGCTTGCCGTTCTGGTCGTCGGGTATCAGCTTGCCGTCGGCGTTCGGCGCATACCTCAGTTCGGTGAAGTAGGTGTGCGAGTGTCCGCCGAGCACGATGTCTATGTCGTGGTTCTTGGCGAGCATCTCCTCGTCGTCAACGTCGTTCTCCATGCTCCATCCGAGGTGGGAGAGGCATATCACGACGTCGCACTTCTTGTTGTGGCGCAGCTCGTGAGCCACCTTGTCGGCTGTGGCTACAGGGTCGAGATACTTCACGCCTACGCACTTTGTGGCGTCAACGAGTCCGTCGAGCTTCGGCGACACGCCGAACACGCCGATGCGCACGCCGCCTCGCTTCAGTATGATGTACGGTTTGGTGAGTCCTTCTACGGCTGTGCCCGTGAAGTCGTAGTTGGCGCAGACGATGGGGAAGGTTGCTGCGCGGAAAATCTTAGCCATGTTCTCCAAGCCGAAGTCGAACTCGTGGTTGCCTATCGTCACGGCGTCGTACTTCATTGCCGACATCAGTTCGGTCTCCACCTCACCCTTGAACAGAGTGTAGTAGGGCGAGCCTTGCGAGAAGTCGCCCGAGTCGAAGACGAGCACGTCGGGGTTAGCCTTACGCTCCTGGCGTATCATCTCCATACGGCGTATGAATCCGCCTCTGCCAGCTACGAGCGTGTCGGCGAGGTTGGGGTTGAGCGGCATGATGCAGCTGTGCGTGTCGTTGGTGTGCAGAATCTCTATGGTTTTCTGTGCTGCCGCGCTGAGCGATGTGGCAAGCGCAAGAGCTATAATATATATGTATCGTTTCATAGGTTCTTTTATATGTTTCCTAACTTTTACTCTTTTACTTTTTTACTTTTAAAAGCCCTTTTTACTTTTTTACTCTTTTACTTTTTTACTTTTCAACTATTGTCATGCGTCCCTCCACGGCGCAGCTCACAGCCTCGCCCTTAGCGTCGGCAGCCTTGAAATACTGCTCGATGATGTGACGCACGTTGTTCTCCTCGCCCGTAGGCGACACCACGTCGGTCTTCTTGCGGAACGCCTCCATGTGGTCGTTGCCCTGCGCAAGATAGTCGAGCGTAGCCACGCGATACTTAGCGTTGGGGTCTACAGGCTTTCCGTTGATAGTGGCAGAGACGAGCTTGCCGTCAGCCGTTGCCGTGAGGCGCAGCGAGTGGCTCAGTCCCTCGCCGTGGCGCATAGCTATCTGCCCGAACAGCTCAAGCACGTCGGCACCGCTGAGCGTGAGGAAGCAAATCTTGTTGTCGAACGGCGCCACGTCGAGAATGTTGCCGCGCGTCACGGTGCCCTTGCTCAGCGCAGCACGTATGCCGCCCATGTTGTACACGGCGAAGTCGGGCTGCTCGTTGAATTTCGCGCCGCCCCACACGAGTATGTCGGCGAGAAGGTTTGAGAGCGGACTCTCGGGGCGCTTCACCCAGAGATTTTCTGCAGCATGACCCTGCACGGGGTTCATCTCTGCGTCCACCAGCTTCTTGCGTCGGAGCAAGGCGTTGTTGGTTCTTACCACTTCAGGGTCGGTGCTGTTGTCGTAACGCGAGTCGATGAGTATGCGGCTGCGTTCCACCGACGCTACATGATACTGAGCTGTAGAGCACGAAGCAAAGGCAAGCGCCAGAACGGCTGCTGCCGAGATGCTTATTGTGTGTAATCTGTTCATTATATGCAAGTTTTGATTTTGATGGTGTTATGTTAAACTTTATATAAACGTAGTGCAAAGATACTCATTATTTCTGATAAAATTTTGCTGAACGGATAAAAAGTCGTAACTTTGCACTCGCTTTTCGGCGTAACCGATGACGGGAAGATGAGTAGCCCGATTATGTTGCGCGAGAACGATAAACAAATTTAATTATCAAAAGAAAATGGATTTAATTAAAGTTGCTGAAGAAGCATTTGCAACCGGCAAGAAGTTCCCTGAGTTCCGTTCAGGTGACACAGTCACAGTCGCTTACAAAATTATCGAGGGTTCAAAGGAGCGTATTCAGCTCTACCGTGGTGTAGTTATCAAGATTTCTGGTCACGGAGACAAGAAGCGTTTCACCGTTCGCAAGATGTCTGGTACAGTAGGTGTAGAGCGTATCTTCCCTATCGAGTCGCCGAACATCGACAGCATCGAGGTGAACAAGCACGGTAAGGTACGTCGCGCTAAGCTCTACTACCTCCGCAACCTTACTGGTAAGAAGGCACGTATCGCTGAGCGTCGCGTTGTTGCTCCTTCAGCTGAGTAATCACCCGTCAGACAACAAGAAAAACAAAGGCAGAAATACATTGCGTATTTCTGCCTTTTGTTGTTTATAGGTTACAGAACTGGTCGATGAGCTTCTTGCGGAACAGGCGTCCTACCTTCACGTCCTCCACCTTGTCGAACGGCGGATAGAAGCGGCAGGTGTTGTTCGTCACCTCCATGAGATAGCCGATGTTGATGATGTGTTTCTGGCTCACGCGCACCAGCTGGCTGTTCAGCGCGAGCAGCATGTCGCTGTTCACGTTGCGCTTCAGGCGTATCGGCGTCTTCTGGTGGGCGAGTGTCAGCTCCCACACGCGCAGATCGTGGTTGTAGGCAAGCACACCAATCTCTCGGATGTCTACAAGACGGAAGTCGACGGAGTTGGTGTAGACGATGAACTTGCCGTCGTTGTGGCAGGCGATGCCGTTGGCAGGGTCGCCGATGGTAGTTTCGTCGTCGAAGGCTTCGTCAGCGGCTTCCTCCAGTTCGGCTTCGCCTCTCGTTTCGGCGTAGTTATAGACGGAGTTTGGCGCACCAGCCATCTCTATGCAGACGCGTCGCACGATGTTGCGCAGCTCGGTGTCGTCGATAGGCTTCATCAGGTAGTCGAACGCCTTGTTGCGGAACGCCGAGAGCATGAAGCGGTCGTGCGCGGTGTACATCACCGTGCGGCATTTGTATTGCGGCAGGCAGTTGACGTGCTCCAGAAACTCTATGCCCGAGATGTCGGGCAGCTCGATGTCGAGGAACAGCACGTCGGGTCGTGTCTCGTTTATCATGCGCAGTCCGTCGAGTCCGTTCAGGGCTATGCCGCACAACTCGGTCTCGTCATACGCTGCGAGCTTCTTTGCGAGGGCGTTGGCAGCCGCTTTGTCGTCGTCGACAATTACAAATCTCATCATAAGTCTTTCTTTTTTTAGTTGCGTTTCTATTCAGCTTACTGTTACAGGAACTTCACTCCGTCGGGCACGCGCACCGTTGCACGGCATCCGCAGACGTTTCCGTCGTGCTCTATGTTCGTTATCTCGAAGCGTATCTTGTTCTTGTTATGCTCGTTGTTTATGGCTACGGTCTGCGCTATGATGCCCAGTCCGGTCTTCTTCTTGAACGTGCCGTTGAAGGTGGAGAAGCCGGGTCCGTTGTCGCTCACGTTGATGACTGTAGTGTGCAGTTCGCGGTGCACTTCGATGGTGAGTTCCTTGTGTCCGTCCCATCCCTTCAGACCGTGTATGATGGCGTTCTCGGTGAGAATCTGCAGGAACATAGACGGCACGAGCACCTTCTCACGGTCTACGTCTGCCGCCACATTGATGTGCCAAGCGAAGTCGTCGCCCAGCATGAAGCGCTCAACGCGTATGTACTTCTCCACGAAGTCGAGCTCTTCGGCGAGCTTCACGGCGGGTTGTCGCGACATGTCGAGGTTGGTTCTGATGAGGCGCGTGAGGTCGAGCAGCTCGGTGTCGTCCACGCGTCCGGCGTTAACAATCTTGTTGTTGAGCACGTTGAACACGAAGTGTGGCGAGATGCGGTTGCGCACGATGTTCAGACGCAGGTTCATGATGTCCATCTGCGCCTTCATCTGCTTGCGTTTGCTCTGCATTATCCATAGCGCAAAGAGCAGCATGAGCAGCAGTACGATGGCAATGCTGAGCAGCAGCTGCTTCTGTGTCTTCTCGATTGTGGCGTTCTTGTGCTCTATTGTGAGGTCGTGGTGCAGCTTCAGCGTGTCGCTTGTAAATCGCGCCATGATTTCGGCAGAACGCATGTTCGAGTGGTTATGTTCGAGCGAGTCGTTGTATTCGCTGATTTCGTTCATCAGCGTGTAAGCCCGCCGGTAGTCGCCCACCTTTTCGTAGTAGCGTTGCAGATAGATGTTGCGCAGGTTGGCGAGCGAGTATTGCACGGGGTGGTTTTCCGTCTCGTCATTGGAGTCTATTATGCGCTGAGCCGCGGCGGTGTTGCCCGTTCGGGTGGCTATACCGATGCGTATTGTCTTGCAGTAGTGGAGCGCCGTGAGGTCGTGCCTCTTGCGGAAGTAGGGCTCAACCTCGTCGAGGCACTGCTGCGAGCGACTTATGCTGTCCATGTTCAGATAGACGTCGGCGAGGTTCACCTTGCACTGGTACATGTCGAAGTTGTTCTGCATGCCGTGGCGCTCTATGGTGCGCTTCATGCGCAGGAACATCTTGAGCGCCTGCGGGTAGTCCTTCAGAAAATAGTAGTAGTTGCCGAAGTTGTTTAGGAAGTAAGCCTGCATTGACGGCGACATCATCAGGAAGTAGTTCTCCGTAGCCTTATAATAATGTAGTGCGGTGTCGAAGTCGTGCAGCGAGAGGTATATCTGCGCCAGTCCCATGTAGAGCGTAATGTTCTCCTTCTCGGGCAGCGAGAGCGAGTCGACGAGGAAGAGCGCGCGGCGGTACCACTGCGCCGCCTTCGGAATCTCGTTGTTCTGAATGTAGGCGTCGGCGAGATTGGCGCACACGTTGGGCATATTGTGCTTCGCGTCGCTGTTGGCGAGCAGGTCGTAAGCCGACCGGTATAGCTCTATAGCCTGTTCCTTGTTGCGGTGGAAGTTGTGGTAGTAGACAGCGCGGCAATTGTACGCACCTGCTACGAGCGAGTTGAGTCGGAGTGTCTGTTTTCGGCTAAGTTTCTGCTTGCGTTGTTCGCTGGCGAAGCGCAGAATGTTGTCGATGCAGTTCTTGGAGCGCTCCGGACTGTCGCTGAGCGATAAGAAGCGTGCCTCGCGCAGTCGGTATTCGTAGGCTGTGATGCTGTCGGGCGCTGTGCGTATGCCCTCGTCGATGATTCGTTGTGTGGAAGGCGCGAAGGTCATCACCGAGTCGTCAATCTGTCGCAGGCGATTGATGCGTGCCGAGTCGGCGTCGTCTGTGGCGGACGCGCTTCTTCCGCCGCACCCTACGCTCAGAACAGACACGACGAGTGCGGCGAGAAGCGTAGCGCATGTCCTACAGGCGAATGTTGAGATGCGTTTTGCGCATGCTTCTCTGACGATTAGTAGATAGTTTGGTTTCATTGTTTCTGGCATTAAGTCTTGCTGACCGTTAGTTGAGCGTCAGTCCGTCGGGTGCGATGCTGATGAGTCGCTGGCGATAGAGGTCGCCCACGGCTTTCTTGAACACCTTCTTGCTCACCTGGAAGCGTCGCTTGATGTCCTCAGCGTCGCTCTTGTCGCCCAGGTCGCACTTGCCGTCGTGCTCCTTGAGGTACTGCAGCAGCGTGTCGGCGAAGTCGAGTGTCTGCTGTCGTCCGGTAGGCTGCAGCGTTACGTCAATCTTTCCGTCGGGACGCACGGTGCCGATGTAGCCCTTCACGCGGTCGCCGGTGTGCAGATAGCGGAACACCTGACCCTCGTAGACCAGTCCCGGGTAGCAGTTGTCGATGATTACCTTGAAGCCCATCTCTGTCTTCTGCCACACCAGCAGGTCTACCTCCTGACCGTGGTTGTAGAACGGGTGGCGCTCTGCGAAGTATTTCTCCACCTTTGCCGACGCCACGATGCGGTAGCTCTCCTCGTCGATGTGTACATGCACGATGTAGCTCTCGCCCTTCTGCATGCGCTTCTTCTGCTCGCGGAACGGGCAGAAGAGGTCTTTCATCAAGCCCCAGTTGAGGAATGCGCCGTACTCGTTCACCCACGACACTTCGAGGTAGGCGAAGTCGCCCACCTTGCACAGCGGCGTCTCCGTAGTGGCTACGGGGCGCTCGTCCTGGTCGAGGTAGACGAACACGTTAAGCTCGTCGCCGGGCTTCGTGCCTTCGGGCACATAGCGCTTAGGCATGAGTATCTCTCCTTCGTCGCCGCCGTCGAGGTAGATACCGAAGTCAACCTCCTTAACGACAGTCATTTTATTGTAGTCGCCGAGTTTTATCATATTGTTTTGTTGTTCGTTTGTTTATTTGTAGGAGGGCATGTGCATTCCTGCCGTACCCTTGTAAATGGTGTTCACTAATGCTACAGCTTTATCAGTCCGTCCTCGATGTGTATTGTGCGGTCGGTGATAGAAGCGAGGTGCTCGTCGTGGGTGACGATTACGAAAGTCTGGCCGAACTTGTCGCGCAGGTCGAAGAAGAGCTGGTGCAGCTCTGCCTTGTTCTTCGAGTCGAGCGAGCCCGACGGCTCGTCGGCAAGCACCACAGCCGGGTTGTTCACCAGGGCGCGCGCCACAGCCACACGCTGCTTCTCGCCGCCCGAGAGTTCGTTGGGCTTGTGGTTGGCGCGGTCGGCGAGTCCCATGAAGTCGAGCAGTTCGAGAGCGCGTTTCTTCGCCTCGGATGTGCCTTTGCCTCCGATGTAAGCAGGTATCATGATGTTCTCGAGCGCCGTGAACTCGGGCAGGAGTTGGTGAAACTGGAAGACGAAGCCGATGTGCTGATTGCGGAAGTCGCTCAGCTTGTTCGACGAGAGGCTCATCACGTCGACGCCGTCAACGCTTATCTCGCCGCTGTCGGGCTTGTCGAGCGTGCCCATTATCTGCAGCAGTGTGGTCTTGCCGGCACCGCTCGGGCCTACAATGCTCACTACTTCTCCTTTGTCTATATGCAAGTCGATGCCCTTGAGCACTTGCAGCGAGCCGAAGCTCTTGGTTATTCCTTTTATGTCGATCATATTATGGTGTGATGTTGAGATGTTGAGGTGTTGTGATGTTGTGATGGTGAGGTGTTGAGATGGTGAGATGTTGAGATTAGCTTTTCAATTCAAAATTCTTTAATTCAGAATCGGCGCAGCCGACAATTCAAAATTCAAAACTCAAAACTCAAAATTGCCTTCGGCAACAATTCAAAACTCAAAATTTCTTCTTAATCCACTTTCCGATTGCCTCGTATGCGCTCTGGTCCTCGGTGTGCTGCGGCTGAGCGAATGTCATTTCGTCCATAGCGTCGCCGTGCTGGTCGGGGAAGATGATCATGATGTTTGAGCCAGAGAAGTGGTGCTTTATCTCTTCGGGCAGATGCTCCAGCGCGTTCTTGAACGACACCGTGCCCTTTCTTGCCGTCACAACCACGAAGAGATGGTCCTTCTGTATGCTCTCGGCGATGTGCGGCATCTCGTTCCAGTGGGTCATCTCGGTGAACGAGCAGCGCATGGTGGGGTGGTAGTGGCGTATGTAGTCGGCTATGAGCGGCAGCGTGTCGCCACGTCCGTGAAACTCCGTGTGGCACTCCATGTTGCACGCCAGACGCGAGAGGCGCTCCAGCCAGCGGTAGAAGCCAGGCTCGAACTGCGCACGCGACGGCACAGCCACCTTTATGCGGCGTATCGTTGCCAGTGGCTGGTTGAGGCGAGCCATTATTATCTGAGAGTTGAGGCCGTTGAAGAGGCTCTGGTGGAACGCTCCCCAGAACTTCTGCGACACCTCAGGGTGCATGTGCATGCCGATGATGATGTCCGTTGCGCGGAACTCCTTGAAGGCGTGGCGTATGCCGTTGGCGATGTTCGCCGCAACGCGCACCTGCGTCTGCATCGTCATATCTGCCGACGCGCTGTACTGCGCCATGCGCTCCAGCAGCTGGCTGCCTTTCTCCAGGTTGCGCTGCATGTCGTCGTCGTCGTACACCACGTTCAGACCCACGAGCTGTGTGGTGTTCTTCGGGTTGCGCATGAGCATCGCGAGGTTAACGAGGCGCTGCGCATACTCGGGGTATTTCAGCGGTATGAGAATCTTCTCCTCAGCCGTGGCCGGCTTGTCGTCGCTCGGCATCTCGCGGTCGCGCAGCGTGATCTGTTGCGCCGCACGCTCTGTCATCATCGTCGAGATGATGCACGTAACGAGAATCATGAGCACCACGCTGTTCAGCATGTCGTCGGTGACGAGCGGCTTGCCCGGCTCCAGCTCCACGCGCATACCGATCATGAGCATGGCGATGGCGCCGGCGGCGTGTGCCGAAGTGAGTCCGAACATCATGTTGCCCGACGACTTCGGCAGTCGGAACATGGAGGCTGCGGTGTATGCGGCTATCGCCTTGCCGAGCGTTCCGAAGCCCGCAATGACGAGCATCGCTATGATGATGGTGCTGCCCTCGAAGAGCAGTCGCACGTTGATGAGCATGCCCACGCCGATGAGGAAGTAGGGTATGAAGAGTGCGTTGCCGATGAACTCGATGCGGTTCATAAGCGGCGACACGTGGGGTATGTAGCGGTTGAGGATGATGCCGGCTACGAAGGCGCCGATGATGCCTTCAAGACCTGCGACTTCGCTCGCCGCCGCACTCATGAAGAGCATCGACATCACGAATATGAACTGCATGACGGCGTCGCTGTAGCGGCGCAGGAACCAGCGCGTGAAGCGCGGAATGAGCAGGAACATCGCGACGCAGTAGCCCACGAACTTGCCCACGAACAGCAGCCAGAACCACACGCTCGTCTCGCCGCCGTACGAGGCGACGATGGCTGTAAGCGCCACGAGCGCCATGAGCAGCGAAATCATCGACGAACCGACCGAGAGCGTCACGCTCGGCTTGCGCTGCAGACCGTAGCGGCCCACTATGGGGTAGGCGATGAGCGTGTTCGACGCCATGAGGCAGCCCAAGAGCAGCGACGCGAACACGGAGTAATGCAGCAGGGATATGCTGGCGAAGTATGTCAGCACGAGCGGCAGCGCGAACGTGAGCAGACCGAATCCGAGGAAGCGGCCCTTGTTGCGTTTCACGCCCTCCATGTCCATCTCCAGCGAGGCGAGGAACATGATGTAGTAGAGTCCGACCTTGCCGAACAGCTCGAACGAGTCGTCGCGCGCAAGGATGTTGAAGCCGTACTTGCCGACTGCTACTCCGGCGAGCACCATGCCAATGATATGCGGGATGCGCAGCTTGCCCATGATGATTGGGGCAAACAGAATGATGAGCATCACCACAAAGAATATCAGGGTGGGGTCGGTTATCGGGAAATAGCTGGCAAGATTGGTCATGAACTGATTGTTTTTTTACCTGCAAAGATAAACAAAAAATCGCTAACAGCTCAATCAGTGTTAATAAAAAAACTCCGCATGCATAGCGCATACGGAGTTTTTTTATGTGTTAATAGCCTACGGTGAGGGTGTTCACGCAAATCATGCGGAAGCTAAAGCCGTCTTCCGATCCGCTATAGTCTTCATAGACGCGCATCTGCTTGCCCTTGAAGCGCACGGTGGTATAGCCCTCCCAGTCGCTGTTGTCGGGATCGTACGGATCCCAAAAGTGCAATGTGCCGCTGGTAGCGTCTGTCCAATCCCATTTTGCCACCTCTGCTGTGTGGTCCATGTAGAAGCAGATGTATGTGTTGTTTGTAGAGAATATTACGCGGTAGCAGAACTCGCTGTCCTCGTCGAGAACATCGTCCTTGTCATAATCCCACTTCTGTGCAGCCGGCGAGAGATCAATATTGTGCGAGACAACACCGTTTGTAATCCACTGCTTGCCGTGTGCTATGTATGCACCGTTGAGATAGTGCCATGTCTCGAAGCTGTTCATTCGCCATGAGCGGCAGAGGCTTCCAGTCCAATCCGTATTCTCTGTTTCTGCATAATTCACGTATACCGTCGACTTCACGCCGTTGCTGTTGGTGTATACCACAGTAGAACTGCCTTCCTGCAGCTTGCGCAGGTCGAGCAATGCGCCGTTGTTGAATCGGTACACGCCCTTCTGCTCGCGTGTGTATGTGCCGTAAGTGTACGAACCGTTGTCGAAGATTATTGTGCCGTCCTCGTTGGCACGTGTAGCCATGCGCTTTGTGCCGCGTTTCTTGAAGACAGAAACCGATCCGTCTGCCTCGCGCTTCGCTTTCACGGTCTTCTGCGGCGCATGGTTGTTGTTTGCTCCGCTCATGAGGTAGTGACCGTCGCCGAAAAGCTCGATAGACGAGAATTCGGGATTGCCTTCTACTGTACTCTGAACCTCGACCTTTATCGCGTCCTCAGCATAAGGCTCATCTTCGAAATTGCCGGGTGTGAACTCTGTGGTAGGCAATGCGCCTGCAGGTATCTTCTCATCGCCATATTCGCCGTTTTCGTCGCTTTCGCAGGCTGTGAAGCCTACCGATGCAAGAGCGATGAGGCAGGCATAAAGAAAGTTTCTTTTCATATATGTTTTCGTTTAGGGTTTTCTATTCTGATTTTTTTTGTTGCTTAGAAGCGGATGGCTACGTATGCGCGGATGCCGCTCTGCTTCAGCGTGAACTTCTCGGTTGAGAAGTAGCTCTCGCTGTCGCCCTCGTCGTAGTCGCTGCCGTTGTCGTAGTCGCCGTCGTTGTTGCCCTCGTCGTCGCCGCCGTCGAAGCTTGCCTGCTTGTACTTAACCTTGCCCCAAAGACCCTCGACACCGAGCGAGATGCACTTGTAAGCCACCGATACGCCGGCTGCCATCATGCAACCGAAACCGTAGGCGAAGGTGTCGTTCTGCAGCACGCCCGTTGCCGTAGGCATCACGTGGAAGTAGGCTGCTGCGATGAGCTTGTTCCAAGGATTAACGCTTACGCTCGGACCAACGTGTACGCTGTAGTCGAACTTGTGCATACCGAGGTTGATGTTGCCAGGAAGTACAGACGGATTGCCGTCGGGCTTGCCGCTGACGATGTCGTCGAAGCCGTCAGAAGCGCGTGTGCCGGTCTGGTCGCTGGTGCCAACATTGTTGAGTTTCAGCTTGGTATAGGTGAAGTCGAAGAAGCCGTAGTCGATACCAATCTTGATGAGTCCGGCGATTGGCTTGGCGTGAAGATAGGCTGTGCGACCCTGCTGTACGAAGAACGATCCGTTGGTCTTCCATGTCATCGCCTCGCCGTCTGTGCGCTCGAGGTTAGGCTGGGTGATACCGAACTTCCAGTATTTCTTGCGCTTCCAAACCTTAGTGTAGTTCTGCTCCTTTTCAAGGGTGTTCACGCGGTTCTCCATCTGTGCGAGCTTCTCGCTCAGAGTGTCTACGGGTTGGGTCAGAACAGAGTCTGACGATGCGCTGTAGGTCTGCACAGACGCTGCTGATGCAGACATGGCAATGGCGGTGAAGGCTGCCATCATTACAGTCTTGATAACTTTTCTCATTGTCTTTTGTATTTTAACTGATTTTTAACTTTGCAGGGACATAACGCCTTTGAAACGTTAGAAAAATACTTAATACTTTTTACTATATGCAAAGTTATATAAAAGTTATTGCTGTCCGCTAAAACTTTTCATACAAAATAAATTAGGGCTGACACTTC
>NZ_JAHQUY010000057.1 GCF_019052365.1 Leyella stercorea
CAGCTTAAAATGAAAATAATGGTCAAAACATTTGGATTTTAACATAGAAAGCAGAATTTTTCCCAGCAAGAAAGTTCTGTGTAAATCTGTGAAATCTGTGGGAGAATATCTCAGTAAGAAAGTTCTGTGTAAATCTGTGAAATCTGTGGGAGAATATCTCAGCAAGAAAGTTCTGTGTGTTCTGTGAAATCTGTGGGAGTTTTCTCAGCAAAAGTTCTGTGTAAATCTGTGAAATCTGTGGGAGAATATCCCAACAAGAATGTGTTCTGAATTCTGTGGGAGAATATAGATTTTGTTGTGTTGGTGCACTTCTTGCTCTGGCAAGCGGCAAAGCCGAGCGGAGACAAGTGCACCCCCTTGAAAGCACCATAACTTCTGTGTGTGAAATCTGTGGGAGAACATATCATCAGAAAGAGATTTATTTCCTCATGCTCTGGTCCTTGCGATACTGCGTTGGCGACATGCCGAGGTGGCTCTTCGTGAACTTGCCGAAGAACGAGAGGTTGGGGAAGCCGAGCAGCTCCGAGATTTCCTTGATAGAGAGGTTGGAGCGGCGCAAATATTTCTCAATCGCCTTCACCGTGTAGCTATGAATCCACTCCAGCGCCGTGCGACCCGTCACCTGCTTCGTGATGCTCGAGAGGTATTTCGGCGTGATGCACAGCTCCTGCGCGTACTTCTTCACAGGCTGCATCTTGCCGTTGTTAGCCGCCAGCAGCTCAATGAAGCGCTGGAAGAGCAGGTTGGCCTGCTTCAGGTTGCCGCCGTCGAAGGTGTATTCTACGTAGGGCATGATGATGGCGAAGAGCTCGTAGATAGTGCTTTGCAGCAGACAATGCATTATCTCGCGGTGGTAGAAGCCGTTCGGGTTCTTTATCTTGTGCGCTATGATGGCGTAGTATTTCATGAATATGTCCTGTTGCTCCTCGTTGAGGTGTACTACGGGATTCTTGGATATGTAGCCCATCAGCGCAAGGAAGTCGCTGTTCATCTGCACGCTTGTCTGTGCCGTCTTGTACGATATGCCCACAATCTTAGATTCGTAGTCGGGCGACACCAGCACGTTTTCCCACGTGGTGCTCGGCAGGCATATAACCACGTCGCCCGCCTTCGATGTATAGGTCTCTCCGTTCGATTCGTACTGCATGCGTCCCTTCGTGCAGTAGGCCATCATAATTATCTCGAAGCGGTATGTGCCGTCCGTCTGCAGCACCTTGTCGATGCCGTCGAGCACAACCACATCGCCATCAATATAGTCGGCGTTGCCGTAGTTGGCTATCAGCCCCATGTCAATCTTGAGTTCTGTCGTTGTCGTTTCGTTAGTCATTATGTCTAATTGTTTTAGTTTCTTACGCAAAGCTATTCGCCGCAAAGATAGTCATAATTTCCTTATGTTGATTATCCTGTTTCTCCAATTTTATATTCTTTAAGTCAGATTTTGTTCTTTTATTATGCTGAGCACCGTTTCCGAGCACCGCAATGTCGCAGAAAAAGGGGAAAAACTATCCTTAGATAACAGAAAAGTTGTAACTTTGCACGAAGATTAGGCAATTAGTAAGCAAATAAAAACAAATAAAAACAAATATAAGAGAAAATGAATGTAGCTATTGTTGGTGCGAGTGGCGCTGTAGGACAGGAGTTCCTGCGCATCCTCGCCGAGAGAGATTTCCCCATTGACAATCTGGTGTTGTTTGGTTCTGAGCGTTCAGCCGGAAAGAAATACACCTTTAAAGGTAAGGAGTATGAGGTGAAGCTCTTGCAGCACAACGACGATTTCAAGGACATCGACGTGGCGTTCACGTCGGCTGGCGGCGGCACCTCAAAGGAGTTCGCCGAGACCATCACCAAGTACGGCGCCGTGATGATCGACAACTCGTCGGCTTTCCGCATGTGCGACGACGTGCCATTGGTTGTGCCCGAGTGCAACGCCGAGGACGCCCTGAACCGTCCGCGCGGCATCATCGCCAACCCTAACTGCACCACTATCATGATGGTTGTAGTGCTGAAGCCGCTCGAGCAGCTCAGCCACATCAAGCGTATACACATCGCCAGCTACCAGAGCGCTTCGGGCGCAGGCGCTGCTGCCATGGCAGAGCTCAAGGAGCAGTATCGCGAGCTGGTGAACAACGAGCCGGTGAAGGTGGAGAGATTCCCGCACCAGCTGGCTTACAACGTCATCCCGCAGATAGACGTCTTCACCGACAACGGATACACCAAGGAGGAGATGAAGATGTTCAACGAGACTCGCAAGATTATGCACAGCGACGTGCGCTGCTCGGCAATGTGCGTGCGCGTCAGCTCGCTCCGCTCTCACTCTGAGTCGGTATGGATTGAGACCGAGCGCCCCATCAGCGTTGAGGAGGCTCAGAAGGCTATCGCTGCCGCTCCGGGCTGCACGCTGAAGGACGACCCGCAGAACCTCGTCTATCCGATGCCGCTTGAGACAGCTGGCAAGGACGACGTCTTCGTAGGTCGCGTGCGCAAGGACCTGGCTGACGACTGCGGTCTTACTTTCTGGCTCTCGGGCGACCAGATTCGCAAGGGTGCTGCGCTCAACGCCGTGCAGATTGCAGAGTACCTGTATAAGGTTGGCGATCTGAAGTAGACACTAATAGGATAAAAAACGAACACGAATAGCACAAATTTCACGAATCGAAGGTTTATACATTCGTGAAATTTGTGCTATTCGTGTTCGTTTTTTTTATATTAAGCAATATTATAATGTGTTCTTTTATCGCGCTTCTTTCAGCAGTCTGCGTGCAAACTCAATTATTGTATCCTCGCCGCGCAGCCAATCCTCCGTCTTAAGCGCCACGTTATAGTCGGGATCGATGCCGAACTCGGTAGGTTGCTTCTGCTTGTCGTACATCGGGCACGCCGAGAAACGCACGCTCCAGCCCACGGGCAACTCGGTAGAGAAGGGCATTCCGGCGCCGCCGCCCGTGCGGTCGCCCACGACGGAGACGTTGGGGCAGCAGCGCATGTACTTCACGAACTCGTTAGCCGCACTATACACCGCGCGGTTCGTGAGCACCACCACCGGCTTCTGCCATCTTATGCCGTTCGACGGCTTCAGATACTGCGCCTGCATCTTCGAGAAAGCGTCGTGCGCCTTGCCCGTCTTGTGCTGCATGTAGCCCACAAGCAACCGCTCGTTGCAGAAACGCGCCGCCAGCTGTTCAGCCGCCGTGAGCAGTCCGCCGCCATTGTCGCGCATGTCGATAATGAGTCCGTTGCATGGCGCCAGATAGAGCATCACGTTGTCGAGATTGCCTTCGCCGAACGCGTTTGCGAACGTTGTGCAGCGCACATATCCCGTGTTGTCGTCGAGCACGCGGTAGCGCAGCCCGGCGGCGATGCGGTAGTCGGTGCCGAGATACTTCGAGAGCAACGTGTCGCTCACGTTCGACGGATAGTCCTCGTGCCACGACCAGTTGCGCGCCACGTCCCACGCCGAGTACATGTTCACGTGTCCGTCGCGCAGTTCGCCCAGCATGTTGCCCAGCACCTCGAACAGCTGCGCCTCGGTCATGTCGTTCGTGACCTGCCGGCTGTAGCGAGCGTGCACCTCATTCCAGTCGAGTCCGTACTGCTCGCGCTTGTAGTCGAAGAAGCAGTAGTGCTCGTCGATGGCACGCCAGAGAGCCTCGAAGTTGCCGCGTGCATTGTCGGCATACTCCGTCTCGTCGACGCACGCCGTTGTGAGGAACAGCAGCGCTGCAAACATTATCTGTATTATTCTTTTCATGTTTCTTTGTATTAAAAGGGGGTGCGACTATAGCTTCACGGTGCGGAACCTTCTCACGATGCCGATGACCAGCGCATGCGTATACGTGTGCTGCTTGAGGTTGTTTACGTTCGCCTGACGCCAGTCGCCGAGGTATCCGATGCGCCATGTAGTGTGCAGCGCGCGGAAGTCGAGCGTGAGCATCTGGCGCAGCGAGGGCGTAGACGCCACGGTTGTAGGCACGCAGTTGTGGTCGTAGTTGCCGCGTGAGAATATCTCGTAGTAAGATTGTCCGTAGTTGGGCGAGAACATCAGTCCGCAGAGCGGCGCCGACGCCTCGTAGTGCAGCGTGAACGGACGCTTCTGGCGCTTGAAAAGTCGGAAGTCGAAGTCGGCAGCAATGGTAGGTTTCAGCTGCAGGGCGAAGCGCGCCTGTGCAGGATTGTTGCTTCCGCGTGTGTTGTAAAGAAAACCTGCGCTCAGCTCGGCTGTGCCGCCAGCAAGAAGGCGCAAGCCGCAACTGCCCACGGGCATTTGCCACTTGCGCAGCAGCGAGTAGCCGAACGTATATCCGCCCGCAATCTCACCGCCGTTGCCCGAGCGGTTGTCGGCAAAGGCGATGTTGCCCTCGTGCAGCAACTGGTGCACGAAGCGGGCAGAGTCGTTCTCGCGGCGTGTGTGCGAGATGAAGCGCACATCCGTGCCGCGATATTTCTCGGGCGAGAGATAAGTGTCGAGAATATTGGTGTAGCCAACGCCCAGCATAAGAGCGTTCTCTCTTATGGGGTGATGTTTCTGAGGCTGCTGTTGTAGGGGCTGCTGTTGTAGGGGGCGCAGTTGTAGGGGGTGCAGTTGTAGGGGGTGCAGTTGTCTCAACTGCACCGACCTATCTGTATCCGGGTAATCTGGTGCAGTTGAGACAACTGCACCCCCTGAGATAGCATCCCCTTGAGTGTTGTTGATTGGTGCAGTTGAGACAACTGCACCCCCTAAAATAGCATCCCCTTGAGTGTTGTTTGTTGGTGCAGTTGAGACAACTGCACCCCCTAAAATAGTATCACCTTGAGTGTTGCTTGTTGGTGCAGTTGAGACAACAGCACCCCCTGCAACAGCATCCCCTGAGATACACCATAGTATGGCGACTAATAGACTAAAGATCCTCATTCTCGGTGAAAAGATTTAGTTGACCAGTCATTTCGTCTATCACCTGCTGCTGGCTCTTGCCCGCATCGGGGTCGAGGTTCGTGTCGTCGTTGTCATTGCTCTCAGCGTCTTCGTCCTCCTCCTTTTCGGGTTCGGGGAAGCGTGTAGGCTCCTGTTCCTTCACGTCGAGCACGTCGAACGTAGTGACGCGCTTGCCCTTCGCCTTGAAGCCCTTCACGGCGATGAACTCCTCGGCGTCTATCTCCAGCGGCGGGCGCTGCATCTCCGTTCCGTCGGGCGCTGTTGTGGGCGCAAGGCTCACCTCGAAGCGCGGGAACGGCGTGTCGGTGAGCATCACCAGCTTGCTCTTCGGGTTCTCGCCGATGTAGTTCTGCCAGCGCTTAGTAGCCTCCATGCGGAAGCGCTTCAGGTAGAGACAGTCGCCGTTGTCGGCGTCGAACAGCACAGCCGTCCACACCTTGTCCGGGTCCCACTTCTCTATAATCTTTATGTTGTCCTCGTAGTGGTTGTTGGCGTCGAACGTAGAGATGTAGAAGTTGCCGTCGTCGAGCACCACAAGTATCGAGTCCTCGTCGAAGAACTCGCCCAGCAAGCGTCCGTGCTCGTCGTAGTTCAAGCGGTTCACGTCGGGGTCGTACCACACCTTTCTTCCGCCCAGCGTAGAGTGACCGTGGCTCTTCAGACCGATGCGGTGAATAGGGTTGCGCGTCACGAGGTTGCCCTTCGATGTGCGTCCCTTGATGCCCACCTCCGAGAAGTCCTTTTCGATGAAGATGTTTCTCAGGCGCGGGTTAGCCTCCAGCGTCACCTTTATCACCTCCGCCTCGCCGTTGGGGTTGGCTGTGAAGTAGAGGATGCGCGAGCCTGGTGTGCCCTGCGTGCAGTCGTATTCGCGACCCGCCGTCATCGTAGGCACGAAGAATCGCTTTATGTAAGAAGCACCGCCCTTTCCGTCGCGGTAAACCACGTTGTATATGGTGCGCTTGTCGTTCTTCTTGAACACCTGCACGTGCAGAATGTTCTTTCCGACGAATATCTTGTCGGCGGCATGCACCATCTTGTACTTGCCGTCCTTGAAGAATACGATGATGTCGTCGATGTCTGAGCAGTTGCACACGAACTCGTCCTTCTTCAGACCCGTGCCGATGAATCCCTCGGCGCGGTTGATGTAGAGCTTTTGGTTAGCCTCCACAACCTTCGATGCCTCGATAGTGTCGAAGTTGCGAATCTCGGTGCGGCGTGGGTGGTCCTTGCCGTACTTCTCGCGCAGGAACTCGAACCAATGGATAGTCACCTCGGTCATGTGCTCCAGGTCGTACTCTATTTCCGCCAGCTCTGCCTTTATGCGTGCTATCAGTTCGTCGGCCTTGTCTTTGTTGTATTTCAGGATGCGCTGCATCTTTATCTCGAGCAGTCGCAGAATGTCGTCGCGCGTAATGTCGCGGTGGAACGAATACTCGAAGTTCTGCACGCGGAACACCTGCGTCTTGAACGGTTCGAGCTTAGAGTCGATGAAGTCGACCACCTCGTCCTGCGACTTAGCCTGCTCGAACTTCTTCTCCTTGTAGATGCGCTCCTCGATGAAGATGCGTTCCAACGACGAGAAGAAGAGTTGCTCCTCAAGCTCAGCCTTGCGTATCTGCAGCTCGCGGCGCAAGAGGCCCATAGTAGAGTCGGTAGAGTGGCGCAGCACGTCGCTCACGGTGAGGAAGCACGGCTTGTTGTTTTCGATGACACAGCAGTTGGGCGAGATGTTTATCTCGCAGTCGGAGAAGGCGTAGAGCGCGTCGATAGTCTTGTCGGACGACACGCCCGGCGCCAAGTGAACCTGAATCTCCACCTCGGCAGCCGTGTTGTCGTCCACCTTCTTAGCCTTTATCTTGCCCTTCTCGATGGCACGCAGAATGGAGTCGATGAGCGTAGACGTAGTCTTCGAGAACGGAATCTCGCGAATGACGATAGTCTTCGGGTCGAGCTTCTCTATCTTTGCGCGCACCTTCACCGAGCCTCCGCGCTGTCCGTCGTTGTACTTTGCAACGTCTATCGAACCGCCCGTAGGGAAGTCGGGGTAGAGGTGGAACTCCTCGCCGCGCAGATATGCGATGGCAGCGTCGCAGATCTCCACAAGGTTGTGCGGCAGAATCTTCGAGCTGAGACCCACGGCGATGCCCTCAGCGCCCTGCGCCAGCAGCAACGGGAACTTCGCCGGCAGCGTGATAGGCTCCTTGTTGCGTCCGTCGTAAGAGAGCTGCCAGTCGGTAGTCTTAGGGTTGAACACCACGTCGAGCGCAAACTTGGAGAGTCGCGCCTCGATGTAACGCGGCGCCGCCGCACGGTCGCCCGTGAGGATGTTACCCCAGTTGCCCTGGCAGTCGACGAGCAAGTCTTTCTGTCCCATCTGCACGAGAGCGTCGCCGATGGAAGCGTCGCCGTGCGGGTGGAACTGCATAGTGTGTCCGACGATGTTCGCCACCTTGTTGAAGCGTCCGTCGTCCATGCGCTTCATCGAGTGGAGTATGCGTCGCTGCACAGGCTTCAAGCCGTCCTCGATATGAGGCACAGCGCGTTCCAGGATTACGTAGGATGCGTAGTCGAGGAACCAGTTCTGATACATTCCGCTAAGGTGGTGTACGGCAGATGCGTCGAAGCGGTTAACAGGCTTGTAGTCGGTATGTTCGCTCGGCATCGTGTCTTTTATCTCGTCGTCCATATATGATGTGAGTATATATAATTAATGTGTATTTTAATGCTTACAGGCAAAAGTACAAAATTTTTTCTAAAATCAAGCCGTGTTATTCAGAATAATAGTTGTAACTTTGTAAAGTAGCATTAAACATAAACATTCAAATGGGAGAATATATAGTATCGGCGCGTAAATACCGCCCGATGACGTTCGACTCGGTGGTGGGGCAGGCTGCTCTCACCGCTACGCTGAAGAACGCCGTGAAGAGTGGCAAGCTGGCGCACGCCTACCTGTTCTGCGGTCCGCGCGGAGTGGGCAAGACGACGTGTGCGCGCATCTTCGCCAAGGCAATCAACTGCATGAACCCCACGGCAGATGGCGAGGCATGCGGCGAGTGCGAGAGCTGCAAGGCGTTTGCGGAGGGCCGCTCGTACAACATCTTCGAGCTCGACGCAGCCAGCAACAACTCCGTAGAGCACATCAAGTCGCTCATGGAGCAGACACGCATACCGCCGCAGGTGGGCAAGTACAAGGTGTTCATCATCGACGAGGTGCACATGCTCTCGCAGGCTGCCTTCAACGCCTTTCTGAAGACGCTCGAGGAGCCGCCGGCTCACGTGGTGTTCATACTCGCCACCACCGAGAAGCACAAGATTCTGCCTACCATTCTCTCGCGTTGTCAGATATACGACTTCGAGCGAATGACCGTAGAGAACACCATCAACCACCTGAAGCATGTGGCTGAGAAGGAAGGCATCACGTACGAGGAGGAGGCTCTGGCGCTCATAGCCGAGAAAGCCGACGGCGGAATGCGCGACGCGCTCTCCATCTTCGACCAGACGGCGAGCTTCTGCCAGGGCAACATCACGTACGAAAAGGTGATAGAAGACCTCAACGAGCTGGACGCCGACAACTACTTCAAGTTCGTCGACTACGCATTGGCGAACAAGGTGAGCGAGTGCATGGTGCTCCTGAACTCGATTATAGAAAAGGGCTTCGACGGCGGCAACCTCATCAACGGACTCGCCTCGCACGTGCGCAACGTGCTCATGGCTAAGGACGAGCAGACGCTGAAGTTGCTCGAGGTTAGCGAGCAGCAGCGCGCCAAGTACAGCGCGCAGGCTAAGGCGTGCCCGACACAGTTCCTCTACAAGGCTCTGAAACTGATGAACCAGTGCGACCTGAGCTACCGACAAAGCAGCAACAAGCGCCTGCTCGTGGAGCTGACGCTCATCCAGGTGGCGCAGATCACGCAGCCGGAGGATGCCGACAGCGCGGGGCGTAGCCCCAAACAGCTGAAAACCCTGTTCAAACTTCTTGATTTCACCCGGACGAAAGCGGCTCAGCAGGTGGCTGCTCCGGGCAATGCGGCATCTGTGGCTTCGGCTCAGTCGGATGTCGCCCAAACCGTTGCTGCCCAGCAGCAGGCTCCGGCAGCATCTGCGGCAGGTGGATCAACCAATGCAGCTGCGCCTTCTGCAGCTTCTTCTGTGGCGTCTACGGCTTCTTCTGCAGCGAAACCCGCAGCGGGCGGTCCGCGCCTTAAGCTGTCGTCGCTCGGCATGACCTTCCAAAGCCTTCAGCGCAAGGAGGCTGTGGCTGCGAAGAAGGAGGCTGAGGTGACGAACAAGGACGAGAACGAGCAGTTCACGCAGGAACTCCTCGAGCTGCAATGGCTCTCGATGTGCAACCGTATGCCGCAGAAGATGGTGGGCCTCGCCTCCAGAATGAAGAACATGCAGCCGCGCATAGCCAACTTCCCCGATATCGAAGTGCTGGTAGACAACCAGATGCTGCTCGACCAGGTGAACGAGATAAAGGGTCGCATCCGCGTTACGCTCGCCAAGGCTCTGCACAACGGCGGCATCACTCTATCGCTACGCCTTGCCGAGGCTGAGGAGATAAGTCGCCGAAAGACAAAGAAAGAGGTGTACGACGAACTGATGCAGCAGAAGGAAGTGAAGGCGTTCGTGGAGTCGTTAGGGCTGGAACTTGTTTAAAAGTAAAAAAGGGCTTTTAAAAGTAAAAAAGTAAAAGAGTAAAAAAGTAAAAAGAGCTTTTAGTAAGCGTAGGAGGAGGGAGTTTTGACACGCCCTCCTCCTACCTTTGAATCGTTAACTATTCAATTTTCCAAATACTATAGTTTTGACTTTACTCTCTATTTTTTATATGTCTTCGCAGTAAAACCTCACGAAAAGTCATCGTCACCCGAACGGAATCTGATCGGGCGGCGTACGGAATCTGATTGGACGGCGTACGGAATCCGATTGGACGGCGGACGCGAACGGTGAGAAAAGCTTAGGTCGTGTAAACAGAACCGTGACCCGATTCAGTTTACACGACCGTTCTGTTTACACTCTCTTCTCCACAATGCTTTCGATGTACTTGCACACCATGTTGATGCCTTTCAGATTGTCGCCACCCTCGGGTATGATAATATGAGCGAAGCGCTTTGTAGGTTCGATGAACTGCTCGTGCATCGGCTTGAGCACCTTCAGATAGCGGTCGACAACCATGGAGACGGTGCGTCCGCGGTCGATGGTGTCGCGCTGAATGTTGCGTATGAGGCGCTCGTCGGGGTCGCAGTCGACGAAGATGCGCAGGTCCATCATGTCGCGCAGGCGCTTGTTGAGCAGCGTCATGATGCCCTCCACTATTATCACCGGCTTCGGCTCTACGTGTATGGTCTCCTTCTCGCGGTTGCACTTCAGGTACGAGTACGTAGGCTGCTCGATGGCGCGACCCTCGCGTAGATCGTTAATCTGCTTTATGAGCAGTTTCCAGTCGAAGGCATCGGGATGGTCGAAGTTGATGGCACGGCGCTCCTCTTCGGTCATGTGCGACGTGTCGTTATAGTACGAGTCGAGCGGCACTACAGCCACGTGGTGCGGCGGCAATGCCTCTACTATCTTTTTCACTACCGTTGTCTTGCCGGAACCAGTGCCGCCGGCAATACCGATTATCGTAATCTTGTCGTTTGTCATAATCTTATGCTTATTGATATATTGCGCTGAACATTCTGCTGTAGAACTCGGCTTTGCGCTCGGGTTTCATGGGGTAGGCGCGCGAACTGCTGGGCATGCGCCAGAGGCGTAGCGTGCGGTCGGCGAAGGCGAACTGCACGTTCTCGCCCACCTTCGGCTGCGTCTTTATGTCGAAGCAGGAGCAGAGCACGTCTGTGGCTTTCTGCCCCGTGGTGACGATGTCGGTGAGCTCGGGCAGCGAGTCGACCATCGCCTTCAGGTCTGTCGGCTCCACTACCTCCAGGTCTTTGTCAGACGCCGTGTTCTTCAGACGGCGCACCTCCGTCGCCGTGTCGTACATGCCTATGCGATGCTCGTTGAGGAACGGGACGATGAGGTCGAGTCGGAACGTCTTGTGCTCGGTGTCGACGAAGTGGAGCTTGTCGCTGAAGAAGCACAGTCCGAAGATGCGCCACATGTCGTTGGTGAAGTTGGGGTAGTAGAAGCGCATCGACCAGCGCTGCTCGCCCGGCGGAAAGCTGCCCAGCATGAGCAGTCGGCAGCCGTCGGGGAGGAATGGGGTGAACGGATGGCGCTCGGTATTCATTACTTCTGCTCCTTCACCAGGTACACTACTACCGGCAAGTGGTCAGAGTAGCCGTCGAGCCATACGCCGCCTGCTGTAGTACGCTTCGGCGCACCCTTGTATCTGCCCTCGCTCTGTATGAGATACGGGCGTATGTGAATCTGGTGCTGGAAATACTTCAGCGTAGAGAAGTCCTTAGAGCCGTTGGCGTTGAGCAGATTCGGCGTCATCACAATCTGGTCGAAGAGGTTCCATGTGCCATTGTAGAAGAGCGTGCCCTTGCCCTGCTTTGTGAGCAGATTATACCACGGGTTGTACATGTCGTCCTTGCCCGTCTTCTCGATGGTAGGCTTGCAAGAGAGCGCCTCGGTCATCGACTTGTTGGTAGGGTCGTCGTTCATATCGCCCATCACGAACACCTTGCACTTCTTGTTGGCACGCAGCAGCGAGTCCTTCACGGCGCGCACCTGTCTGCCTGCCACCTCGCGATAGTAGGACGTGCTGAAGCGGCTGGGCCAGTGGCACACGATTACGGCTACCGGCTCGCCGGCGAGAGTGCCGCTCACGGTGAGGAATCCGCGTGTGATGAAGTTGGAGTCCTTAGGCTCTTCGGGCACGTAGGGCACGAGGCGCACGTTCTTCACGGTGAAGAAGCGCGGGTTGTAGAGCATGGCGCAGTCGATGCCGCGGCGGTCTGGTCCCTCTACGTGTACATATTTATATCCGCGCTGCTTCAGCGGAGCCTGCGCTGTGAGGTCGTCGAGCACCTTCGAGTTCTCCACCTCCGACATGCCTACAATGGCGCAGCCGATGCCCGGCAGCTTGTCGGTGCCAAGGTCGGCGATAGCCTGCGCCATGTTGCGCAACTTGTGGGTGTACTTCAGTCCGTTCCACTTGTACGAGCCGTTGGGCAGGAAGTCGTAGTCGCGCTTGCCCTCGTCGTGGCAAGTGTCGAAGAGATTCTCCTGGTTGTAGAAGCCTACGGCGTAGAGGTTAAACTTTTTCTGTGCCGATGCTCCGAGAGTGATGCAGAGGAGCAAGGCGAGGATAAAAAGATTCTTTTTCATTTTAGTTATTTGCTTTTTTATTCTTGTTTCGTTTAATACATGAGTATATAGTGCAAAGTTACAGTAAATCCTTATTATTGCACCCTGTTTCATGCTTTTTTTGCATTAAAATACAAAACGTTACGCCCTTTTTGTGTGTTGCAGCATTGAAACACTATATTAATATAAATAAAGTTGGGAAACATTTCTTTAATTGAATAAAAATGTGTTACTTTGCAATCTATTTCTTTTGCTGCATGCGGCATGCTTGCGAGCTTTCCGTGGTTAGGATGAGACCTTTGCACGGCTGGCTGAAGTAGGGAAAATGTAGCAGCAGCGATATAACGAAATTTCATTAAATAATTATAAACACTTACATGCAAAAGAAGCTTAAATTAGCAGTGCTGGCAATGTGCTGCGCTCCGTCTGCATTCGCACAGACAGCAGCCGACTCGATCGGCTTCCACAGCGAAGCGGCGAGCGAGGCTGCCTTCACTTTCACAGAGGCACAGCTCGGTGAGGACGACGACATGACACAGAACGTGACCATCGTCAACTCTAACACCGACATCTATGCCAGCCAGGTGGGCTATCTGTTCTCACCGGCACGTTTCCGCTATCGTGCATTCGATCAGAAGTACAACGAAGTTTATCTCAACGGATTGCTGCTGAACGATATGGAGAGCGGACAGTTCCGTTACTCTCAGGTGGGCGGTCTGAACAACATGACACGCAACCAGGAGTTCGCCCTTCCGTTCGAAAGCAACAACTTCGCAATGTCAGGCATGGGCGGATCGAACAACTACAACTTCCGTCCGTCGGCAATGCCCGTAGGCCACCGCTTGACAGTAAGTGGCGCCAACCGCAACTACACCCTGCGCGGCATGTACTCGTACAGCAGCGGACTCTCTGAGAAGGGATGGGCGTTCACCGGCAACGTGAGCTACCGCTGGGCACGCAACGGATACGTAGAGGGCACATTCTACAACTCGCTCTCTTACTTCCTCGCCGTGCAGAAGGTGATGGGCAACCACAGCCTCTCGCTCTCTACATGGGGCAACCCGACGGAGCGCTCTACACAGGGTGCTGCAACGGACGAGGTCTACTGGCTCGCCAACAACCGCTACTACAACCCCTACTGGGGCTACCAGAACGGCAAGAAGCGCAACTCGCGCGTCGTGAACGACTTCGCTCCGAGCGCCATCCTCACATGGGACTGGAACTTCAACGAGAACTCGAAACTCACTACGTCGTTCTTCGGCAAATACTCTATGTACAAGAGCACAAAGCTCAACTACAACAACGCCGACAACCCGCATCCTAACTACTGGAAGAATCTGCCGTCGAGCTACTACGACGTATGGTACGGCAACAACGACTCGTATCGCACAGAGCAGGCTTACGAAGACTGGAAGACATCGTACGACTACTGGCGCGCATCGAAGGCTAACCGACAGATCAACTGGGACCGCCTCTACTATGCTAACAAGAACACAGCAGCTCAGGGCGGCGACGCTATGTACTATATCCAGGCTAAGCACAACGACAACCTCATGTTCTCGCTCGCTTCTACCTTCAACCACCAGATTGACAAGGACAAGAAGTTCAACGTAGGCGTGATAGCTGCCACAAACAAGGCTATGCACTACCAGACAATGGAGGACCTGCTCGGCGCTTCTCAGTTCCATAATATCAACACTTATATTATCTCTGACAAGTACACCGCAGCTTCGCCCGAGGCACAGTACGACCTCAACCATCCTAACGCTGTAGTGAAGGAAGGCGACCGCTTCGGCTACGACTACAACCTCTTCATCAACAAGGGAAAACTCTGGACATCGTACACCGAGAACTTCGGACCGCTCAACTATACCGTGGCTGCCCGACTCGGCTACACATCTATGCAGCGCGAAGGCAAGATGCGCAACGGTCTGGCTGCTAACAACTCGTTCGGCAAGAGCAAGACAGCGGAGTTCGTTGACGGCGGATTCAAGTTCGGCTCTAACCTCACGCTTGGACGCGGCAACGTGCTCACACTCGGCGTAGGCTACGAGCACCGCGCTCCCGAGGCACGTGCGGCATTCATGTCGCCGGAGGTGAACAACGACTTCGTTCAGGGTCTCAAGAACGAACGCATCTTCAGCACAGAGCTCGGCTATATGTACGAGAACTCTTGGCTCCACCTCAACCTCAAGGGCTACTACAGCCGCATGACCAACGTTTCCGACTGGCAGAACTTCTATAACGACGATACCAACTCGTTCATCTACGTGTCGATGACCGATATGAACAAGTCGTACTACGGTGCGGAGCTCGGCGCCAAGTTTAAGCTCACCAGCTTCCTCGACGTGAAGCTCATCGGTACAATCAGCGAGGCGAAGATTACGAACAACTCTAAGCTCTGCTACATGGAGTCGACAAGCGCTACGCTGCACGGCACAGGTCAGGAAGGCGAGAACTACGACTACATACACAACAAGGGCATGCGCGACAGCGGCACACCGCTCACAGCGCTCAGCCTCGGCGTAAGCTACCACCAGAAGGGTTGGTTCATCGACCTCAACTGCAACTACTACGACCGCATCTATCTGTCGTACTCGCCCAACTACCGTTTCGACGAGAACATCAAGCGTCGTAACGACGTGATGAAGGCGCTCGACCGTCCTATCATCAACGACGTGACTGGCGAAATCATCCCCGGTGCACTCGACCAGGCTAAGGGACACGGCGGATTCATGCTCGACGGCTCAATCGGTCGCAGCATATATCTCAAGCACGGCTCGTTGTCAATCAACCTCATGGTGCAGAACATCCTCAACAACCGCAACATCGTTACTGGCGGTTACGAGCAGAGCCGAAGCGGATACACACAGAGCGCTAACCTGCGCGGATATTCGTTCGAGAAGAACCCGTTCAAGTTCTACGCTTTCGGTACAAACGGTATGCTGAACATTACTTATAAATTCTAAATCACAGAAAGAAGATGAAAAGTTTAAAATATCTGAAACTCGCGCTCTTCGCGCTTGTTATAGGTCTTTCGGCTACATCTTGTATGGATGACGACTGGACAGACCCTACTGGCGAGGTGGCACCGTTCGGCAACAACCAGCTTCAGGAGACCAACGTCGTTAACATCGCCGACTTGAAGTTGAAGTACAGTGCGCTGCTGAAGGACAAGGTGAACGACACCGTACGCATCGCCGACGGTGTGCAGATTAAGGCTCGCGTAACGGGCAACGATATCTCTGGCAATATCTACAACCAGATTATGCTCGAGGACGCTACCGGCGGCATCGTCATCAGCGTTGCTCAGGGCGGTATGTGCGGTCAGCTGCCTATCGGTCAGGAAGTGCTCATCGACCTCGGCGGACTCTACTACGGTGCTTACCGTACACAGCCGCAGATTGGCGTTCCGTACACCGACTTCAAGAAGAACCAGACTTACCCGAGCCGCATCAGCCGCACCGAATGGCAGACTCGCTTCAAGATTCTCGGCAAGGCAGACGCTTCGCTCGTCGTGCCTCATGTGTTCGAGACTTCAGAAATCAGCACTCTAAACAACGAGGCTGTGTCAATGAAGTATTCAGGACAAATCGTAACGCTGAAGGGTGTTGAGTTCGACACCGCAGACGGCAAGGTTACATTCGCTCCCGAGGCAGAAGGTGCTTCTACAGGCTATGGCGTTACACGCTACTTTAAGGGCTACACCGCCCAGAAGAAGCAGATAGGCATCCGCACAAGCTGCTACGCTAAGTTCGCTGCAGAGACATTGCCGAAGGGTAAGCTCAACGTAACCGGTATTCTCACCGTCTACAAGACCAGCGCAACGTCGTCTTACGGCACAACCGTGCAGCTCGTTCTGCGCTCGCAGTCTGATATCGAGGTGCTCGAGCCGGAGAAGAACAAATAAAGCCTTAGCGATATAGTATTATTGGCAGCAAGGCTATCCACATTATTATTAATATACAACAAGCAAACAAACAAAAGAATATGAAAAAGATATTTTTCTCAATGCTCGTCGCAGCGATGACGGCATTCACATTCACAAGCTGTGAGGACGTTCCCGAGGCTTATGAAATTCCTGGTGGCGGCAACGGCGGCGGTTCAACCGAAATGACAGGCAATGGTACCGCAGAAAATCCTTACACTATAGAGGACATCAAGAAGTCGGGCGCCACTGGCAGCAATGTCTTCGTTAAGGCTTACATCGTAGGCTTCGTTCCCGACAAGGCTATCGACGAGGCTAAGTTCACAGCCGAGGGTTGTGAGGTTGCAAGCAACGTTCTCATCGCAGCTTCTGCTGACGAGACTTCTATTGACAACGTAATGCCGGTACAGCTTCCTGTAGGTGATGTTCGCAACGCAATCAACCTCAAGGACAATCCTGCAAACTACAAGCAGGAGGTGGTTCTCTGCGGTAACATCGAGGCTTACTTCGGCAAGACCGGTCTGAAGTCGGTTGTTTGGGCTAAACTCGGCGACAAGGAGTTCGGTGCAAAGCCTGGTACAGAGGCTGGCGGCGACACAGGAGCTACTGGCACACCGAAGGGCACTGGTACAAAGAACGATCCGTTCAACAGCGTAGCTGCGAATGCTGAGGCAAGCAAGCTGGCTGCAAACGCTGTGTCTGAGCAGGGCTACTACATCAAGGGTAAGGTAGTATCTGTGAAGGAGGCTTTCTCTGCACAGTTCGGCAACGCTTCTTTCTACATCTCTGACGACGGCAAGGCAGACGGACAGTTCCTCGTGTTCCGTTCGCTCTATCTCGGCAACCAGAAGTGGACAGAGGGTCAGCCTAACATCGCTGAAGGCGACGAGGTTGTGGTTTACGGCAAGCTCACCAACTACTACGGCAATACTCCTGAGACTGCTCAGGGTACTACATACCTTGTGTCTGTAAACGGCAAGACAGAGGGCGGTTCTACTGGTGGCGAGGACAAGCCTGCAGGCAATGGCAATATCGCTATCAACGGCACAACACTCACACTCTCTAACCCGAGCGTTCAGGCTGGTGCAACAACAGTAGAGGTGGTTCCTGGCGACTTCTATACAGAGAATGGTACTGAGGTTACAACCATCACTCTTAAGGACGGCACAAAGATCGTCTTCGACGCAAACGGCGAGAAGAACGGTCCGAAGTATTACACAGGTGCTAACTACTCTAACATCCGTGTTTACAAGAACAACATGATTACTTTCGAGGGTCACAAGGCAATCGCTAAGGTTGTGTTCAGCTGCGATGTAGACAAGAATAAGAATGTCAATTGCGTCGGCAACGAGACTGCTACTGTTGTTATCGACGGCAAGACAATGACTTATACAAACGTCTTCAAAGAGGCTTCTGGCGGTGGCGTTCAGTTGCGTATAAACAAGATCGTAATCACATACGCTAAGTAATAGGCTTATTTACTATCGTAAGTAATACGATTCTTTAATATTCCAAGCCGTTTCAAACATTGAAGCGGTTTGGAATTTTTGTTTTCAAAAATTTGTGGGTCTCATAAAAAAGTCGTAACTTTGCATCCGCTAAGCGTTTGAAAGCGAATTATTTATTTAACACTATAACAATTTAAACAAAATGAAGAAGGGAATTCATCCAGAAAACTATCGCCCCGTCGTATTCAAGGATATGTCCAACGGCGATATGTTCCTTACAAAGTCTACATGCAAGGCTACAGAGACAGTAGAGTTTGAAGGCGAAACTTACCCAGTAGTAAAAGTCGAAATCTCAAGCACATCTCACCCGTTCTATACAGGTAAGAGCAAGCTTGTCGATACTGCAGGTCGCGTAGATAAGTTCATGAACCGCTACGCAAAGGTTCGCAAGTAAGGAAAAGAACGAGATATATACTTCAGATAGACACGCTCTATTTTTGAATATGAATATTGAGGGTGTGTTCCATTCGTAGTTGCATATACGTATGGAACACACTCTCTTTTTTGTTTAAAAGTAAAAGAGTAAAAAGGCTTTTTAAAAGATATATTCAGATGAAGCAATATTATAAATACGCATTGCGCTATGCAGCGATGGCTGTGCTGATGCTCTCTGTGCTCACTTTCAGCGCTTGTGGAGACGACGAGGAGGGCGGCAACGGCAGCCAGAGCGGACAGGTAGACAAGAAGAACAAGAACGCTAACGTGCCGTCGGCTGCCAACGGCTACAACAAGGCGATACAGCGCACCGAGTTCCCAGCTCTGAAGCAGGGCGGCAAGCAGAAGGTTATTGTCTATCGCATGACATCTACATCTTACGATAAAGACGGCGTAAACTTCTCTGTGGAGTGGGACTGCGACAAGCGTTCGCAGCGCTGGACGTGCTATCAGATGCACAAAGGCTACTCGGGCAAGTATTCGCGTGAGTCGGACTCCTTCTTCTTCGATGCTACGAACCTCAATAGCAACGAGTATTGGGGCGAGTACACTTACTTCCCTGGCTACGACCGTGGGCACATCTGTCCGAGCGGCGACCGCACTGCATCGAAGGAGATGAACGTACAGACTTTCGTTATGACGAATATGCAACCGCAGTATCATAAGTTTAATGGTTTCGACAAGAAAACAGGTGATAATGGCTTGTGGGTGCGTATGGAGAACCAGCTGCGCAAGTGGGCTGACAAGCTCTCGGCAACGGATACTATCTTCGTTTGCAAGGGTGGCACAATCGACAGCGAGGCTAACATCATAACGCGCATCGGGGGCAAGCTCATCGTGCCGAAATATTTCTACATGGCTATCCTGCGCAAGAGTTCGTTCGGATATGCGGGCATGGCGTTCTGGAGCGACCAGACAAATGCGTGGCGCATGAACGAGACGTTACGTTCACACGCCATTTCTATCAGCGAGCTTGAGAAGCGCACTGGCATCGACTTCTTCTGCAATCTGCCTGATGATGTGGAGGCGCAGGTCGAGAAGACGTTCAAACCGAGTGTCTGGTCAGGCTTGTAATCTGTATCCTCCCACAGAATTCACTCTGCTGAGATAATCTCCCACAGAATTCACGGAATACACAGAACTTTCTGCTGAGAAATCTCCCACAGATTTCACGGAACACACAGAATTTTCTGCTGAGAAAAACTCCCACAGAATTCACAGAATTCACTGGGCTTTCTGCTGAGAAAAACTCCCACAGATTTCACAGAATACACAGAACTTTCTGCTGAGAAAAACTCCCACAGATTTCACGGATTTACACAGATGCCTATAGCAAAAGGTTCTGTGTAGATCTGTGAGTTCTGTGGGAGAATAACGCAAATCAGCATCTGTGTAAATCTGCTTTCTATGTTAAAATCCAAATGTTTTGACCATTATTTTCATTTTAAGCT
>NZ_JAHQUY010000058.1 GCF_019052365.1 Leyella stercorea
ATATGATTATAATTTGAATATATCTTAAACTTTGATGGCCATACTTTACAAAATTCTTTTATGTCGGATTTTACTCTTTACTTTGCACTCGCAACTGGCACTTTTGCCACTGCATAGAGTATAAATCATCAATAAAACAAAGTATTATATGAGTCCATTTTTGATATTCGCCATCAGCCTTACCATTGCATACGCTATCTACTATGCGGTGATGATAACCAGAGACCTGTATGGTAAGAAGGAAGAAGCCAAGAGCAACGAGGAAGTGTTTGACATCAGCAACATAACGGAAGAGGAAGCCGCAGTAGCCGTCAATGAAAGCGATGGTGGCTTTAGCGTTGCCGACAAGCAATACGACACAAGTTTCCAAGACGGCACATCATACGATGAGGGCTATGGTATGGGAACAGAGAACAACGGAATGAGTGGTTATTCTCCAGAAACGGATTCTTCTGGCAGAGAAGATGATGTTGATGAAGACGAAGGAAATGATGTCAACCAACAGAAGCCGAAGAACGCAGCCGAGTCGTTGCAGGAAAAGATGGATGGGCAGATGGAGTCCACTTCTCCCATATGGATAGACGGACTCTGGCAGGACGACTTCACGGAGAGCCTATTGAAACAAGGCGAGACAAAGCCAGGACAACCAAACATCAAAACAATACCAATCAAGGATGAAATTTAGCCATATCATAAAGAATGTAGTAAGTTCCTTTGTCTTTGCGCTGCTCCCCCTGTCTGCATCAGCCAAATGCGGTAATGTGGACTATAGCTGGGGAGCAGACGCACTGGCAGGAATGCACGATTATGTGGTGACGATGATGCTGTATGTGCTGTATCTGACATACGCTGTCGCTGCCGTGATGGTGATTATATCCGCTTTGCAGATATATATCAAGATGAACACCGGGGAAGATGGAGTCACCAAGTCCATACTGACGCTGATAGGAGCCTGTCTGTTTATGATAGGTGCATCCATCCTGTTCCCGGCATTCTTTGGCTACCAGATTTAAGACTCAACTGCAGAAGAGTATATCATGTGAAAGCGACAACACTTTTCTATATAATTATAATAAGGTGTTGCCAAACGAATCATTAACAAGTAAAACAAGAAAGAATGTTTAAGAAAACAACGAACTATTTGAAGAAGACCGCCAAGAGCGTTCTCTCTTCAGGACGCTTGAAGACATTGGCATTGATGCTCCTTGTGGGCGGTGGCATTGCCATGGCGCAAAACTCGGCAGGTGACTACACGGCAGGTACCACCGCACTTACAACAGTGACAGAGGAAATTGCCAAGTATGTGCCTATCGTGGTCAAACTCTGCTATGCCATTGCAGGTGTTGTAGCCGTAGTGGGTGCCATCAGCGTTTACATCGCCATGAACAACGAGGAGCAGGATGTCAAGAAAAAGATCATGATGATTGTAGGAGCATGTATCTTCCTCGTGGCAGCAGCACAGGCATTGCCATTGTTCTTCGGTGTGACCAACTAACGAGTGAGAGTTATTCCGTGCATATTCAGTAAGTGAGAAACGACGTGAAGAATGGCAAGAGAAGAGCAGGAAATCCGCTACCCCGATTACCCACTGTTCAAGGGACTCCAGAAGCCCCTTGAATTCATGGGAATACAAGGGCGGTATATCTATTGGGCAGCAGCCACGGCAGGAGGAGCCATCATCGGCTTCATTGCCGCCTACTGTCTGATGGGTATCATTGCAGGACTGATCGTGCTGGTCGTGGCAATCACTACGGGTACAGGTCTCATCATGTTCAAGCAACGGAAGGGACTGCATACCAAGAAGAACGACCAAGGAGTGTTTATCTATGCCTACAGCAAGCGCATATAAAAATGTGAAACAAAAAAGTATCGACATGACCAAGATGTGGATGACAAGTAGAAAGTGAACGACTGGTAGGCTCATTCTCCCCCAAGGGTGTGGGTCTACCATTATTTGTTTCAGCAGAAAACATTGCATCTTCGCTACTAAATTACAGTTGTGAGCATGAAAGGAAAGAATATTATAATAACGGCATTGGCAGTGACATTGCTGGCCGCTTGCAAGGATAAGACCTACAAGCCACCCACATTGGATGCCATGAGGAGTGCAGATAAAGCAAGAGCTGCTTGGGCGAGAGATGCAGAAGAACATCCTGCAACCGTGGAAACACCAACAAGCAGGATGGATTCCACTGCAAAAGATAGTGTATCAACCCTTTATGACGAAGAAAGCTCCAATACCTCTTATCAAGAGCATGACACCAAATCATCCAGTATGAGGGGAAATCATCAATCATCCGAAGAAACAGAAGAATAAACGAGTATGGTACTATATGTAATCTTATTTTTCGTGGCAACCTGCATTGGCATGGCCATATCGGTCTATGCCTTTGGTACTGGTGGCAAGCGGAAGAAAATCTTTCAGGACATCTACTTCTCCGTAGAAGACACGGATGGTATCGGTGTGCTCTATACCAAGACAGGAGAATATTCTGCCATTCTGAAAATGGAGAATCCTGTGCAGAAGTATTCTGCCAATATAGACAGCTATTATGAGTTCACCAATCTGTTTGCTGCCATCGCACAGACTCTGGGTGAAGGCTATGCCCTGCACAAGCAGGACATTTTTACCAGAAAACAGTTCAAGGATGAGAGTGACAAAGGCCATGAGTTCCTGTCAGGATCCTACTTCCGCTATTTCAACGGAAGAGAATATACGGACAGCATGACCTATCTGACTATTACGCAGGAAAACAAGAAAAGCCGTCTGATGTCTTTCGACAACAAGAAATGGCGAGATTTCTTAGTGAAAATCAGAAAGGTGCAAGACCAGCTGAAGGATGCCGGTATCAAGTCAGAGTTTCTGAACAAACAAGAAGCAAGTCTGTATGTTGACCGTTTCTTTGCCATGAACTTCCGGGACAAGATGGTGAGCATGACAGGATTCAAGGTGGATGACGAGATGATAGGTATGGGTGACAGACGCTGTAAGGTATATAGTCTTGTAGATGTGGATTGCGCCAACTTGCCGACACAAATACGACCATTCACCAATATCGAGGTGAACAACACCAGCATGCCAGTGGATCTGGTAGCCTTGGTGGACAGCATACCAGGAGTGGAGAGTGTGGTGTATAACCAAATCATCTTTGTGCCGAATCAGAAGCGTGAGCTTGCCCTGCTCGACAAAAAGAAGAACCGCCATGCCAGCATGCCGAACCCAAGCAATCTGATAGCCGTAGAGGACATCAAGCGAGTGCAGGAGGTGATAGCGAGAGAAAACAAGCAGCTGGTATATACCCACTATAATCTGATCGTGACGGTGAAGCCAGATACGGACATACAGAAGTGTACCAACCATCTGGAGAATGCCTTTGGCAGGATGGGCATCCATATCTCGAAACGAGCCTATAACCAGTTGGAACTGTTCGTCAACTCATTCCCCGGCAACTGCTATGGGATGAATGACGACTATGACAGATTTATGACGTTGGGCGATGCTGCCACCTGCCTGATGTACAAAGAAAAGATTGTGCATAGCGAGGACACACCCTTCAAGGTCTATTATACCGACCGCCAAGGAGTGCCAGTAGCCATCGACATATCAGGAAAAGAAGGGCGAAACAAACTGACCGACAACAGCAACTTCTTTGTCCTCGGTCCTTCGGGAAGCGGCAAGAGCTTTTATGTCAACTCGATGGTGCGCCAAGCCCATGAGCAGGACACCGACATCGTGCTGGTAGATACAGGAAACTCATATGAGGGACTATGTGAATACTTTGGAGGCAAATACATATCCTACACAGAAGAACATCCTATCACGATGAACCCTTTCAAAATCAAGAGAGAGGAATGGAACATCGAGAAGTTGGGATTCCTGAAGAACCTGGTGATGCTGATATGGAAAGGAAGTCAAGGCACAGTGATCAAGACCGAAGACAGACTGATAGAACAAGTCATCAACGAGTATTACGATGCCTATTTCACCACCAAGAGAGTGAGCTACCTCTGTTTCAACACTTTCTATGAGTTCAGTACTGAGCGACTGCCGAAGATATGCGAGGAGAACGGTCTGCATGGCATAGACCTGTCATCCTACAACTATCTGTTGAAGGACTTCTATAAAGGAGGCAGCCACGATGTGACACTGAATGAGAATATGGACAGCAGTCTGTTTGATGAGACCTTCATCGTCTTCGAAATCGACAGTATCAAGGATGATCCACTGCTTTTTCCACTGGTGACGCTCATCATCATGGACGTGTTCCTGCAGAAGATGCGCATCAAAAAGAACCGAAAGATGCTCATCATCGAGGAGGCATGGAAAGCCATCGCCTCGCCCATGATGGCGGAATACATAAAATATCTGTATAAGACCGCCAGAAAATTCTGGGCAAGCGTGGGTGTGGTGACACAGGAGATACAGGACATCATCGGCAGCGAGATAGTGAAGGAAGCCATCATCAACAACTCGGATGTGGTGATGCTGCTCGACCAGAGCAAGTTCAAGGAACGCTTTGACACCATCAAGGCTATACTCGGTTTGACCGATGTGGACTGCAAGAAAATCTTCACCATTAACCGTTTGGAGAATAAGGAAGGACGCAGTTTCTTCCGTGAGGTCTTTATCAGGCGAGGACAGACCAGCAATGTGTATGGTGTGGAAGAACCGCATGAGTGCTATATGACCTACACCACGGAACGAGCGGAGAAGGAAGCATTAAAGCTATACAAGCGAGAGTTGAAATGCAACCACCAACAAGCTATCGAAGCCTATTGCAGGGATTGGGATGCAAGTGGTATCAGCAAGAGCCTCGCCTTTGCTCAAAAGGTAAATCAGGCAGGGAAAGTACTGAATTTAGGGAACAAAAATAAAAAGTAATCAAAGATGAAACGACTTCTATCCATCATAATGCTGATAGTCTGTGTGTTGGCAAAGGCTGACGCACAGTACTACAGCGTGAACTATGACAAGCAGACGGTGGCTGCTATGGCAGCTGCATACGGAACGGAAGCCGTGGCAGAGGCATACTATAACGAGCAGGTGCAGAACATCTTGAAGCACTATAATGCAGCAGAAGTGGCTAGTGCCGGTATCTACACCTCCAAGTTTCTGGAGCGCAAGGCAATGACGGAGTTGGGCATCTGGAACAGTAGCACAGAGAACTACTATTACCGCCGTATCTACAACATGGTGTCGGGCAAAATCATGCCGAAGATATGGACGGTGGCAGGAATGATGCTGAAAAGTCCACAGACTGCCCTGTATTGGGGAACCTATCTGATGAAGATATGTGACGACACCAAGAACCTGTGCATGCAGTTTGAGAGTGTGGTAACAAACAGCACCCTCACATTCTCGGACATCGCCTTTCTACAAATCAACCAGGAGATAGCTGCCATACTGAAACTTTCAGAGATTGGCAACGTGGATTGGAAGAAGATGTTGGACGATTTGTCGAAGGTGCCAGGCAATTTTACAGTGGACAATCTGAAAGCCGACATCGACAATCTGTATAAGGCAGGAGCCAACCTTGCAGGAGCAGGAATGAACAATATCGGCAATGCCCTGTTGCAGAGCAGCCAGTTCAACGACCTCTTCCAAGGCAAGCTCAGTGCAGCCATCGACATTGTGGATAACTATTCCTCGCTGTTCAAAAGTCTCGACAAGAGCGTAGGCAACACCCTCTTGGGAATGATTGGAGGCAAGGACAACGTGGCAGGACTTTTCTCTCTTGCCAACTATAACCTCACCTCATGGATGACGGACTATCTGGATGAGACGGCAGGAAACTACTACACGCAAAGATGGTATATCGCCCGACGAGACCAAGGACGAGAGAAATTGTGCGACTATGTACCGCCCACCGATGACAACAGCATCTTGAAAGGCGACCACTGGTACAGAATCAACACCAAGGATGCCAACTTCTATCCCAACAATAGCCAAAAGGAAGCTATCCTGCAAAACTCGGAGAATCATGCAGGATGGTCAAGAACAAGGGTGCAACAGCTCAACAACCAGAATGATGGCTTTACCTACAGTATCAGCTATTGGTTGAACAGCTACATCATCAGTAGCAAGAAAAAAGGACAGAAACAGAAGGCATACGCCTACGAGATACAGGTGTACAAGAGTTGGAACAAGACAGAAGAAGTGTATGAGGCAGTCTTTGACTCCTATTCGATGGACTTGAACACCTTCAAGGCACAACTGCAAGCCCGGTTGAGCGAATGGAATGACAACGAGGAAGGCTATACCTATTATATAGGCAGTGATGCACGCAACTACTATCAGGCAACCGATGCCGCCAAACTGAAGGGATGCGAGAGCGTGACCATTAGTGTGACATGCAGCGACGGTGTGCAGTTGGGGCAAGGCACCACACAATACAAATGCAAGAGTTGTGGCGGTTCGCTGAATGACCACAGCAAGAAATGCGCCATGACAACATCTGTGACAGAGAACAACCTTGACCTCTCAGATTTGTATAAGCAGGAGCAGGAAGCCAATGCCAAGATAACCTCTTTGCAATCGCAAATCAATCAGTTGGAAGCGGAGAACAAATCACTTGTCAAGCAAATCGCCAATGCAAGTGTGGAAGATGCAGCCAAGTATCGGGAGCAATACAACAAGAACATGGCTTCCATCGAACAACTGAACAAAGAACTTGCCACATGGCAACAGAAACAAAGGAAAATAGAGGAAGCCAAGGCAGAGGCAGGAAAGGACAATGACGTGGCGACGGATGACTACTATCGCATACCAGCCATTATGAACGACTGCAAGAGCGCCTACAACCTGACTTGGCAAGGGGAAGGAACATGGAGCGGCTATACTTACATTCGAAAAGCCACCATGCCCAACATCAACGGCATCATCACCTTCAAGGCAACATTGAAGATTGCCCGAAAGCCGAAATATTTCTTGGGCATCAAGATACACAGAGCCATCCTGCAGATCAGTTGGGAGCTGACATCGGAATACACCAACACCTCGGTAGTGGATGTGATAACGCTTGACCCAAGCAAGACCGAGCAGGAAAAGGCAGACGAAGTGAACAAGCGCATCTCGGAAATCGCACAGGAATATCCATCGTGCAAGATAACCACCGAATATGCTAAGAGCGCACCTGCCGATGACAATAACCCCGATGATACCTTTCATCTGCTATGGTCGAGCGATAGGTTAGAGATAGCCAGAGAGGTGGACAGCAGAATCACCAAGATATACGCAGACTTGGTATCGTTGGAGAAGATGATGCACTACAAGCGCAACATCATCGACGTGCTGATGGACATCGCTCCACATATCAATGCTGACGAAGGACGACGGTTGACACTGGTGGAGAAATGCAAGAAACGTTGGTTGAGAAAAGCTGCCGACACCAAACACTCAGATGACTATCACGGCAAGTTTAATGATGAAGACAATGAAAATGAGTAATAGAAAAGAATACAAGGCTGATGCAGCGGAGAGGGTTGCAGGGCCAGTGAACAAGAAGCGACGAATGGATATTGTGAGAACATTGCTGGTAGCAATCTTGCTCCTCGCCCTCCCCTCTAAAACATTCGCCCAATGGGGATTTGATGTTGCCAGCGTGGAAGCCTACATCAATGACCACAAGAAACAGCGGAGTCTGTTGCTTGCACGAAGCACGTTGGAATACAGCAATAAACTATTGCACAGTTACAGTAAGGACGAGATCAAGGCATACAAGGAACTGAACGTTGACCTTGACAAGTACACCAGGGCATTTGATGTGATAGATGTGCTATATCAAAGTTTACGAACCAGTCTGAACGTGTACTCCACCTACGAGGGTGTGAGCGACAGAATATCGGACTATAAGAAGCTGTTGGATGACTACAACCAAAAAGTCATCAAACGAAAGCGCATCTCGCTTGCCGATACCATACTGATAGGTATTAACCGACGAGCCATAGAGAATATCGCAAATGAAGGCGAATATCTCTACAAAAGCGTGAGCGACTTGGTGCTGTATGCCACAGGAGCGGCAGCGTGTTCCACGGCAGACCTTCTTGTGGTATTGGAAAGCATCAACACCTCGCTTGACAATATAGAGAAGCATCTGAACAAAAGCTACTTTGAGTCGTGGCGATATATCCAAGTGCGCATCGGCTATTGGAAAGAAAAGGTTTACCGAACCAAAAGCAAGCAGCAAATACTGGAAGATGCCTTCGGTCGGTGGAGAGTGGCAGGTAAACTCGGATATTAGTTAAGTGAAGAGTGAAGTATGAAGAATTCATTTGTTAGCAAATAGTGAGAGTTAGTAACCCTTATATAATAATGTATAGACATGGATAGAAAGAAAACAAAGGCAGGAGCTATATTACTATTATTGGGCATAGCCATGACAGGCAATGCCCAGAGTTATGTGACATACAATCATGACAGTTCGAAAAAGAACCAGATAACGGTAATGGAAATCGGTAGCGGAAGTCTGTCACCAGAATTGTACTATCAGTTACTGCACAGCAGTTACAAGAAATCGGCTGCGAGTAAGAACAAACTCGGTTTTCGTACCACGGCAGGAATCGGAGCTTACAATCAAGTGGAATATGCCGAAGCCATCGACTCTGCCCTGACCAAAAGAGCAGAGATTGAGGCGTTGAATATGGCAGACCGTCAGATTGACCTCGCCTGGAAAGTGGAAGGAAGCAAAATCAACAGCAAGATGAATGCCTTCAAGAGCAACATCGACCGCATCCTGCCTGTAGGCGGATCCATCGGTGACAACCAACGCTGGACAGAATGCTATCATGTCTATGAGACAGCCATCAAAGCCACCAAGGATGCCTATATGCCCAATGCCAAGCGTAAGAAGATGTACCTACAGATTTATGCAGATGTGGCAAAACAGAACGAGACACTTGTGAAGCAACTGGTGCAGATGTCGAATGCCAGCAAGACCAAGGAATTGTTGACAGCAAACGGTAACTACCAGACCGCCAACAAACGAAGTATCATCAGCAGTGCATCCAGCAAATGGCGAGAGGCAGGAATGGCAGTGAGAAACAACACATCTTCTGGCAGTAATAACGGCTCGAATGAGGATGACAATGATTTGAAAATAAACAGATAAGGAGTTATGGCAGACAACAGTAGCATATTATCCGACTTCGGCATCAACATCTTGGAAGAAGAAATTGATGACGTGATTTTCCAGACCAACGAGTTTCTGTGCGACGCTACTTTTACAGGCTCAAACGGACCTTTTTGGTGGGTCGTCCAGATGTGTATGGCATTAGCCGCCCTCTTCTCTATCGTGGTGGCAGCGAACATGGCCTACAAGATGATGGTGAAGCATGAGCCACTGGATGTGATGAAACTATTCAAGCCATTGGTGATAAGCATCATCCTCTGTTGGTGGTACCCACCTGCCGATACAGGCATGACGAACAGTGGCAGCAATTGGTGCGTACTGGACTTTCTGAGTTACATACCAAACTCCATTGGAAGTTATACCCATGACCTATATGAGGCGGAAGCCACACAGATAGAGGACAAGTTTACGGAAGTTCAGCAGCTCATCTACACCAGAGACACGATGTACACCAACGTACAAGCCCAGGCAGACATTGCCCATAAGGGAACAACAGACCCGAATCTGGTGGAATCGACCATGGAGCAGACAGGTGTAGATGAAGTGACCAATATGGAAAAGGACGCAGCCAAGCTGTGGTTTACCTCACTGACTGCAGGAGCCGTAGTGAACATCGACAAGATTGTGATGCTGATAGCATTGATCGTGTTTCGTATCGGTTGGTGGAGCACCATCTATTGTCAACAGATACTACTGGGAATGCTGACGATATTCGGACCGATACAATGGGCATTCTCGCTATTGCCGAAATGGGAAAGCAGTTGGGCAAAGTGGCTGACAAGGTATCTAACCGTGCATTTCTATGGAGCCATGCTCTACTTCGTGGGCTTCTACGTGCTATTGCTCTTCGACATCGTGCTCTGCATACAGGTGGAGAACCTGACGGCTATCACCGCCAGTGAGCAGACGATGGCGGCATATTTGCAGAACTCGTTCTTCTCGGCAGGGTATCTGATGGCAGCAAGTATCGTGGCTTTGAAGTGTCTGAACTTGGTTCCAGACCTTGCGGCATGGATGATACCAGAGGGCGATACCGCATTCTCTACCAGAAACTTCGGTGAGGGTGTGGCACAGCAAGCCAAAATGTCGGCACAGGGGACACTTGCCCATGTGATGCACTGATAAAGGTAAAAAAGTAAAAGAGTGAAAAAGGTAAAAAATATTATAGCAATGGTAATCAAGAATTTAGAGAATAAGGTGAAGTTGGTGACTATCATCTGTAGCCTGTTTCTGGTTGGATGCGTGCTGATAAGTATCAGTAGCATCTGGACGGCGAAAAATATGGTGGTGGATGCACAGAACAAAATCTATGTGTTGGACGGCAATGTACCGATTCTGGTACAGCGCACAACGATGGATGAGACACTGGATGTGGAAGCAAAGAGCCATATCGAGATGTTCCATCACTATTTCTTCACATTGGCACCCGATGACAAGTACATCAAATACACGATGGAGAAAGCCATGTATCTGGTAGATGAGACAGGATTGGCGCAGTACAATACGCTGAAAGAAAAGGGTTTCTATTCCAACATCATGGGAACGAGTGCCGTGTTCAGCATCTTCTGTGACAGTATCAAGTTCAACAAGGAGAAGATGGAGTTCACCTACTACGGCAGACAGCGCATCGAGCGTAGAACCAATGTGCTGACCCGTGAACTGGTGACGGCAGGACAGTTGAAACGAGTGCCGAGAACTGACAACAACCCACATGGATTGCTGATAGTGAACTGGCGAACCTTGCTCAACAAGGATATTGACCAGAAGACAAAGTCGAACTATTAAAGGTAAAAGGGTAAAGAAGTAAAAAGGTAAAAAAATAACGATGAACACAAAAGGATTTAAGCAGATGCTCATTGGGGAGAAGATGCCTGACAAGGACGATCCCAAATACAAGGAACGCTATGAGCGAGACGTGAGAGCCGGAAGAAAGTTTGCCAGGATGTGCAGAATCGACAAGGCCGCAGCTAAGGTACAGAGGTTTGCCGACCTGCATAAGACACTGTTCCTGGTCATCGTGTTCGGTTTTGTAGGTGTGAGTTTCAGTTTCAACATCTATCGCATGGCAAGAGCTTATCACTATCAAGGAGAGCGACGCACCGCCACGGAGAGACAGGACTCGCTGATAAAGGCTCGCCATCAGAATATGGGGAATGCAAAGAACATAGTAAGGACCAATGAGGATGCACGCCATCCTCATAAAGACAAATAACGATGAAGCTGACAGAAAGAATCAATTTCAGACAACCCAAGTACATGCTACCTGCGATTGTCTATCTTCCACTGCTCGGTGCATCCTACTTTATCTTCGACCTCTTTGATACCAAGGTGGCGGAGAAGAAGGATGCCAATATGCAGACCACGGAATATCTGAATCCGAACCTGCCACAAGCCCATATCAAGGGCGGTGACGGTATTGGTGGCAAGTATGAGAACATGTTGAACGCCTACGGCAAGATAGAAGACCATAGTGCCGTGGAGAATATAGACCGAGACAATGAACAAGAAAAAGAAGAATACCAAAGCAAGTATTCGGATGCAGAACTGCAACAGTTGGATACTGAAGCCAAGAGGCAAGCTGAACTGGAGAAAACGAGAGAAGCGCAAGAAGCCCATGAGCGACAAAGAGAGAACGAGGCGTTGGCGGAGTTGAACAAGGCACTTGCCGAAGCAAGGCTGAAGGGACAGCAAACCACGCAACAGAACTCATCGTCTTCAGCAACAGCATCCGATGAAATAACAGCTACAGCCAAGGGCGGTATCAACATTGAGGGCAAAATCAAGGTGAATGAGAATGCCCGAAAGGAAGCAGACGAGAATGACAAGCCAAGTGAGGTGGTGAAAAAGGTGAAGACATCATCAGACTATTTCAACACCTTGGCTGTGAATGAGAAAGAGCCGACACTGATAAAGGCTATCATTGACGAGAATGTGAAAGCCGTGGATGGAAGCCGTGTACGTTTGAGACTGTTAGATGATGTGGAAATCGGTGAGATGATAGTGAAGAAAGGCGCATACCTGTATGCCACCATGAGCGGTTTCAGTTCACAACGAGTGAAAGGCACGGTGAAAAGCGTACTGGTGGATGACGAGATAGTGAAAATCAACCTGTCACTCTATGACACAGACGGCATGGAAGGCTTGTATGTGCCAAGCAGCCAGTTTAGAGAGACCAGCAAGGATGTGGCAAGCGGAGCCGTGACCGGGAATGTGGATATGAATACCACCAATACTGGCAGCAGTTTTTCACAATGGGGCATGCAGACCATGCAGAATGCCTATCAGAAAACAAGCAATGCCATAGGCAAGGCTATCAAGAAGAACAAGGTAAAGTTGAAATACGGAACCTTTGTGTACTTGATAAACAGCAAAGGTACCAAGAGCAAGTAAACGTTAAACACTACAAAGTAAACATTACCCCCATATGAATATCAAGAAGACCATTGGCGCACTGATAATGTGTGCAATAAATGCCATTCCAATGATGGCACAACAGACCAGTGCAGAGAGCTATCAGCCCTGCACCTACCAGGAGATGGAGCAGCTGACTGTGAACGAGCAGGTGACTACAGTCATTACGGCAAGCGAACCCATCCGCTTTGTGGATATATCCACCGACAAGATAGCAGGAGACCAACCCATCAACAATACCGTACGACTGAAGCCCAAGGAGGGACTGCATGAAGATGGTGAAGTGCTTGCCATCGTGACCATTGTGACAGAACGCTACCGTACCCAGTATGCGCTGCTCTATACAACAAGATTGCAAGAGGCAGTGACGGATAAGGAGATACAACAGATAGAAAAGAATGCCTATAACAATCCTGCGGTCACATTGTCCTCTACGGATATGGCTCGATATGCTCGTCAGATTTGGAGTTCGGGAGCCCATGTGAACAATGTGAAGACCAAAGCCCATAAAATGGTGATGCGACTGAACAACATCTATTCGTCGGGCGACTATTTCTTCTTGGACTTCTCGGTGGAGAACAAGACAGACGTGCCATTTGATATAGACCAAATACGATTGAAGCTGACGGATAAAAAGACCGCCAAGGCAACCAACTCACAGATGGTAGAGTTGCATCCTGTCTTCACGTTGGAGCAGACCAAGCGTTTCCGCTATGGCTACCGCAATGTGATAGTCATTCGGAAAATGACATTCCCGAATGACAAGCAATTAACCATTGAAATGACGGAGAACCAAATCAGCGGTCGCACCATCTCATTGAAAGTGAACTATAGCGATGTGCTGTCGGCAGACTCATTCAATCCGATTTTTCTAAAATAGCAATCATATCCAATGGAAGAAAGCAAGGAGCTACAAGGATTTTACAAGATATTCAGGGCGGTCATCTACATATCCGTGTTGATGGAGTTCTTTGAGTATGCCATAGACCCAAGGGCTATAGACGGCTTTGGTGGTGTGGTGTGTGACCTGCACGACCGCATCAAGCAGTGGTTTATCTACCATGACGGGAACCTGGTGTATAGCAAGGTGGTGACATTTCTGTTGGTGTGCATCACCTGTGTAGGAACGAGAAACAAGAAACATCTGGAGTTTGATGCCCGAAGACAGGTGCTGTACCCACTGGTGAGTGGCGTGGAACTGCTGACACTGTCCGTGTGGCTCTTCGGCTATGCAATGGACACTCGTCTCTATACCCTAAGATTGAACACCATTCTCTATATGGTGACAACCATCATCGGAACGGTGCTGGTGCATGTTGCCTTGGATAACATCTCGAAGTTCCTGAAGGAAGGACTGATGAAAGACCGTTTTAACTTTGAAAACGAGAGTTTTGAGCAGTGCCAAAAGGAGGAATACAACAAATACAGCGTGAATATACCCATGCGCTACTACTATAAGGGCAAGTTCCGCAAGGGATGGGTGAACATCGTGAACCCATTCCGTGGCACCTGGGTAGTGGGCACACCGGGTAGCGGTAAAACATTCTCCATCATCGAGCCGTTCATTCGACAGCATAGTGCAAAAGGCTTTGCCATGGTCGTTTACGATTACAAGTTTCCGACATTGGCAACCAAATTGTACTACCAATACAAGAAGAACCAACAGTTGGGGAAACTGCCAGAAGGCTGCAAGTTCAACATCATCAACTTCGTGGATGTGGAATACTCCAAGCGAGTGAACCCGATACAGCAGAAGTATATCAATAACTTGGCAGCAGCGAGCGAGACCGCAGAGACATTACTTGAATCACTGCAAAAAGGAAAGAAGGAAGGCGGTGGCGGCAGCGACCAGTTCTTCCAGACCTCAGCCGTCAACTTCCTCGCCGCCTGTATCTACTTCTTCATCAACTATGGCAAAGAGCCATACGACAAGGATGGTAAGATACTGATAGCAGAAAAAGTACTTGATCCGAAGACCATGCAGATGAAGCCAACCGGTAAGGTGTTTAACCATGCAGGAGAAGAAGTGGAGCCAGCCTATTGGTTGGGCAAGTATAGCGATATGCCTCATATTCTTAGTTTTTTGAACGAAAGTTACCAGACAATCTTCAATGTGCTGGAGACCGACAATGAGGTAGCACCCTTATTGGGACCGTTCCAGACCGCCTTGAAGAACAAGGCAATGGAGCAGTTGGAGGGTATGATAGGTACACTGCGTGTCTATACCTCACGTCTTGCCACCAAGGAAAGCTATTGGATATTCCACAAGGACGGCGATGACTTCGACCTGAAGGTCAGTGACCCGAAGAATCCGAGCTATCTGCTGATAGCCAATGACCCAGAAATGGAGAGCATCATCGGAGCATTGAATGCCCTAATCCTCAACCGACTGGTGACACGAGTGAACACAGGGCAAGGCAAGAACATTCCTGTGAGCATCATCGTGGACGAGTTGCCTACACTCTACTTCCATAAGATAGACCGACTGATAGGTACAGCCCGAAGCAACAAGGTGAGCGTAGCCTTGGGATTCCAGGAACTGCCACAGTTGGAAGCAGACTACGGAAAGGTGGGCATGCAAAAGATCATCACCACCGTAGGCAATGTGGTGAGCGGTTCTGCACGAAGCAAGGAAACTCTGGAATGGCTATCCTCTGACATTTTTGGAAAGGTGGTGCAACTGAAGAAAGGCGTGACCATCGATAGAGACAAGACGAGCATCAACCTGAATGAGAATATGGACAGTCTTGTACCAGCCAGTAAAATCTCGGACATGCCGACAGGATGGATCTGCGGTCAGACGGCAAGGGACTTTGTGGCAACCAAGACCGGCATGAATGGCAGTATGAACATACAGGAAAGCGACGAGTTCAAAACCAGTAAGTTCTATTGCAAGACCGACTTTAATATGGCAGACATCAAGAAAGAAGAAAGCGAGTATATGCCACTGCCCAAGTTCTACACCTTTAAGAGCCGTGATGAGCGTGAGCGCATCCTCTATAAGAACTTCGTGCAAGTTGGCGAGGACGTGAAAGCCATGATAGCAGAGATATTCAACAAGAAGAATGCCAAGTGACAAGCCAATGACACTCCAAAAGTAAAACAAAAACAACATCCATGGCGAAAAAGATAAGAACATATATTACCCTAATGCTCTTGTTTCTGTGCCAGAGCATCGTGGCACAGAACAAAACACCTATAAACGATAGCCCAAGCCAAACCGACTTGGGCATCTTTGCTTTGCCACCCTTTGAGCGAGCCGTGCGGTGCATCAAGTATTATGAGGGGTGGCACGACATCAAGCGCAACTATCCCTATATCGGATGGGGGCATCGAATATTGCCACATGAGAAGTTCAAGAAGAACCTTACTTATCAGCAAGCCGATTCCCTGTTACGCTCCGACCTCACCAAGTTATGTGCTATGTTCCGCAAGTATGGAAAGGACTCACTACTCCTTGCCGTACTTGCCTACAATGTCGGACCCTATAAAATATTAGGGAACAAAAGATTTCCCAAGAGCCGACTACTACAGAAGATAGAACGAGGATTGCATAACATCGAAAAAGATTACCTTGACTTTTGTAGATGGAGAGGCAGACACATTCCGTCTATCAGAAGGCGAAGAATAACAGAACTTCAACTGTTATACATCCCATAAAAACGAAATATTACTTCATCAACCATCGAAGTAGCACTTCATAACCTGTCGAAGTTATACTTCATCGGCACTTCAAGTATATTGGCCTAATAACATACAAAAATTGCATAAGAACAGCATTTGTATATACAAAAATTCCGAGATATTAAAGCAATTAGACTTAAATAGTCTTAAATTTGTATTGTGGTATTTATATTTCCTGTCATTTCTTGTCTTTTCTCAATAAATTTTCGTATTTTTGCACTCGGATTGTATAGCCAGACCGCAGTTGTCGCTGTAAGACGAGTTCTTTCATGATAACCGAGTCGGCAGCCTACGCCGTGCTGAGTGTAGTGAAGTCAACCATGACATATCTATACGAAAGCGGGCTTTGGGTGGGAAGACAATCCAGACATAATGGAAGGCGTTTATCGACGCTGTGTTTAAGACGGACCGAAATCTAGCAAATTCACGGTAATATTATTGTCTTGAACGTGGTCAACGGTAGATGTCCCGGGTGTGATTATATCAATCCCGTGGAGACCTTGTAAGCATAGATTGTACCCTTTCGGGCGCAGTCAAATGTGTTATATAGGTCTCTTTGCGGTAGCGATTTTCATATCGGCGTGGGCTCTGACGTTGTCTGTTCGACAATAATAGGCAATTGCTAGAGCCTCGGTTCGTGGAATAGACAACAGGACGATTCCACGCTTTTTTTCTGTCGCAATTTAACGGATTTCTGTCTAGAAAAAAGTTAGCACCGATATGAAAGTCGATGAATGGACATCAGAAGATGTGCACACCCCAGGAGGTGGTGAATTCCCTCCTTGCGCTGGACTTACCTCCAACGCCCTCCCCGAAGCTCAAAGCACTGTTTCCGCTGAGAGTTCACAAACAGGGGTGTCCACCAGAAGTGTCCATATATTAAGTAAATCTAAAGTACAAAAGGAGGAAGAGATTCCTCATTGGTATGCTTTACGCACCACCTATGGTAGAGAGAAAAAAGCATACGACTACATGACAGCCAAAGGTGTCACGGCTTTCTATCCTACTACAGATACTGTAAAACTTATAAAAGGTAAGCGCAAAGTTGTTACCGAGTCACGTTTACCAAACATCTTCTTCGCCTACGGTACCGAAGAACAACTCAAATCTTTCGTTTACGACAACGTAAACCTCCCATTCCTTCGTTTTTATTATCGCCACATCCATATTGGGCGTAGAATTGCTAAAACTCCATTGATAGTTCCCAACTATCAGATGGAAAGTCTAAAAATCATCTGTGCAGCCGATGCGGACAATACCATCGTGTCATTAGGTGAAGTGCCAAAGTTCGAGAAAGGACAGTTGGTAAAGGTGATTGATGGTGCGTTTAAGGGAGTGATTGGCAGAGTCGCAAGATGGCAGGGACAGCAAAGAGTTGGAGTGGTTGTGGACGAATTGGTAACTGTAGTTACAGCGTATATACCGAATGCATTTCTAATGTCTATTTAATTTCTTCGATTCCAATGGAATTACTAGTAAAAATAAATAAAAAGTTAGAGCAACGTAGAGCTATTTTGAATACAATCATTCAAAATGTTGGAATTCAAAATAAAATATTAAAATCTGCACAAATCTTGGCTGAATGCCTAAAACTCGGAGGAAAAATAATCACAGCTGGAAATGGTGGTTCAGCTTCTCAATCAGAACATTTTTCCTCAGAAATGATGGGGCGTTTAAAAAATAGCAGAACACCTTTTCCCTCATTATCGTTGAGTTCCAATGCATCTCTATTAACTTGTATAGGAAATGATTTTGGATTTGAAAGAATTTTCTCTCGGCAAATAGAAGGCATTGGTACAACGAAAGATGTGTTTATTGCATTTACAACATCATGTAAATCAAGGAATATCATAGAAGCATTGAATGTGTGTAAGAATTCTAATATAAAATCAATAGTTTTCACAGGACAATGCGTACATGATATTGATTTGTTAGCAGAAGAAATAATAATGATTCCAAGCAATGATGTACAGATTATCCAAGAGTGCCATGATATCATATCTCATATAGTGTGTGAACTGGTAGAGGAAATAGTAGATTTAAAAACAGTCAATGAGTGGGAGCAAATAAAAAATGAATTCAAAAATGGTTATAAGTTCCTTATACTTGATCGTGATGGCGTTGTCAATATAACAAAACCCAATGGCTATATTTCATCTTTTTCTGAGTTTGTTTTCTTGAGTTCAACTTATAAATGCAACTTTTTGGGTGCGGATAATAAGCAATAAAA
>NZ_JAHQUY010000059.1 GCF_019052365.1 Leyella stercorea
AGCGTTCATCCTGAGCCAGGATCAAACTCTACATTGTAAAATATCTTTTACTGCTGACCTCCGAAGAAATCGGCATTTGTTTGTATCTGTTCAGAACGAGCTTCCTTTATTATTGAAGTTTTAACCTTATATAAGATTAACGGTTCGTATTTTACCCAAGTCTGTGCATTATAAATAATGTAAGACTTGCTTCTTGTACTACTTGTCTGTTTATGTAAATCTTTTCAAAGAACTCTTTTCATAAGTTTGGCGGCGCCTCGGCAATTGAAGCGAGCTTCATTGCACTCGACTTGCACAAACTTTCATTTTTTTGCTTTCTACCCCGACGATTATCTCGTTGTTAGCTCGATTAGTTCGTTCTCGAAAGCGGATGCAAAGGTATAACAAAAATCATTACCATGCAAGTGTTTTGACAAAAAAGTTTCAAAAAAACTTCATTTTTAGGCTCAATTTGACTTAAATCAACCAAAATGGGCGATTTTAGGGGGTTAAACGCCAAAATGCGGGTATAGATGGAATGGATGTGTTTTGTGAGGGTTTGGAGGTTATGGTGTATGTATTGTGAGTGGGTGATGAAAATATTCGGGATGTGGGTCGGACGGCGGACGGAATCCGATCGGACGGCGGACGGAATCTGATCGGGCGGCGGACGGAATCCGATTGGACGGCGGACGGAGCACGATGACAAAGGTTGTGGTTTCGGGCAACGGAAGTTGAGAGGTTGTATTATATATATTATAATGTGTAGGGGTAATTGGTGGGGAAAAGGGCTTGATTTTGTCAGCAAAAATTTGCACACTATGAGAGTTTTGTGCAGAAAACGAAAGTATTTTGCGTTGAAGATGCAGTTTTTTGCACACTTTTATTGGTAGGTGTGCAAAAAGTTATACCTTTGCAGTCGGAAATGGCAAAAAGATTGTGCATAAGTGTACAGAATATTCCATTAGAGTTCACTAACAAGGATAATATACATTATATAATAATAGAACATTATGTCTTTTAACTTATTGAAAGGAAAGCGCGGTATCATCTTCGGCGCATTGAACGACGCATCTATTGCGTGGAAAGTAGCAGAACGTGCAGTTGAGGAAGGCGCACAGATCGTATTGACCAACACAGCGGTGGCTTGCCGCATGGGTACAATCGACGAGCTCGCCAAGAAGACCGGCGCAGTAATAATCCCGGCAGATGCGACATCTGTAGAGGATTTGACCAACCTCTTCGTTCAGGCCCAGGAGGCTTTGGGCGGCAAGATCGACTTCGTGCTCCACTCTTGCGCAATGAGTGTAAACATGCGCAAGAAGCGTACTTACGACGATCTTGACTATGGTTTCTTGAACAAGACCCTCGACATCTCAGCAATTTCGTTCCATAAGATGCTTCAGGCAGCAAAGAAGCTCGACGCTCTGTCGGAGAACGCTTCGGTGCTGGCTCTGACCTACGTGGCTTCTCACCGTACATTCTTCGGCTACAACGATATGGCAGACGCCAAGTCGCTGTTGGAGTCGATCGCCCGCAGCTTCGGCTACATCTACGGTCGCGAGAAGGGCGTGCGCATCAACACCATCTCTCAGTCGCCTACGTTCACCACAGCGGGCAGCGGCATCAAGGGCTTCGACGGTCTGTACGACTTCTCTGACCGCATGTCGCCTCTGGGCAACGCGAGCGCAGACGAGTGCGCAGACTACTGCGTTGTGATGTTCTCAGACCTGACAAAGAAGGTGACGATGCAGACTCTGTTCCACGACGGCGGCTTCTCGAGCATGGGTATGTCGCTGCGCGGTATGACACAGTACAACAAGTCGTTCCTCGACGAGAACCGCGACGAGCAGGGCAACATTATCTACGGATAAGCGATTGTTCTACGGATATACAACAGACATGAGCCGTACTAATAATGCGACGGCTTACGCAGAAACAATAAAAAGCGAGTAGCAGAGGTTGTGAAGCCTCAGCTACTCGCTTTTTCCATTTTATCAATACAATACGTTCTATTAACGTCAATACAATACGTCTATTCGGACAACGACACAGATTTATTTAGCCACCGCTATACGCGCCTCCTGCAGCACGCCGTCCATGAACGTGTCGGGGTTCACCTTCTTCAGCGTACTCTTCATCTCGTCGATGATTGATGTGCAGGTTTGCTTCTCGTTATCGGTGAGCAGTTTGCTATGCTCTCGGCACAGACGTGCTATCTTGACAACGATGCCTGTCTGTAGCGTCTTCGCATCGGCATCCTTTATGGCGTCGAGGAAGGCAGCGCGCAGATTGCCGAACATGAGCATGAAGTCGATGTCGGTCTTCACCTCGTTAGCCATAGCCGAAGAAAACGAGCGCGAATTGAAGACACGCACATTGCCGTCGTTGTCGTAGGTGGTTGTGGTGACGCCGTTGTCGTCGAGGACGGTCTGCGTGCGCAACATGCTGCCCTTATTAATTGGCTTCAATGCACCTCTGACGCCCGACTTGAACTCCTTAAAACGAGCCGGCATCACGCCGTAGATGTGATAGTAGTAGCAATGATACTTGCGGCTATCCTTGAACCATACAGCCAGATAGGCGTGACGGCGCATGGAGTCAGCGGGGTCCTTGAAGCACAGACCGTAGTAGGCGTGCGACATGTAAGAGCCCAGTTCTACGCTGTATTCGTTGTTGGCTCCATAGTCGTACTGACATTTGCTGGCGAACGAGCTGCTGCCCGGCTTCTTGATGAACACATCGTAGGCGTCGGACTTCGCAAGTAGCAGTTGCTTCTCTATCTGTGCGAAGAGTTCCTTCTTTTTCGCAGGAACGGTGAACTCGGTGAACTTGCAATAGCTCACGCCGCTATCGACGCAAACTACGTTATAGTCGGAGCTTGACAGCACTTCGGTAGAAGGATTGTTCAGCACGAACTTGAACACCTTTTCGATATTACTCCGCGCAGAAGCCGCAAACGTCTGCACTAAGAATATTGCCATTATTAAAATCTGTCTCATACGTAATATATTTACAGGGTTGTTTGTTATGTTTTCTTTATTAGAGATTATTGCTGTATGCTGTTGCCCGTGGCTTCCGACTCGTACTCGTCAGCCTCAGCGTCGTCAGCCTCGAACAGTTCCATAGCCTGAAGCTCAAGCTGATTGATTTCAGCCGACTGGTTGGCATTTATAGCATGAAGCAGGATGTCGGCTTGGCGCACAGCTTCCTCTATATCGGTGGAGTCTGCATGAGTGGATGCGTTCCTGTCAGCCTCAGCCACATACACCTTTGGCGGACGCGGCTGCCAGTAAGGGCGAACAGACTTGTGCAGGCGCTGTTTCTCGGGCTGCTGTTTCACGCTGTCCGCGAGAATACGCTGCGGTTGTTCGGCAGAAATGCTGTCGGCGATAGAATCGGCAGGCACAAGGCGAGCTGCTTGCTGAGCCAACGGCGCGTTCGACGACTGACCAGACGGCGTATTGTCGGGAAGCAACGCAGAAACAGCAAACACAAGCACAGCAACGGCAGCAGCCGATGCCACCCAAAGAGCAGCCTTGCGCAGCGTGAAGCGCTGCACGGTCGGAACCGCAGCCTCATTCTGCAGGTCTTTCTCAGCCTTTTCTGGAGCGAACATGCAGAACATCTCGCGATACGCGCTCCAGTCGGCGGCAGATATAGCGTCAGGTCGGTCGGCGTCGGTAGCCGTGCATAAGAACTCCGTCAATGCGGTCTCCTCCTCAACGGTAGTGGCGCCGTCCATGTAGCGCTTCAGAAGTGATATTATTTGTCGGTCTGTCATGTTCTGTTCCTTTCCTTTATCTGATTGAATAGTTTACGTCGTGCCGAGGAGAGCATCGTCGCCACCGAATCCTTGCTGATGCCTAATATGGCAGCAATCTGCTCATTGGTGCGGCGCTCGGTCTGACGCAGCCGCATCACCTGCATCTCGCGCGGCGGCAACTGCTCTATGCGCTGGTGCAGCCATTGCTCGTCCTCTTTCCATTCGAGCTGACTCTCTGGAGTATCGTTGTCCGACTCCTGCTGCAGAAGCCAGGACGTGTGCGCTTCGTCGCCGCTGATGCTTGTCGGGCGCCGCCGTCGCAACATGTCGATAGCCACATTGCGAGCTATGACAGCCGCAAGACGAGCGGCATGGGCTGTGTCGCGGAGAGAGTCGTGCACAGCCCAAAGCCTAAGCATCGCGTCGCTTGCCGCATCGTCCGCATCATCGGCACGCGCAAGATAGCGGCGGGCATAGCCTTGAGCTATGTTGCGCAGTTGTGGCGACATCTGTTCAAACTGTATTTGGTTCACGGTAGTCGGGTATTCATTAGCTTTATTCTATTTTTACACGCATAAGTGCTGGGGCGGCACGCATTATGGACGGGCGATGATGACGCCGTCGGGAGAGTCCGGTCTGCGCGAATTGTAAGTATTGCCTGTTACGTTCACATTACTGCCCATGTTGAGCAGTTTATCGTACTTCAACATACTGTCGCTTATCTTGCCCGAACCTAAGACATACTTTTTATAGTTGCCGGCTTCACCCGAAACAGAGATGCGACCGGAGCCGGTAAGCGTACAATTAAGATTGTCAGCCTTGCTTGTTCGGCAGTTGATTGTGCCCGAACCAGCCATCGTCAGTCCTACATAATCAGCCTTCACATCGTCGACAAGGATAGTGCCCGAGCCAGCGTTGTTAAAGTTGGCATGGCTGGCTACTACCTGGCTCACGGCAATCTTGCCCGAACCAGCCTGATTGAACGTGACAGCCGTAGACTTCATCTTGCCAACAACAATCTGTCCGCTACCACTCATATTGAACACGCTCACGTCCGGCGCCTTTACGTGCACAACAACGCTGCGTCTGTCCGACGAATCGGAAGTTTCGACATACACATTGCCAATGACCTTGCCGTGCTTTGAGATGTTCAGATCCGAACCATTGCTCCCTACGCGTATTTGGTCGAATGCTGTGGCGTCGCCCACAAGACGAACCTCGTATGTACTACCCTGCTCGTACACTACCTTAAGCGAACCAACAACGTTTATCACGCTGAAAGGTTTCACGCTAAGTTTCTTCTCGCTCTTCTCTGTTGCATACAACGACGTCGTAAGCACGAACATCGCAGCCGTCAACATCAAAAAAAACTTTCTCATAAGATTATCTCCTATTTATTTAAGTTGCACATTATATATATTATTCAGTTGCACATTATATATATGTATAGGAAAGCACTGAAACGAACAGCTCAGCGCCCTGCCCTCTCTATAAACAATAACGCAAGAAAGGGAAATTCTAAATATGCGGACGCTGCATTTAACACATATTTAACATGTTTCAAATTAATAAAGCGTAATTTGAACCGAACAAGCAAGGCTTTGCTTTGTGACTATCAATAAAATATCGTAACTTTGTAAGCAACAATATATCAACTTGTTTTTATCCTAAGACTCACATACAACTATGAAATCGTTAAAAGAATTATACAGAATAGGCAAAGGTCCGTCGAGCAGTCACACAATGGGACCGCAGAAGGCTGCACAGACCTTCGCTGCGCACAACAAGGACGCGAAATCGTTCGAGGTGACACTATACGGCAGCCTGGCTGCAACGGGCAGAGGTCACATGACAGACGTAGCAATCGACGAAGTGCTGCGCCCCATCGCTCCGCTAAGCATCGTGTGGCAGCCTAAGGTGTTCCTGCCCTATCACCCGAACGGCATGAAGTTCGTAGCGTTCGACGCCGAAGGCAACCGTATGAACGAGTGGATATGCTACAGCGTAGGCGGCGGCGCACTGTCGGAAGGCGAGAAGAGCCGCTGGTTCAACAACAAGCGCGAGGTGTATCAGAAGAACACGCTGCACGAGATACAGCAGTGGTGCGAGAATCACGGACGCGGCTACTGGGAGTACGTTGACGAGTGCGAGGACGAGGACATCTGGGAGTATCTGATGGAGGTTTGGCGCGCCATGCAGGAGTCTGTAGAACGCGGCATCGACCACGAAGGCGCACTGCCCGGTCCGCTGAAGTTGCCGCGCAAGGGTCCTATCTACTACGTTAAGGCGAGCGGCTACAAGCAGTCGCTGCAGTCGCGCGCACTGGTTTATGCCTATGCCCTCTCGGTGAGCGAGGAGAACGCATCGGGCGGCACCATTGTCACAGCCCCCACCTGCGGTTCGTGCGGCGTATTGCCCGCCGTGCTCTACCATCTTGCAAAAGGACATAAGTTCAGCGACACACGCATTCTGCACGCTCTCGCTACAGCCGGCATCTTTGGCAACGTAGTGAAGCAGAACGCATCTATCTCGGGCGCCGATGTGGGCTGTCAGGGCGAGGTGGGCGTAGCATGCGCCATGGCTTCAGCCGCAGCCTGCCAGCTGTTCGGTGGCAGTCCGTCGCAGATAGAATATGCAGCCGAAATGGGATTGGAGCACCACCTCGGCATGACGTGCGACCCGGTGTGCGGACTGGTTCAGATTCCGTGTATCGAGCGCAACGCCTTCGCCGCAACTCGCGCTCTCGACGCCAACCTCTATGCTTCGTTCTCAGACGGAACGCATAGCGTGTCGTTCGACCGCGTGGTGAAGGTGATGAAGCAGACAGGTCACGACCTGCCGTCGCTCTATAAGGAGACGAGTACGGGCGGACTGGCGCAGGCTTACGAGCAACACATGCGTAAGATTGCGCAGGAAGAAAGTTCGAGCGAAGAGAATATCGGTAAGTTCGGATACAATTAAGCAGTTCCTGTTGAGAACTGATTAAGTTGAGAGTTGAGAGTTGAGAGTTATGATATGCTTTATTGCTAACGCTTAAACCATAGTTTTACAATGGTAATCATAACTCTCAACTTTCAACTCTCAATTCTCAACTCAAGAAACTCCCAACTCTCCACTCTCAATTCTCAATTATAACAATCTGTGGCGTGCGAAGCGCCGGCTTCAGCTCGCCACCTATATAATACACGCCGAGCGGTGTAGGCACAGCCTGCGCACCGGCGCGTGCAAGAGTCTGATTTGCGAACGTCGTAGTGAGCCATTGCCCTGCGACAGCATCAAAGACATAAAGATTGCCGCTGAATTTATACCAGTCGATTGGCTGCTTGAGGTAATCGTCCTTCTTAACACATTCGTATCTACCGCTTATCGCATCGAGGAATATCGTGCGGTTGACGCCGCCAGTGGCGTACAAGTGGTCGCCATCAGCCCACGCTATGCCACCAGAAAGCGTCATCTCCTCGCCATCCGCAGAACGCGGAGCGGACAAAGCGCCCCACTCTTTCGCATTCACGTCGTACACATAACCATCAGTATGCACCTTGCTTTGCTCGCCGTCGGCATAGAATCCGCCCCAAACGTACAACTTATCGTTATACGCTGCGGCTACGGGCTGCACACGAGGCGCGCCTGGAATGCGAAGATCGGCAGAAGAAGTTGAATTTGCCCCTTGATTAACCGAGTTTGAACCTTGAGCAATTGTATTTGAACATTGATTAACCGAGTTTGAACCTTGAGCAACCGAGTTTGCGCCGAGTTTATAACGCAGAACATCAGCAGACGGCTTGCCGTTCTGATTGCCACCGACAACAAAAACGTCGTTTCCGACAAGCGCCACCGCCATATTATCCGCCGTAGCCGGCAGGTCGGCGAGTCGATTTATTGAGACATCTGTGCCGGCAGAGTTAAGACGAACGCTATAAACCGCAGCAAGAGCGTGGTCTGTGTTGTTTCCGCCAAGGAACAGCAGACTGTCTCCGCAGGCAATCGTAGCACCATACGCAGCCGCTTCGGGCAGAAAACCCACCAAGCGCCACTGCAGCATCGCACGGTCCATGCGTGCGGCGTACACACCGGCGTAATATTTCTTCGGTTTGCCAGCTTCGGGGAAGTTGCAGCCGCCAGCCACAACGAGATAGTCGCCAATCTGACCTGCATAACATGCCGAGACGCCGAGCGAATAGCCGGGCTCAGCAGCCGGAAAGCCAACAACGCTGCGCACATGCTGAGCAGAAAGAGACAATGCGGCAGAAAGAAAAAGGAATAAGGATAGAAATCGGTTCATAATAGTAATAAAAATTAAGAGGGTGCATGGCACCCTCTTATGCTTATGCTTCGAGCTTTTTCAGAATCTCCTGACAAAGCATGTAGCCCTTTATCATCATACGCGGAATGTGGAACGGACCCTTGTAGAGGTTGCCCTTAGCCGGCTGCGCCACTGTTCCGTCGCGATGCAGATAGCCGTACCACTCGCCGTACTCAGCGTCGGGGAAGTGAGCGTATGTCCACTCGCTGATACGCTCGTGACGATAGAGATACTTCTCGTCGCCGGTTCCGAGATAAGCGTAGAGCGAAGCGATGATGGTCTCGCACTGCGGCCACCAGAACTTCATGTCCTGCGAGTAGTCCTGCGATGGCAGGTTCTTGCAGTCGCGGAAGTTGATGATGCCGCCGTACTGCTTGTCCCAGCCCCAGTCCCAAGACCAGTCGAACACCTGCAGCGCCATGTCGAACATCGGCTTGTCCCAGCCGCGCAGCTTTGCCTCCTCCATGATGAACCAAGAGGTCTCGATGCAGTGGCCCGGATTGATGGTGCGAGTCATGTTGGTGTCGATGAACTCGCCGTTCTCGCCTACCGTTTCGAGCAAGCACTTGAACTCCGGATGGATGAAGTACTTCTTCAGTTTCTCAATCGACTCGTCAATCTGCTGTGTGAGCTTCGGATCGTTTACAACCTTGCGGATGCAAGAGCCTACGTTGATGAGAATCATGACGATGCTGTGGCCCTGCAGCTTCACATCAGCCTCGAACTTAGCGGGCAGGAAGCCCGGTGTAGCGAGGAAGCGCTGTGTGTCTTCGAACACCTGTATGGCGCGCTTAGCCCAATGCTGGTCGCCAGTAGCGAGAGCATACTCAGACATCGCGATTGCGGCGAATGTCTCCGAGAACACATAGCGGCGCTTGCGCAGCGGCTTGCCCTCAGCAGTTACAGAGAAGTACATGTGACCCTGCTCGTCGAAGCAGTGCTTCTCGATGAACTCGAGTGTAGACTTTGCAGCGTCGAGCCACTCCTGATTCTTCTCTACATTATTATAAGCGAACGAGCAAATGAAGGCGAAACGACCCTGGAACCACACCGACTTTGTTGTGTCCATGAGCGATCCGTCGCGATCTACGCAAGTATAGACGCCGCCATTCTCGCGGTCCAAGCCGTACTTCATCCAGAACGGCATGATATTCTCGGTGAGATCTTTCTTGTAAGACTCAGCCCAAGACTTGATATATTCCTTTACATTCATTTTCTTAAAGGTGATATGTTGTTATGTTGACTGGTTGACATTAGAACTGGTTTGCACGCTCGAAGAATCCGATCTCTTCAAGTTCCTTCTTCATCTGAGCCTCTTCCTCGTCAGTCATGTTGCGGAACGGCACACGGTTCGGTCCGAGGTCGAATCCGAGGAGCTTCATGATGCGCTTTCCGCCCACGATGTTGCCGCGGAAGTGGCAGATAACGTTGATAACCTCCTGAGAGAAGTTCTGCTTCTCGCGAGCTGTCTCGATGTCGCCGCGGTTCCATGCGTCGATGATGCCCACGAGTTCACGACCATTGTAGTTGGTTGTGCCGCCGATGCCGCCGCGAGCGCCGCCCTGAGCGAGGCTCGGGAGGATTGTTTCGTCCTGTCCGTGAAGCATATCAAACTTGCCGCCGCCGTAGAGACGACACTGGTTGTACTCGTAGAGAGCCTCGTAAGTGTACTTGATGCCTGCGAAGTTCTTGATGCGTCCGTCGACAGCCTTCAAGAGGTCTACCATCGGCAGGTATGCGCCGTTGAACGCAGGGATATGATAGTAGTAGAACGGCAACTCAGGAGCAGCGTTTGCGATAGTCTCGCAATACTCCACGAGTTCCTCGATGCGACCAATCTTCGGGAACGGAGGTGCCATCGAGCCGATGCCCCATGCACCTATCTTCTGAGCGTGCTCAGCAAGGCGCACACTCTCGCGCAGGCAGCAGCTGCCTACATGCACAATAACCTTGAAGCCTTCGGGAGCCACACTCACCCAACGCTCAGCAAGCTGCATACGCTCCTCGGTTGTGAGCATATATCCCTCGCCAGACGATCCGTTGATGAACACGCCCTTCAAGCCATTCTTCTGCAACATCTTTGCATAAGCCTCGATTGGTTCGAGATTAACGTCACCATTTGCATAGAACGGTGTAAACGGTGCGTCAATAAGTCCTACGATTTTTTCCATAGTCTTGTTTATTTTAATTGATTATTAATTTATTGTTTTCAATTGCGGGATGAAAAGTAATGAAAGAACTGGGAGGATTAAGATAGAGCAGAGTCATCTCACCACCTCAACATTTATTCAACATTATCCGATGTTGGGCGCAGACAAGCCAGCTGCAGCGCGAGCGCCACGATGACAACGCCGCCGAGCACCGCAAAGCCCATGCCCAGATTGCCGCCATCGGTCCACTTGCCGAGCAGGTGAGTAACGGCAGCGCCTGCGAACACGCCCACCATGTTCATCACGCCGTAAGCCGTAGCGCGATACTTAGCTGAGATAATCTGACAGAGTATCGGCATGTTGTTGGCGTCGAACATGCCGAAGCCGATGCCGAACAACATTCCGGCTCCTACTACAGCCACAACGCTATGGCCGAAGCCGAGCAGAATGAGCGCCGGGATAGTCATGCCCAAGCCGATTGCGCTGGTATAGATGCGTCCGCGTATGTTGCGCAGCACCCACTTGTCCGACATTACGCCACCGAGCAGCACGCCCACGAACGACGAAGCCGCGATAGTGATGGTAGACATTGGACCAGCCTCCGCCATATCCAGACCGAGGTTCTCGGCGAAGAGCGTAGGCAGCCAGTTCTTGGTAGCCCATCCCGGCAGGCTCGGCACGGCGAAGTAGATGAGTATCACCCAGAACGCCCATGTAGAAAGCACGACGCTGAGTCCGCGCCACACGCTCTCCTTCTTCATCTGCGTTGCGGGGTCTGGCGAAACTACAGCCACAGCCTTCGGTTTGTCGTACAGCAGCAGTGCGAGCACAACAGAGTAGGCAATGCCGATGATGCCGAACCAGTTGAATGTGCTATGCCATGAGAACGTAGCGGCGATGGTAGCGCCGAATCCGCCCACAGCCTGACCGACGTACAGACCGGTCATGTGTATGCCGATAGCCAGCGAGCGCGATTTGCCCTCATGCCAGTCGGCGATGAGCGACAGAGCCGAAGGTATGTACAGCGCCTCGCTCACACCCATCAGCGCACGCAGACAGTAGAGCTGCGTGAAGTCGGTAGCGTAGCCCATGAGATAAGTTACTGCCGACCATACGAACAGACTGCCCACAACGAGCTTCTTGCGGCTCACGCGGTCGGCAACCACGCCTGCGAACGGGCTTACGATGCCGTATATCCAGAGGAACACAGCCATGAGAGCGCCGAAAGCCTCAGCCTTCTGTAGTTCAACGATGTCGAGTTTCATTGCGCCCTGCATGGTAGAGAGCATCTGTCGGTCCATATAGTTGAGCAGTGCCACCACCCAAAGCAGCGCCACTACCAGCCACGGATAAAACTTTTTGGTTTTCATTTTTTGATAGAGATGGTTTTTAGTTGTTTGTTTGCATAGTTCAGTCTGCGCACCGCATCACTCTGCGCCGCACAGTAACATTATAAATTATAAATGCAAAAGTATCAAATTTTTTCTACACGGCAAAGAAGAACGCCATAGAAAATCAGAACAGAGTCGGCAAAAGAGCTTTCTTTTCTGACAGATTGTCGTTATCTTTCAATACAAACGCCTCAAACCGTGACAGATTGTCATAAATAACGTATTGGAACATAGTTTGTGTTATAGTTTGCAGAAAACAAGAAAACAAAAAGAAAGGAGAACGATATGACATTCGACAAATTCACAATCAAAGCACAGGAGGTTGTTCAAGAAGCCTTGAACACCGCACAGCGCAGTGGACAGCAGAGCATCGAACCGATGCACTTGCTGAAGGCTCTGCTTGTGAAGGCAAAGGACGTGACGACCTTCATCTTCCAGAAGCTTGGCGTGAATGCCATGCAGGTGGAGAGCGTAACCGACGCCGAATTGCAGCGCTTGCCGCGCGTTCAGGGCGGACAGCCTTACCTCTCTAACGACACCAACGCCGTTTTGCAGCACGCGCAGGACTTCGCCACGAAGAACGGCGACGAGTTCACGAGCGTCGAACCCATCCTGCTCGCCCTCTTGCAGGTGAACTCTACGGCGAGCCGCATATTGAAAGACGCGGGCATGACCGAGGCAGACACCGTGAAGGCCATCCAGGAGTTGCGTCAGGGCGAGAAGATACAGTCGCAGTCGGCTGACGAGAACTTCCAGAGCCTCGAGAAGTACGCCAAGAACCTCGTTGAGGAGGCGCGCCAGGGCAAGCTCGACCCTGTTATAGGCCGCGACGACGAGATACGCCGCGTGCTGCAGATTCTCTCGCGCCGTACTAAGAACAACCCTATATTAATAGGTGAACCGGGTACGGGTAAGACAGCCATCGTTGAGGGCTTGGCAGAGCGCATCGTGCGCGGCGACGTGCCCGAGAACCTTAAGGACAAGCAGCTCTACTCGCTCGACATGGGCGCACTCGTAGCCGGAGCCAAGTACAAAGGCGAGTTCGAGGAGCGTCTGAAGAGCGTAATAAAAGAGGTGACCAACTCAGACGGTCGCATCATTCTTTTCATCGACGAGATTCACACGCTCGTAGGTGCGGGCGGTGGCGAAGGCGCTATGGACGCTGCCAACATCCTCAAGCCGGCACTTGCGCGCGGCGAGCTGCGCAGCATCGGTGCCACTACGCTCAACGAGTACCAGAAATACTTCGAGAAGGACAAGGCTCTGGAGCGTCGTTTCCAGACCGTAATGGTCGACGAGCCTGACGAGCTCTCGGCTATCTCTATCCTCCGCGGACTGAAGGAGCGCTACGAGAACCACCACAAGGTGCGTATACAGGACGACGCCTGCATAGCTGCCGTTAAGCTTTCGGAGCGTTACATCTCCGACCGATTCCTGCCCGACAAGGCCATCGACCTTATGGACGAGGCGGCTGCAAAGCTGCGCATGGAGCGCGACTCTGTGCCCGAGGAGCTCGACGAGATTACGCGCCGACTGAAGCAGCTCGAGATTGAGCGCGAGGCTATCAAGCGCGAGAACGACACCGAGAAGATTAAGCAGCTCGACAAGGACATCGCCGAACTGCGCGACCAGGAGAAGGCGTTCCGCGCTAAATGGGAGAGCGAGAAGGGCTTGGTGAACAAGATTCAGCAAGACAAGCAGCAGATGGAGCAGCTGAAGTTCGAGGCTGAGCGCGCCGAGCGCGAAGGCAACTACGAGCGCGTGGCTGAGATACGCTACGGCAGACTGAAGGCTCTTGAAGAGGACATCCGACAGATACAGAACCAGCTGAAGTCGACGCAGGGCGGCAACGCCATGATACGCGAGGAGGTGACAGCCGACGACATCGCCGAGGTTGTGAGCCGCTGGACGGGCATACCCGTAACGCGTATGATGCAGAGCGAACGCGAGAAGCTGCTGCACCTTGAGGAGGAGCTTCACCGCCGCGTAATCGGACAGGACGAGGCTATCAGAGCCGTGAGCGACGCCGTAAGACGTTCGCGTGCCGGACTGCAGGATCCGAAGCGTCCTATCGCTTCGTTCATCTTCCTCGGCACTACGGGTGTCGGCAAGACGGAGCTGGCGAAGGCTCTCGCCGAGTATCTGTTCAACGACGAGACGATGATGACGCGTATCGACATGAGCGAGTACCAGGAGAAGTTCAGCGTATCCCGTCTCATCGGTGCGCCTCCAGGATACGTAGGCTACGACGAGGGCGGTCAGCTCACCGAGGCTGTGCGCCGCAAGCCCTACTCTGTCGTACTCTTCGACGAGATTGAGAAGGCTCACCCCGACGTCTTCAACATCCTCTTGCAGGTGCTCGACGACGGACGCCTCACCGACAACAAGGGCCGCACCGTCAACTTCAAGAACACCATCATCATCATGACTTCAAACCTCGGCAGCCAGTACATACAGGCTCAGTTCGCAGGCATCACGCCCGAGAACCGCGACCATGTCATCGGCGACACCAAAGAGAAGGTGATGGAGATGCTGAAGAAGACCATCCGCCCGGAGTTCCTCAACCGTATCGACGAGACCATCATGTTCCTGCCGCTCACGAAGGAGGAGATTGCCCAGGTCGTTACGCTGCAGATGAACGCCGTGAAGAAGATGCTGGAGCCGCAGGGTTTCACGCTCAACGTCACGCCGGCAGCCATCGGCTACCTCGCCGACGAGGGTTTCGACCCGGAGTTCGGCGCACGTCCGGTAAAGCGCGCCATACAGCGCTGCGTGCTCAACGACCTTTCGAAGAAGATTCTTTCGGACGAAGTGTCGCGTGAGAAGCCGATTACGATCGACGCCGACAGCAACGGATTGGTATTCCGCAACTAAATCTTTAGCTTTCCGCAACCAAATGCTGCGGAAAGCCTAAGCAAGATTTGGCTTGCACTTAAGACAACGCTTGTTACCGGCACCTGGTAAGCATATTACCAAGGCGCGGTAACAATATTACAGAAGTGAGGTAACAGTATTTCCGCTATGCGGTAATGCTGTTACCTCGCTTTGTTTTATACCTAATAGTATTATTAATTTGTATGTTTCGCTAAAAAACTATACCTTTGTTCGTGAAATATATTCAACATACAAAAAATGGAAAACGGAACTATTTGGCTCAAACCTAAACCCACACATATAGACGAATACTTTGAGGACTTTCTCAGCTACCTCAAGTCGTCGGGCAATGCCTACGATACGCTGTACACCGAGTCGCTGCGACTGCTGAAGGAGCGTGTAGCCCTTCTTGTCGAAGCACGAACCGGTGCGCCCATGTACAGACAGGACAAGGCGCAGGAGGTGCTCACATTCAACACAAGGCTCTGCGGCGCATGGCTGCTGGCAGTGAAGGACGCCAGCTGTCAGGAACGCAAGCTGGTGCTGCTCACGATGCTCAACAACCTGGTGTGCCTCTGCATGCAGAACACCACCACGGCTCTTAACCGCAGCACCTTCGCCTATAGAAGTGTGCCCGAGCTTATCGGCATGGCTATGCAACTGATGACGCACGACATGCCCAACGTGCTCACTTTCTCGTGGAACGACATCATAGGTTTCTCGCTCGACATGTTCGTTGTCAACTTCCTCAAGATGAGGTTCGCTACCAAGTCAGAGGCTTGCTGCGAGGGCAAGGGCCTGATAGCCGTGAAGAATGCGGAGATAATGCTTGCCACCTACAACAAGGATGTGCACGATAAGAAGTACATGCCGAAATCGACAACCCACCTGCTGCCCGAGTACGGCTTCGATGTGAGTTATACGCAAGACCTGCAGCTGAAGGAGTCGAAGAAAGACGACGTGGAGGCTATAGAGGAGTTTGTAGACGACATTCTGCAGGCTATGAAGGGCTGCAAGAAGGAGGCCAGCGCAAAGCGACTTCTGAATTATACCGAAGGCGAACTCGTACCTGTAGAGGTGACGGAGGTGACGCCGCTGCGCATTGCGGTGAAGACTATCGACCCGAGCTATGCTCAGATTGAGGGTCAGCTGGTGTTCGAGCAGAATCTGAAGATTTTCTCTAAGATATACCGCCCCGAGGTGTGGGCGAAGGTGCTGAATGTGGGCGACCGCTTCAACGTAAATGTCAACCCTGCGAACAGCACGTTCAGCCTTACCGACCTGTTTGTTGAATATATAGAAGACAACGCACAGCCCGGCGATTGCTTCGACGCTCATAACCACAAAGCGGTGAGCGGCGTTCTGAAGCTGCGCGAGTTCTGGACTGACGAGGGCTTCATGGTCTATCTCAACCTGACCGAAGAGGAGGATGAAAAACTTGACGACAACGACCGTAGTGCATACATTGAGATTGAGAAATGCAACACTTACGGCGAATTCAAAGGCTGTCTTTATGGTAACATCGTTGACTACCAGGTAGAGAAAACAGACATCTCGCGAGACGACGTGTGCCCGAGGATGCTCAGACGCTTCATCGACTCGCTCTCTCATATATCTATAACCGAAAAGGAGGAGGAGCAGGAGGCGATTCAGCCGGAGTTCGTAAAGGAATATCTCAACACGCTGAACGTATTGCAGAGTCATGAAACTAACCCTATGCTGCGCTACCGCATACTCAGCGTAATACGCATACTGTGCACACTGATTGAGAGCGAGAAGGACGAGAAATACTGCAACTACATAGCCAAGTATATCAAGACGCTCATACTCTTCGCCAAGGCTGACAGCGACGAGTGGAACACCATCGCCGTGATTGACACGCCCGAAGACCTGAAGGACGAGGAGACCGTGACAAACGGTGCCGACATCCTGAAGATTCTCTCGTGCTTTGCCAAGGGATACGACGCTACAAGCGACACTCTCGACCGCTACATCGAGAGCGAAAACGAGACGCTGAGCAAGACGGCATCGCTCGTGCAGTCGTACAACCGCCTGTGCGGCATTCTTGAGAACAAGACGCTCAGAGGCATAAAGAAACAGATACTCAACCAACTGTCGGTTGTGACCGACGGCGACTCTACGCTCGAACTCTCTAACGAGCTGGAGGGCATCTTCGGCGAGGAAGACGATATGAAGGAGTTCAAGACCTCGTTCTTCGAAGCGCCTACCAACGCCAAGGTGCAGCAGCAGTCGTACAACATCTTCCGCGGCATCTGCGCCATGATGAACAATCGCGGCGGCGTGCTCTATCTGGGCGTTGACGACAAGGGCATACCTGTCGGCTTGAAGAACGACCTCAACACACTTGCACGTAAATTCGGCATGAGCCCCACTCTCGATGCTTATATGATACACATCAACCGACAGGGCGAGGATTGGTTCGGCGAAACCTACTGGAAATACGTGACGCTGAAACCTATCAACGAGCACAACGTGGTGAGCATCGTCGTGGAGCCGTATCCGTACGACGTGGTCTATCTGAAAGACGGAACGACATACCTCAGAAAGAACAACTCGTCGGCGCAGATAACAGACGAGTCGACAATCGAGGACATACGCCGACGCCGACAGGAGGCTCTGCGCAAGAGCGACGACAAGATAATCATTCTGAAGGACGCTATACAGAAGAAGCGCAGAGTGCGGTTTATGGGATACAAGTCGATAAACAGCGGCACTATCAAGAACCGCATCGTAGAACCGTTCCATATCGACGACAACGAGTATGTTCATTGCTATGAGGCTGAACAGGACAAGGTGAAGATATTCCGCATCTCGCGCGCCGAGAAGATAGTGATGACCGACGAACCGTGGAAGTTTAAGGAGAAGCACAAACAACTGAGCATCGACCCGTTCCACATGTCGGGCGAGAAGAAGATTGACGTCAGACTCCGCCTGAAACTGCAGGCTGTGACTGCTCTTAAGGAGTATTATCCAGGAATATCGCGCTATATCAGACAAGACGGCAGCGACACGTGGATGCTGGAGACTTTCACATACAACCTCTATCCGCTCATGGTGTTCTATCTGAGCCACGCCCAATACGTGGAGATTATAGATGCAAAGGGACTGAAGGAAGCTGTTGTCGATTACGTAAAACAATATCTGCACATTTGATTGATGACATTTCACATTTGATTGGTGACACTTCACATTGATTGATGACACTTCACATTGATTGGTGACACTTCACATTTGATTGATAATATAAAGAAAAGGGGATATGGCGTTTTGCCATATCCCCTTAATTGTTTTTTATTGCTGTCCGCTAAAACTCCAAAGAGAATAAAAACCCTGCCCGAAGTC
>NZ_JAHQUY010000060.1 GCF_019052365.1 Leyella stercorea
GTAGTAATAGATTTAGGTTTTTAGTTATTAGGTTTAAGGTAACGATTGTTTAACAAGGTAGCCATGAAGGCTCGTGAGAATCTTCATTGATTACGAATTTTTTTCAAGTTAAACATAGTGACTGTGGCGCTGCTCGTTGAGAGTTGCGCCACAGTTTTTTTATGCCTATGCGTTATGTTGTATAAGCTGCGCGTATTATGCGTTATGTGGTTTAGAAATTGATGCCGAAGTGGGCGCAAAGGGCGCGCAGAGCGAAGAACAGAATAGGCATGAAGAGGGCGGGCAGCAGATTGATGGTCTTGCAGTCCTTGATATGCAGAATGCCCAAGCCGGAAGCGGTGATGAGAATGCCGCCGACGAGCGACACTTCGGTGATGAGTTCGTGCGAGATGAGCGACTGCGAGAGCAGCGCTATGCCGTAGATTGACGACATCCAGACGAACACGGCGATGGCCGTGAACGCTATACCGAAGCCGTACGACGAGGCGAGCACCAGAACGGTGACGAAGTTGAGCGTGGCGGCAGTCATGAGATAGGTGTTGTCGTCGTAGAGCGCGCTCATTACGGGGCCCATCATGGCGAGTGTGCCTACGCAGCAGAGCAGAATGGCGGTGGTGATGCCTTCGGCGAGGTTGGTGGCAGAGATGCTGCGCGTGGCGCGGTCCATGCGCTGGTCCATCTTCAGCAGAGTGCCTACGAGTCCGCCGATAGACAGACAGAAGATGAAAAGCACGGGATACTCTGTCTTCTGCATGCTCTCCATCGAGACGTTCATGCCTAAGGTGATGGCGCAGAGGCCCATTGCGGTGTTTAGCACGTTGACATATTTCTCGCTGATGCCTCGCTGGAACAAGGCTCCGATGGAGCTGCCGATGATGATGGCTACGGCGTTGATGATGATTGCGTACATATTGGGTAGTTGGATGGATTTTTTGTTAAACAATTATACAATTATACAATTGCAAATTTATAGCGAATGCTTCAAACCACCAAATTTTAGAACGTAAAAGTTGGCGGTTTTTACCTTCCTGACATAAAAAAGCCCTATAAAGGCGGTGTGCTTGTGTTGCACAGCAACCTTTATAGGGTTCTGTTCTGTAGCACCGTGTGGTGCATCTTTTCGGTTCAAGCAAGCGATGGGGCGCATAGAGCCTCGCCGCCGGCTGATGTATTAGTCCTGGATGTCCCAGCCTACAGCAGATGCGCCGAGCACAGCAGCCGATGAGCCTTCGAGTGAGCTTACGAGGAACTTAGCCTTGCCCTTGTAGATGTTGAGCACGTAGTCGTCGTATGCCTTCTTAATCGGGTCCATGAGCAGAGCGCCTGCCTTTGTCAGACCGCCGAAGAAGATGAATGCCTCGGGTGAAGAGAATGCTGCGAAGTTAGCGCACGACTCGCCGAGCAGACGGCCAGTGAACTCGTAGATCTCGTGAGCAATCTTGTCGCCCTTGGCTGCAGCCATAGACACGTCGTAAGAAGTGATCTTTTCAGGGTCGAGCTCGCGGAGCAATGAAGGCTCGTCGCTGTTAGCGAGGAACTCGCGTGCTGAGCGTGCTACGCCGGTAGCCGAGCAGTAGGTCTCGAGGCAGCCCTTGCGTCCGCATCCGCAGACGCGTCCGTTCTCCTTCACGATAACGTGGCCGAGCTCGCCAGCGAAACCGTCGCAGCCGTAAACGAGCTGTCCGTTCACTACGATGCCAGAGCCAACGCCTGTGCCGAGAGTGATGACGATGAAGTTCTTCATGCCGCGGGCTACGCCGTAAGTCATCTCGCCGATGGCTGCAGCGTTAGCGTCGTTGGTGAGCGCTACGGGGATGCCGAGCTTGTCGCTGAAGAGCTTAGCCAAAGGCACTATGCCGTCGCGTCCCCACTCGAGGTTCGGAGCGAACTCGATGGTGCCATTGTAGTAGTTGCCGTTAGGAGCGCCGATACCCATAGCCTTGATCTTGCCGATGCCGCCTACCTGGTCGATGATGATCTGCAGAGCGTCTACAGCTGCGTCTACGTAAGCCTGAACGTTGTTGCCATATCCCTGAGTCTTGATAGCTGTGGTAGCCTTAATTTCACCACGGCTGTCAACGATACCAAACACAGAGTTTGTGCCTCCGAGGTCCAAACCGATTACATACGGTTTCAATAAATCTTCTGTCATTTCTTTGCTTTATTTAGTAAATTAATAGTAATGTTGGTAAGACAAGTTCCACTTGTCTATGGGCAAAGGTATTAAAAATGTCTTAATCGGACAAAGTTTTAACACTAAAATTTGCCTATATCGCATAAAATTCGCAATTTTGCAGTTGTTATGCAGTTTCCAATTCAATTAAATATTTTAGACTTTGTATTCCATGGAATACTGATTGGCATCATGGCATCGGCTCCGATGGGGCCGGTGGGGGTGCTTTGCATACAACGAACTCTGAATAAAGGTCGCTGGTATGGTTTTGTCACGGGTATCGGTGCGTGTGTCAGCGACTTTATATATGCGCTGTTCACAGGTGTCGGTATGAGTTTCGTTATGGACTTTGTGAGCAACGAGCGCACGCGCTTTCTGCTTCAGATAAGTGGTAGTATCGTACTTTTGATTTTTGGCATCTACTGCTATCGTTCGAACCCAACGAAGAATATCCACAAGAGCGCCAAGCCGCAGAAAGGCACGCTTATGCACAACGGCATCACAGCGTTCCTCGTCACGCTCTCCAATCCGCTCATCATCTTCCTCTTCATCTTCCTCTTCGCTCAGTTTGCCTTTGTGGTGCCGAAGCGTCCGCTGGAGATGTCGATAGGCTATGCGAGCATTGTGCTTGGCGCCATGCTGTGGTGGTTCGGTCTGTCGTGGCTCGTAGACAAGGTGCGCGGCAAGTTCGACCAAAGCGGCATCCTCATCATCAATCGTGTGGTGGGCTGCATAGTGGTCATCTTCTCGCTGATAATGCTCCTTGGTACGGTGTTCAACCTCTACACGCTGCCGTATTAAAAGTAAAAAGGGAGCCCCTCCCAACCCTCCCCGTCGGGGAGGGCTTAGTAAGGCCTAAAGAGGCTTAGTAAGGTTAAGGAGGCTTAGTAAGGTTAAAGAGGCTTAGTAAGGTTAAAGAGGCTTAGTAAGGTTAAAGAGGCTTAGAATGGCCTATTGAAAAAGATAATTATGTTTATTTCTCAGGAATTAAGAAAGAAGAGCACGGCGGAGTTCGTGCTCTATATGTGGCAGGTGGAGGACATCATCCGCGCCTATGGCTGCCAGCTCTCGCGCATCAAGAACGAGTATATATCGCGTTTCACCGAGTACAGCGACGAGCAGCGCGAGGAGATGGTCGACTGGTACGGCGCCCTCATCACTATGATGAACTCGGAAGGCAAGCGCGACGGCGGACATCTCGCCATCAACCAGATTGTAGTGAAGGACATGAACGACCTGCACAACCAGCTGTTGCAGAGTTCTCGCTTCCCGTTCTACAACGCCGAGTATTATCGTGTGCTGCCCTTTATTGTCGAGCTGCGCAACAAGGGCGACAAGGACGTGAACGAGGTGGAGACTTGTCTCAACGCGCTCTACGGCACAATGATGCTGCGCCTGCAGCACAAGACGATCAGTCCAGATACCGAACATGCCATCAAGGAGATTTCTACCTTCCTCGGCATGCTCAGCGACTATCACATCAAGGACAAGACCGAAGGCCTCAAGTTTGACGACGACGAGATGTAGAGGCAGAGGTAAAAGTAAAAAGGTAAAAAAGTAAAAGAGTAAAAAGTCTGTTCCTCGGCTTAAAGAGGCCTAAGAAGGCTTAGTTCGGCTTAAACGCCATTAAAGAAAAGTATGAATCAAGAAATAGAACGCAGGCGAACTTTCGCCATCATATCACACCCTGACGCCGGTAAGACTACGCTCACCGAGAAGTTCCTTCTCTTCGGTGGACAGATTCAGGTGGCAGGTGCAGTAAAGAACAACAAGATACGCAAGAGCGCTACGTCCGACTGGATGGAGATTGAGAAGCAGCGCGGTATCTCGGTGTCAACATCAGTTATGGAGTTCGACTACGAAGGCTACAAGGTGAACATTCTCGACACACCGGGTCACCAGGACTTCTGTGAGGACACCTACCGCACGCTTACAGCCGTCGACTCAGCCATCATCGTTGTCGACGGAGCAAAAGGTGTGGAGACACAGACACGTAAGCTCATGGAAGTGTGCCGTATGCGCAATACTCCGGTTATCATTTTCATCAACAAGATGGACCGCGAGGGCCGCGACCCGTTCGACTTGCTCGACGAGTTGGAGGAGGAGTTGCAGATCAGCGTGCGCCCGCTCTCTTGGCCTATCAATATCGGTGCCAAGTTCAAGGGTGTGTACAACATCTTCGAGCATAAACTCGACCTCTTCAAGCCCGACAAGCAGCGTGTGACGGAGAAAGTAGAGGTAGACGTCAACTCGTCAGAGCTTGATGCACAGATCGGCGAGCAGGATGCGCAGCAGTTGCGCGACGACCTCGAACTCATCGACGGCGTATACCCGGAATTCAACGTAGAGACATACCGCTCGGCTGAGGTGGCACCGGTCTTCTTCGGTTCGGCTCTCAACAACTTCGGTGTGCAGGAGCTGCTCAACTGCTTCATCAAGATAGCTCCGTCGCCACGCCCCACAAAGGCCGAGGAGCGCATGGTAGACCCTGAAGAGCCGAAATTCACGGGCTTCATCTTCAAGATTACAGCCAACATCGACCCCAATCACCGCTCATGTATCGCCTTCTGCAAGGTGTGCAGCGGCAAGTTCGAGCGCAACAAGCCCTATCTGCATGTACGTCAGAACAAGACTCTGCGCTTCTCTTCGCCAACACAGTTCATGGCTCAGCGCAAGAGCACCATCGACGAGGCTTGGCCGGGCGACATCGTAGGTCTGCCCGATAACGGCATCTTCAAGATTGGCGACACGCTCACCGACGGCGAGAAGCTCCACTTCCGCGGACTGCCATCGTTCTCACCTGAGATGTTCAAGTACATCGAGAACGACGACCCGATGAAGGCAAAGCAGCTTGAGAAGGGCATCAACCAGCTTATGGACGAAGGTGTGGCGCAGTTGTTCGTCAACCAGTTCAACGGTCGCAAGATTATCGGCACCGTGGGTCAGCTTCAGTTTGAGGTTATCCAGTATCGTCTTGAGAACGAGTACAACGCTAAGTGTCGTTGGGAGCCGGTACACCTGCACAAGGCTTGCTGGATAGAGAGCGACGACGCCGAAGAACTCGACCAGTTCAAGAAGCGCAAGTATCAGTATATGGCAAAGGACCGCGACGGTCGCGATGTGTTCCTCGCCGACTCTGGCTACGTGCTTTCGATGGCACAGCAAGACTTCAAGCACATCAAGTTCCACTTCACAAGCGAGTTCTAAGTCTATAGGATTCTGATAGTAGAGTCCTAAACAAATAGAGTTCTTACATATTATGGAAACAAAAGACAGAGAGCACCGCATCTACTTTGTCACGCTCATGGGCAGCGTGGTCAACATTGTGCTGTTGGTGTTCAAGTTCATGGCAGGCATCTTAGGCGGCTCGGCTGCGATGATAGCCGATGCCGTGCACTCCTTGTCCGACTTCATGACAGACATCGTAGTGCTGTTGTTCGTGAAGATAAGTTCCAAGCCCGAGGACAAGGACCACGACTATGGTCATGGCAAATACGAAACGCTTGCCACGTCCATGATTGGTGTAGCATTGCTCTGTGTCGGACTTTACATATTGTACAGCGGAGCCTACCGCACGTGGGCTGCTTTCAAGGGCTCTCCTATAGAGCAACCAGGCATCGTGGCGCTGTGGGCAGCACTCTTCAGTATCGTTATGAAGGAGTGGACCTACCGCTTCACGGCGAAAGTAGGCAAGGAGGTGCAGTCGCAGGCTGTAGTTGCCAACGCTTGGCACCATCGCAGCGACGCTCTCTCATCAATAGGCACGGCTGTAGGCATCGGCGGAGCCATCTTCCTCGGAAAGGAATGGGCTGTGCTCGACCCGATAGCCGCCGTTGTGGTGAGCTTCTTCATCATCCGTACGGCAGCAATGCTCGTGAGCGGAGCGCTCAACGAACTGCTCGAGAAGAGTCTGCCCGACGAAGAGGAGCGTCAGATAGAAGAGATTGTGCACAGTGAGCCTGAGGTCAGCGGCATGCACCATCTCTGTACGCGCCGCATTGGCAATCGCATCGCGATTGAGATGCACTTGCGTATGCCTGGTGAGATATCGCTCAACGAGTCGCACGCACATGCTACGAACATTGAGCGCAAGCTGCGCAACCATTTCGGCGAGCGCACGCACATAAACATTCACGTTGAACCTTTAAAGTAATCAAGTAGGAGAAGGTTGTGTCTTTGAAACTTTGACACATCCTTCTCCTATATATATATTAAAAACCTAAGCTATATGGACAAATCAACAGACAAACTCCCACTTTCTCCCGAACTTGAGGCACGTGTGCAGCGTGCGGTAGACAACTTCATGCAGGGCTACGGCTGCTGTCAGTCGGTTGTGGCTGCCTTCGCCGACTTGTACAACCTCGACGACAGCATGGCTAAGCGCATTGCTGCGGGTTTCGGCGGTGGAGTAGGGCGTATGCGCATGATGTGCGGTGCCGTTTCGGGCATCGTTATCCTCACCGGATTGGACTGCGGACAGACTGACGGCGACGATCGCAAGGGCAAGTCGATGTGTTATAAGGTGGTGCAGGAACTGCTCAACAAGTCGAAAGCGCAGAACGGATCGCTTATCTGCGCCGAACTGCTCGGACTGAAAGGCTACGAGAAGGCGCACTCAAGCTATGTCGCTTCGCCTCGCACAGCAGAATACTACAAGACACGCCCGTGTGCAGCGAAGGTGGAGAGCGCAGCGCGCATCTTCGCTGAATACCTTATGAATTATTAATTATTAATTATTAATTATTAATTGTTCTGTGTTGAGTTATCTTTAGGCTTAGAAGGTTAAAGAGGCTTAGAAGGCTTAAAGAGGCTTAGTTAGGCTTAATGCGCTCTTTGAGGAGGCTTAGCTCCTCAAAAATAACAATCTACTTAAATTTTAAAAACAACCTACTTAAATAAAAACAATGAATAGCAAATCAATTATTTCTCTTGCAGCCCTCTCCTGCGTAACGGCAGCTTATGCTCAGCAGCAGAAGGCTCAGCAGCATCCAAACATTGTTTACATCATGTGCGACGACCATGCCTACCAGTGCATCAGCGCATACGGCAGCGCACTCTCCAAACTCGCACCAACTCCGAATATCGACCGACTCGCTGAGCGTGGCATGCGCTTCGACCGCGCCTTCGTCGAGAACTCGCTCTCTACGCCGTCGCGCGCCTGCCTTATGACCGGTCAGTACAGCCATCAGAACGGACAGCGCCAGCTGGGCGAGGGCATCGACACCACGCGCACGTTCTTCACCGAACTGCTGCAGGAGGCTGGCTATCAGACAGCCGTTGTGGGCAAGTGGCACATGGGTTGCGACCCTAAGGGCTTCGACTATTATCATGTGTATAACGACCAGGGACAGTACTGGAATCCGCAGTATCGTGGCACCGACACCAACAACGAGTTCGTCGTGGAGGAGGGCTACTCTACAGACCTCACCACCGACCATGCTCTCGACTTCATCGAGCACCGCGACCCGTCGAAACCGTTCTGCCTGCTCCTTCACCATAAGGCGCCGCACCGCAACTGGCAGGCAAATCTGAAGTATCTCGGCATGTACGACGACGTGGAGTTCCCGATGCCAGAGAACTTCTACGACGACTATGCTACGCGCGGCTCTGCCGCTCGCACGCAGAAGATGTCGGTTACGCGCGACATGCGTTGGGAGCAGGACTTCAAAGTGCCCGAAATGCTCGACCTCAACAACCCCGACAGTCAGGATTCGTACAACGCTCTCATGGGCGAAATCAACCGCATGACTCCCGAACAGCGCTCGGCTTGGGGACGCTACTACTTCCCGCGCAACCGTCGGCTGCTCGAGGCACAGCTCAAGGGCAAAGACCTCGACAACTGGAAGTATCAGGTTTACATCCGCGACTATATGTCTGTGATAGCAAGCGTTGACGAGAGCGTGGGCCGTGTGCTCGACTATCTCGACAAGAACGGACTCACCGACAACACAATGATCGTCTACACCTCCGACCAGGGCTTCTATATGGGCGAGCACGGCTGGTTCGACAAGCGCTTCATGTACGAGGAGTCGCTGCGCACACCGCTCATCGTGAGCTATCCGGGTCACACCAAGCCCGGCTCTGTATGCAACCGCCTTGTGCAGAACATCGACTATGCTCCGACGTTCCTCGCTCTCGCCGGTGTTCAGCAGCCGAAGGACATGCCGGGACGTTCGCTCATGCCGGTACTCGACAACGGCGACAACGTGAAGAACTGGCGCCAGAGCATCTACTACCACTACTACGACTATCCGACATACCACATGGTGCGCAAGCACGACGGCGTGCGTACCGACCGCTACAAGCTCATCCATTTCTACGGCAAGGGCGGACTCGACGCTGTGCCTGAGAACAAGTATCAGAACGTGCCGGGCACACGCGAGTATGCTACGCTTAAGGGATTGGAGTCAATCGGCTACTTCGAACCGAAGGACGAGGCTGTAGACTACTGCGAGCTCTACGACTTGCAGGCAGACCCGCACGAGCAGAACAACATCTTCGGCAAACCGGGTACGGAAAAGATTACGAAGCAATTGCAGCGCGAGCTGAACAAGTACAGAAAGACTCTCGCCGTTGACGAGTATTAGAAAGAGTACAGAAAGACTCTTGCCGTTGACGAGTATTAGAAAGGTTTCAAGTTGTCAACTGCGCAACAAATGCATAATTACTGCACAACAAATGCATAATTACCGCGTAGCAAAAATCTTGTTACCGCACTTCGGTTACATTGTTACCGCGTAAAGGTAATATCGTTACCAGTTCGCGGTAACAACCGATGTACGCAGTTTAACTTGCTTTTGTTCGCAGTTTAACTTGCTTTTGTCTTACCCTATATATAAAAAAGGTAAAGAAGTAAAAGATTAAACACAGCAGCTTATGCTTTTAATCGTTTACTTCTTTACCTTTTTATTTATGAAAGTCCGTTTTACTTTTTTACTCTTTTACTTTTTTACTCTTAAATCTTCACTCCCAATCTTACCAATCCTACGCACTTGTTCTTGCCGTCGGTGTTGGCAAAATGCAGCGCCGGTTGCAGCGAGAATATCTTGTTGAACTGAATGTTGCAGGTGAGCTCAGTCGCCCATTCGTCCTTTTCGTCGATACGCGTGTAGGAAGAGAACACGCCGAACTCAGCCTTCTTGTACGCATACTTGCCGCAGACGAGATAGAAGTCGTGGCAAGCGATGTCGTTGCCGAAGGCGTGCGAATATCCGGCAAGCACGGAGAAACGTTCCGTCAGATCCTGCTCGGCATAAGCCCAGACAACGGGGCGCATACGCTTCGGAACCGTAGCGTGCAAGTCGCTGTAGAGCACGCTGCCGCCTACGTATGCACGCGTCGCGTTCTTGTCGTATTCGCCCTGCGCCATGAGAAACACGCCGTCGCTTTCGGGGCAGATGCGGAACACATTGTCTCTCTTGCTGAAGTCTTTGTAGCCGACGCCGTTGTAGAGCGACGTCTCCAGGCTGAAAGCATCCTTCGTATAACCATAGTGAATGCCGAGCGCAGATACGGGATATGCGGCGATGTCGTAGTTGGCGGTGATGGTGGGGAAAGCTCCGCACGAACTGTGCGTGAACAAGCCGAGCATGTCGCTGCAGAAATAGTTATCGTCTATGCGATGGATGCCTGCAAACACGTGATGACGCTCGTTTATCTGCCACGCCAAGCCCGCCGTTGTGAGCGCAAAAGGTATGTTCGGAGCGTCGATGCTCGAGAAGTTCTGCAGGCAGTTGGTGAGTATGTCCTCGTCAGTTGTGAGCACACTTATCGACCCCAACTCAACGGATAGCTTGCTCGTGAGCGGCAATTGCGCGCCCAACTCAAGCAGATTCACCGATTTCAGTCTCTTGAAGTCGGTCTGCACCTCACCAGTATACTCTAAACCGAATGTCGGACGCGCCTTTTGCACGTCCATTTCCTGTGCCATCGTGCAGTTGTTGCTGCCGATGAGCGCTACAAAAGTGAGTATTCCTATACTAAATATTTTGTTGTTCTGCATTTGTGCTGCAAAGATACGGCTTTTTTTTATTTTCATTACCTATTTTTGTGTTTATATGGCGTTTTTTGACATTTATCTACTTATTTTTACTTGGATATTATAGCATAGATTAGGTATTAACTACCCACGTATTGGCCTTCATACTATATTATATAATGTATATCCGCGGTTTAATCACTAAAAGTAGGTATTGGCGTGCGTCCGTTTCGTTTACCAATTTTTAAGTATTGCCTGCTTTTTTTCTTCAAGCTACCTTTGCACTCGTAAAATTATGACAAAGATGAAGAAATCTACAATCATTTCTATGGCGTGTGCAGCGGTGGCAGTATGCAGTCCGCTTGCGTCAAATGCGCAGACAGTGGCTGCAGACAGTGTGATGCAGCATGCCCGAGGTTCACGACTCAGCGTCGGCGGATACGGCGAAGTGGCTTACAGCCGCAACTTCTACAGCGACAGTGGCAACAGATACAGTTCGGCTAAGCTGCACAAGAACGACCCCAGTCACGGACGTTTCGACATTCCGCATGCAGTTATCTACCTCGGCTACGACTTTGGCAATGGCTGGACGTTAGGCACAGAGATTGAGTTCGAGCACGGCGGCACCGGTTCGGCTATAGAATATGAAGCAGAGGAATCTATTGAGTTTGAGCAGGAGCAGGAGCGCGGTGGCGAAGTAGAGCTCGAGCAGTTCTGGATTCAGAAGTCGTTCGGACGTTTCGCCAACATACGTGCCGGCCATATTGTCGTGCCCGTAGGTCTGACCAACGCCTACCACGAGCCGCTCAATTTCTTCACCGTCTATCGTCCCGAAGGCGAGAACACCATTCTTCCCTGCACATGGCATCAGACTGGCGTTTCGTTCTGGGGACATGCCGGCGACTTCCGTTACGAGTTGCAGATGATTGCAGGTCTCGACGCATGGCAGTTCTCGCGCGACAACTGGATTAAGCCCGGCACAACGAAGCCCTTCGAGTTCGAGGTGGCTAACAAGTACGGCTTTGTGGCGCGTGTGGACAACTATACCGTGCCCGGCTTGCGATTGGGCTTGAGCGGCTACTTCGGTCAGTCGATGCACAACGCCGTTCCGCACGACATGGAGACGGGCAACAACAAGCGCATCAAGGGTAACATCTATCTCGGCGCGTTCGACTTCACATACAACGCGCACAACTGGGTGGCACGCGGAAGCGCCGACTACGGCTACGTGAGCAACGCGAAGGAGATTAGCGCTATGCGCAAGCCGAACACACAGTACGTGAAGCCATACCAGTCTAATCAGGTGTTCGGTTCGCACGCCATCGCCACAAGCGTCGAAGTAGGCTACGATGTCTTCTCGCAGATTGAGAAGTTGCGCGCAGCCCGTCAGAAGATGTACGTGTTCGGCCATTTCGAATACTACAACTCGTGCCTCGGCGGATCGAAGGAGTATACAAGCAAGAAGATCTTCTCCGGCGGCGTCAACTACTATCCGTTGCCGCAAATCTGCGTGAAGGCAGAATATAGCTATCGCAAGTTCAAGCAGCAGTATAACGACGAGCCGGCTCTGAACATAGGCGTGGCTTATCAAGGACAATTCCTTTAAAAGTAAAAAGACAAAGTTCCTATAGTAATAATAAAAAAACATCAAAGACACAATGAAAAAGTTTAAGCAGTTAGTAATGGCGTTCCTCGTCGGAGTCGTTTCGTTCGGCTTCACAGCATGTGACGACAACAACAACGATGTGGAGTTCGAACTTCCTGAGGTTGGTCAGGCTACAGTAAACGTAAGCTCTTCAGACAAGGAGATGCAGAAGGTAGCAAAGGTTTACGTAAACCAGGTTGTTTATCCCACATATCAGGCACTTGCCGCAAACGCACGCACACTCTACACAACAACAGCCGCTCTCTACACCGCAGCAGAGGCAGGCACCATGACACAGGCTCAGATTGACGCCGCTTGCGAAGCCTTCAAGGACACACGTCGCGAGTGGGAGCGCAGCGAGGCTTTCCTCTATGGTTCGGCTTCAGACAACGAGCTCGATCCGCACATCGACTCATGGCCTCTCGACCACGACGAACTTGTGAACGCCCTCAAGAACCCTACACTTGTAGCAGGCTTCAAGGGCAGCGACCCAGCTAAGTTCGTATCAGAGAACAACAGCAAGTTCCAGTCTGTACTCGGTTTCCACGGCATGGAGTTTGTTCTTTTCCGTGACGGCAAGAACCGCACAGTAGACGCACTCAAGGCTAACGAGACAGAAGAAGGCATGACATCAGTAAAGGGCATCGACGAGCTCGCATTCCTCCAGGCTGTAGCAGCCGACGTGCGCAACATCACCGCACTTCTCGAGTTCACATGGATGGGCAGCGCAGCAAGCAATGAGACAAAGAGCGTGCTCAGCAACGCAAGCTACGTGTTCTCTTCACTCCGCTACAACGGACTGGCAGCCAACGGCACAATGTGCTACGGTCAGTTCCTGCTTTCGCCGTCTGTAACAACGGGCTACAACTCATGGCAGGGCACTGTTCGCCAGATTTTCGTAGGCGGTTGCTCTAACATCTGCGCAGAGGTTGCCGACCAGAAGCTCGGTCAGGCTTACCGCACAGCCACCGGTTCGGGCTCAGCAGAAGACTCTCGCGACTATATCGAGTCGCCTTACAGCCACCGTTCGTTCATCGACTATCAGGATAACATCTACTCTATAAAGAATACGCTTTACGGCACACGCGACGTGAACGCTACTTCTCCGGCAGAGCACTCGCTCCTGAACCTGCTCAAGGCTATGAACTACTCAGGTCTGAACGACTTGACAGCGGCTCTGAACAATGCCATCCAGGCACTTGAGACAGCCAAGAACAGCGGCAAGTCGTTTGTTGAGGCTCCTGGAGCTCAGCACGTAAAGGACTGCATCGACGCTGTTTCGGCTCTCGACGAAGAGCTGAACAAGGCTGGCGACTGGGTGAACAAGCAGGAGGCGCTTTAAGCGCCCTGCCTTGTTCGGCAGTTTAGAAATACAAAACCAAGGCTTTTTAAAATTATACAGCAATGAAACGAATCTATCTCATGGGCTCATTAGCAATGGCCCTCTCTCTATCGCTGTTCTCGTGTACTGACGAGAACAGCGATCCGTCGGGTGATGACTTCAAGCCAATGGAGTCGGACGGCAAGTATGTAGGCGAGGCAGTCGGCAACTTCTCTAAAGAGGAGTGGTATCCTGGCGGCGAACTCGGAACAACCGATAACGTGGCTTCAGGATGCTACGAAGACGAATCACCTGCCGTAACCGCACAGGGACTTATCGACGATTTCAACGCCGGCGAGAAGTTCTTTGAGCGTCAGTTCACGTCAGCCAACTCTGGCTTCAAGGGACTTGGTCCGGCTTCCGTGCGCCGCTCGTGTCTCGACTGCCACCCCAACTACGGACATGGCCGCCGCATGGACTCGTACACTACGTCCTACGGCAATGGCAACGGCTATTTGCTCGCTGTTTATCACCCCGTAGACGGAGCCAACAGCAACGACGGTGGCTACGTAGCTGAAGTGACGGGTATGCCACAGACACAAGCTACAGAACCCTTCAAGGCACCTATCGACGAGAGCCAGATCAAAATGCAGTGGCATCACGTGACGGCTATGGAAAGCGGTCTGCCTATGAAGTTCCCTGACGGCGAGGCTTACGACCTTATCTATCCTGAGGTGACAATACCGCGCTCGGCGTTCCGCACCAACCCTAATCCTTACGACACGGGCAACAAGGCAGTGGCTGTCCGCGTAGAGTCTACAATCGGCGTGATGGGTACGGGTCTGCTCGATGCCATCACTGAAGAGGACATAAAGGCGCAGTATGCCTCTACAGCCAACTACTACAAGAACGTAGCAAAGGTGGCTAACGTTTCGGAGTACGTTAACCCGAACTTCTGGGACGCTTCTGCCGACAACTTCGCTGCCGGCGCATGGTATCCCGGCACCGAGAACACCGGTGTATACGCCGACGGCGGCAACGGCAAGCCGATGGTGAAGCGCTTCACCTACGCTCTGACACGTGCCACGCTGCAGGACGGACCTGGTGCCAACGCCATCTGGAACATCACGAACGTGACACGTCCCGACCGTCCGAAACTCTACACCACAAACGCTTGGGCTGCAGCAATGGCTGAAGACAAGGAAGTGATAGAGAAGATAAAGAACGACCCGACATCACCGTTCTGGGCATCGACCGACGACGAGATAAGCAAGCGTGTGAACGGACTCTTGAAGCCCGGCACCAACCAGTTCAGCAACGAGTGGCACAACTTTGAGCCGGAAATGTCTGCCGACCACTTCTACGAGTTCATGGTATGGCATCGCGGACTTGCCATTCCGCGCGCCCGCAACCTCAACGATTCGCGTGTGCAGCAGGGCAAGAAGGTGTTCATGGAGATAGGTTGCGCCAACTGTCACCGCCCGTCGTGGAAGACCGGCTCGGACAACTACTGGACACCGAATATGATTGCAGGCAAGAAGTTGCCGCGCTACGCCAACCAGACCATCTATCCGTACAGCGATATGATGCAGCACAAGCTCTACATGGTGAACGACATACACGGATCATGGTGTCGCACAACGCCGTTGTGGGGACGCGGACTTGCTGCAACCAACGGTAGCGGCGTAGAACGTCTGCACGACTGCCGCGCACGCAACGAGGTAGAGGCTATCATGTGGCATGCTTACTCGAAGAACTCGCACGCCTACAATTCGGCGCTCAAGTTCTACAATCTATCCAAGGCAGACCGCGACGCAGTGGTCATGTTCCTTCGTTCTATTTAATACTTTATTCTCCCACGGCTTCCTGCGAAGTGTGTGGGAGAATAATCATATATAAGCAAACCGAATTATGCAAAACCCTTTAAAGAAGACGCTTTTCGCGTTGTATGTTTTGGTGATAGTCTGCATGGCAGCCGCTACAGTAGTGGAGAAGTACAGCGGAACCGACTTTGTGCGCTCCAATGTGTATGGCGCATGGTGGTTCTCGCTGCTTTGGGCTGTGCTCACGGCTGCTGGCATCATCTATTTTCTGCGCCACCGCTGCAAGTCGTGGTCGGGCATAGCGCTCCACCTCTCGTTCGTGGTGATACTTGCGGGCGCTTTCGTGACACACGTCAGTTCGGAGCGCGGCACGGTTCATCTGCGTCAGGGCGCATACATCAGTACCTGCGTGATGTACGACCGTCACAACCAGCCGCACGACGCGCAGATGCCGTTCCAGATGCGCCTCGATCGCTTCGATGTGCAATATCATGAAGGCACCGACGCGGCAGAAGACTACGTGTCGCAGTTCACCATCATCGACCACGGCAAGCAATACAGCGGCAAGGTGTCGATGAACCGCATCTTCAGATACGGAGCGATGCGTTTCTACCAGTCGTCGTACGACAATGACATGCTCGGCGCATCCGTCTCCTTCAACTCTGACCCCATTGGCATACCACTTACCTACACGGGCTACGCTCTGCTGTTCATCTCGCTCGTATACATGCTCTTCGACCCACACGGAGCCTACCGCAAACTCTTGCGCCTCTCACATCTGAAGAAAGGACTGATGATGATGGCGCTGCTTTTCGCGCTCGGTGCAGGCTCGGCTCAGGCACATGTTCTGCCTAAGGAAAGCGCCGACCGCTTCGGACGTCTGATGGTGCTGCACAACAGTCGCATCTGTCCGCTACAGACCCTCGCCATCGACTTCACCAAGAACCTATACGGCGCGGCGTCGTACAACGGCTACACGCCCGAGCAGGTGCTCACGGGCTGGATGTTCTACGCCGACGACTGGATGCAGGAGCCGATGCTCCGACTGAAAGGTGCCGAGATGCGCGACCGTCTGCAGCTGCCCGAATACGTGCCCATAAGCCAGTTCTTCAACAGCGCGATGGGCGGCTATACGCTCGGTCCGTACGTGCAGGAATACTATGGCGGCAACCACGATGCGTTCCATTCGCAGGTGGCTGCCATAGACAATAAGATACAACTGATAATGGAGCTGCGTAGTGGCTCGCTCCTTAAACTCTTTCCTTATACAAATAAAGGCAAAACAACATGGTTTGCGCCTACAGACGACCTGCCCAATGCGATGGACAGAGAACACCAGCAGTTCGTGCGCTCGATATGTCTGCTGCTCGGCGACTGCGCCCTCACGTCCGACTACACGCAGATGGACGCCGTAGTGGGCAAGATGCTGAAGTATCAGCAGAAGAATGGGGGAGCGTCGATGCCTTCCGACCGACGTGTCGCAGCCGAGCGCATATACAATCGCATACCTTTCGCCACAATACTCTTCATGCTGTGTCTGGCGATGGGCATAATCTCTTTCCTTTATGCTATAATAAGAATGTGTCGTGAGGACAACGGCGCGAACAATGGCGGCACGGACGCCGAACCCGTGCGGAAAGAGTGCAGCAAAAGGCTGCATCTCACGTTCTTCGGTGTGAGTTACGCCGTACTGCTTCTGTCGTTCTGCGCGCTCACCTACTGCGAGTATCTGCGCTGGACTATCAGTGGCACGCTACCCATGACCAACGGCTACGAGACTATGCTCTTCGTGGCGTGGCTCGTGCAGCTGCTCGCGCTTGTCTGCGGAGTGCGCCTCCGCTTGCTCGTGGCGTTGGGCTTCCTTATGTCGGGCTTCTTCCTGCTTGTGAGTCACATCGGACAGATGGACCCGCAGATAAAGCACACGATGCCAGTGCTCAACTCGCCGCTGCTCAGCGTGCATGTGTCTATAATAATGATGGGTTTCGCCATGCTCTCGTTCACGTTCATCAGTGGGCTCACCGCCCTTCTGTTGCGTCTCGTCAACCGCACGGCGCAGCCTAAGATGGTGCAGCTGCAGCAGCTCTCGCTCGTGTTTCTCTATCCCGCACTTGCCGCGCTCGGCATCGGCATCTTCATCGGAGCCATTTGGGCAAACGTCTCTTGGGGCGAGTATTGGGGATGGGACCCTAAGGAGGTGTGGGCGCTCATCACGTTCATGATATACGCCATACCGCTGCATGCGCGTTCGGTGGCTCAGTTGCGCCGCCCTACGGCGTTCCATCTCTTCATGACGCTGGCTTTCCTCACGCTCGTAATGACCTATTTCGGCGTCAACTACTTCCTCGGCGGAATGCACAGCTATGCATAACGACTCTTTGCTTTAAACAGAATATACCTGCAGGCGTTTTAAACCGGACGCTTGCAGTTTTTTTTTGCATCTGCAGAGTAGGGCATAAAAAAACAGTGGCACAACTCTCAACGAGCTGTGCCACTGTCACTATGTTTAACTTGAAAAAATTCTAAAGTAATGAAGAGTCTCACGATCCTTCATAGCTACCTGTTAAACAATCGTTACCTTAAACCTAATAACTAAAAACCTAAATCTATTACTAC
>NZ_JAHQUY010000061.1 GCF_019052365.1 Leyella stercorea
ACGACAAGCCCATTGGCAGAATTAAGTATGCACTAAATTAATTCCGCCAACAGGTTAACTTTGTATTCTTAAGTACGCAGAGCGACGAAAGTCCTCTGCGTTTTTAACGTATTTATGAACCAAGTAATAATGATGTATTATGACTTTTTTCAAGAACCAGTATCTATTGGCTGCAACACTTGTAGCTCCGCTCTTGTCTTTCGCCACTGAAGCAAGCGCCCAGACAGCAAAGCGTTTCGTGGTAAAGGGCGTGGTAGTCGACGCTACGACGAAGGAAGGCGAGCAGTACGCCACCATGAAAATCACATCGCAAACCGATTCTACATCCACCGCCGCACTTGCTGTATCGGAGGCTGATGGCTCTTTCAACATGACTCTGAAGAAGGCGGGCAGCTATCGCCTCTACGTGAACGCAATGGGCAAGCAGCCCATCGTGCGCAACTTCGTCGTGTCTGACAGCAAGCCCGTAGCCGCGCTCGACACATTATATATAAAGGAGGCTTCGCACGTGCTGGGCGCCGTGGAGATCGTGGCGCAGAAGCCGCTCGTGAAAGCCGACATCGACAAGATTACGTACGACATAGAGGAAGACCCCGACTCGAAGACCAACAACATACTGGAGATGCTGCGCAAGGTGCCGATGGTGACGGTAGACGGCGACGGCAATATCAAGGTGAACGGTAACTCGGGCTTCAAGGTGTACGTCAACGGACGACCCAACAGTATGATGTCGAACAACCCGAAGGAGGTGCTGAAGAGTATGCCTGCGTCATCGATAAAGAAGGTAGAGGTGATAACAAACCCCGGTCCAAAGTATGACGCGGAGGGTGTGGGCGGCATCCTAAACATCGTGACTGTAGGCAAGGGCATCGAAGGCTACACCGTGACTACTAACGGCGGAGTGTCGAATGCCGATGTTGATGCAGGCATGTATGCTACGGTGAAGCAGGGTAAGCTCACCGTCAGCGGAACCTACTCGTACAACTACTACGACGGACGCAACTCGCATGGCGACTACAGCAGTCTGTTCACGGGCGACCCGTCTACGCCCTCTGCGTCCAACCGATACGCTACGAGCGACAGCCGTTCGTATAACCACTCGCACTCGGGCAACTTCGAAGCGAGCTACGATGTGGACACGCTGCGACTCGTCACAGCCTCGTTCGGCATCTGGACTAATCGATCACATTCGCACAGCCTGGCAAGAAGAAACGCTACGTCGCCGCTGTCGGGCGCAACGCTCTATTCGTATAGCGACGGCGGACGCGGTGTCTCAGACAACACCTACCTATACGGCAACATCGACTATCAGCGACTCTTCAGACAGAAGGGTCGTATGCTTACGTTCTCCTACAAGATAAGCGGAGGCACAAATGGCGGCGACAACTATTCGTCTTACGATGTGGCAGAAGCTACCGACGAGTGGCTGCCGTTCGTGAAGCGCCTGTCTGACGAGCATACCGAAAGCAACGGACGAAGCATGGAGCACACGTTGCAGGTAGACTATACTACGCCTATCGGCAAGGCGCACAACGTGGAGGTCGGTGCAAAATACATATTGCGTGACAACCGTTCGGACGACGACCGCTATGTGCGTCCGATTGGAACCGACGGTGAATACACGTTCGACGAACAGTATTCGTCGCACTATCGTCACGAGAACGACATCCTCGCCGCTTACTTGGGCTATGGATTGAAGGCTGGCAATCTGTCTGGACGACTCGGCGCACGCTACGAGCACACGTTCCAGAAGATAAAGTATGAGTTGGGCGAGGGCGAGAACTTCTCTACGGGGTTCGATGATGTGGTGCCGTCGGCAAGTCTCGGTTATCGAATAAACGACGAGAACAATCTGCGATTCGGCTATAATATGCGTATCTACCGCCCCGGCATCTGGTCGCTCAATCCGTATCTCGACCAGACTAACCCCGAGGCGCTACAGCAGGGCAACCCTAATCTGGTGAGCGAGAAGAACCATAACGTGCAGCTGACGTACAGCTACTTTGCTGCTAAGTTCTCCGTGAGCTGCACCATGCGCTACAGCTTCACCAACAACAGCATATCGAGCGTTACGTCGCTCGTGGAGGATAACACTATTGAGAGCGTGAAGAATCCGACGGGCAAGCTCGTTAGCTACACCACGTACCGCAACATCGGACGCACACAGACCGCGTCGGTGTCGAGCTATGTTAATTGGAATATCTTCAAGAACACACGCCTGACCATGAATCTGTGGGGCGACTATTCCGACTACAACGACCGTCAGTCGCTGCACAATTATGGCTATTACGGTTCGGCGTATGTGGGCGTGCAGCAGACGTTGCCTAAGAGTTGGAGAGTGAATGTTGGTTTCTATGGTTGTACGAGCAACCCCAATCTTCAATCGAAGACGGAGGGCATGTACAACTATAACTTGAATGTGCAGAAGTCGTTCCTCAAGGATAGGCTCAACTTCAACTTGTATGCAAGTAATTTCCTTGATGCAAAGCGCCATTATAAATCGACGGTCACAGGCGCGAACTTCATAACGCATAGCGACTCGTCGTATAATCCGTGGCGCGTCGGCATAAACGTGAGCTGGCGCATCGGCGAATTGTCGTCGGGTGTCAAGAAGGTGGCGCGATCTATCTCTAACGACGATGTTAAGAGCGCAGAAGGTGGTGGAAAGTAAGCACTATTCCACCAACTCGCGTCTCTTTGCCTCCTTGAGGCGTTGTTCCACTTCGTCGGGCGACACCGTGCCGGTTATCAAGCTTTTCACCCACACGCTGAGGGCGAAGCAGACAATGGTGATAACCGCACTTACCACCCATTTGAGTAGCTCGTTCTGCAGCGGCACGTTGTTTATCGACACTATGCCTGCCACTACGGGTATGCCAAACAGAATGAGGTCGGCGCCGGAGTGTATCTTGAAATTCTCTTTCGCATGGCGATACTCGTCGTTTTTGTCGAGTATCGTCATGCGATTTTCTTTCCAGTAAGTCTCAAATTCCTTGTCAGTCATGCTATTGTACTTTTGTCATGTGATAGCCAAGGCTGCGCAATTCTACGGCAATGCCCATCAGATACATCTGGTGTAGAGCCGCTACAAAGGTGCGGAACGCCTCCTTTGAGCCAGCCTCAAGGCGCATGCGGCAGAGCTTGTTGTAGGTGCGTGCTGCACATTCGCCCACCACGTTGTTTACCACTTCGTGCTCTTTTGCGTCGAGGCAAAGCACCTTCTCGCAGATGTAATCGTCCATGTGGTCGAAGTCGATGCGGTCGCGTAGGTAGGCGTAGAGGTCGGTCACCTTAGAGTAGGTAGTCCATTCTACATCCCAATACTTTGCGAGCGCCATGCCCACGTACATTATCCAGCCGAACGCCACACGCGGATATTCGCCGTTGAACTCGCGTATGGCGTCGGGCATGTAGCTCTGAGCTATCGGCTGCCACAACTCTTCGAGGTCGGGAGCTTCGGGCAGACGCTCGTCAATCATGTCTACAGAGAGCAGAAACTGATGGAGGTCGTCGCGGAAAAGCAGCTCCTTGTCTTCGTTGTTTGTCATGCTCATGTCAGTTTAAATCTTGTCGAGAGCCTGCTTGATGTCGTCGAGAATGTCTTCTGCGTCCTCAATGCCTACAGAGAGACGGATAAGGTCGGGCGCGATACCAGCCTCGCGCAACTGCTCGTCGGAGAGCTGACGGTGGGTGTGGCTTGCAGGGTGGAGCACGCAGGTGCGGGCGTCAGCCACGTGGGTCACGATGTTAATCATGTCGAGCGAGTCCATGAAGCGGATTGCAGTCTCGCGGTTGCCCTTCAGTCCGAATGCTATTACGCCGCAAGAGCCGTTTGGCAGATACTTCTGTGCGAGTTCGTAATACTCGTCGCCCGGCAGACCGCAGTAGTGTACCCATGCCACGCGCTCGTCAGCCTTTAGGAACTCGGCAACGCGCTGTGCGTTCTCGCAATGCTGCTTCATGCGCAGGTGGAGCGACTGCAAGCCGAGGTTGAGGATGAACGAGTTCATCGGAGCAGGGATAGAACCGAGGTCGCGCATGAGCTGAGCCACGAGCTTTGTGATGTAGCCCATCTTGCCGAAAGCCTTGACGTAGGTGAGTCCGTGGTAGCTCTCATCGGGTGTGCAGAGACCGGGGAACTTCTCGGCATGAGCCATCCAGTCGAAGTTGCCGCTGTCTACAACCACGCCACCAACCTGGCTCGCTGTGCCGTCCATGTACTTGGTAGTGCTGTGTGTGACGATGTCTGCGCCCCACTCAAACGGGCGGCAGTTGATAGGTGTAGCGAATGTGTTGTCGACAATAAGAGGCACACCGTTCTTGTGGGCGATGCGTGCAAACTTCTCGATGTCGAGCACAGCGCAACCAGGGTTGCTGATTGTCTCGCCGAACACTACCTTTGTGTTCGGGCGGAATGCCTTCTGTATCTCCTCCTCAGATGCGTTCGGATTAACGTAAGTGCACTCGATGCCGAGCTTCTTCAGCGTAACGCCGAAGAGATTGTATGTTCCGCCGTAAATCTCGTTGGATGTTACGATATGGTCGCCAGCCTCGCAGATGTTGAATACAGCGTAGAAATTGGCAGCCTGACCAGAACTGGTGAGCACAGCGCCAACACCGCCCTCGAGCTGCGCAATCTTCTTTGCAACAGCGTCGTTGGTCGGGTTCTGCAGGCGTGTGTAGAAATAGCCCTCCTTCTTCAAGTCGAAGAGCATAGCCATCTCCTCTGAGTTGTCATACTTGAATGTCGTACTCTGTATGATAGGTACCTCAATAGGTTCGCCGTTCTTTGGTTCATAACCGCCCTGCACACAAAGTGAAGCGGTGCGAAGTTTCTTTTCCATGTTCTTGTTTGTTGATTATTTTTAATGTATGATTAATATCTTTATATCCTTATATCTTTATGATTTGTATTTCTTTTTACTCTTTTACTTTTTTACCTTTTTATTTTTATCAGACTTTCATAAGGTTGCTCATCACCATGTCGCTCACAAAAAGTCCTTTGCGTGTGAGTCGCAGGTGGTTGTCAGCGAGTTCAAGAAATCCGCCGTCAATATCGTTCTTAGCTGAACGCAGAGCATAGTTGCGATACTCTGGTTTCAGACGCATCAGGTCTACACCTTCGCATGTACGCATGGCAGTTGTGATGATGTCATCGTAGTGGGTGTCGTCGTCAATACGTTCGCTTTCAGACGCCAGATTGCCGCTTCCTATTGCGCTGACGTATTCTTTAATATCGGCTACGTTCCAGCTGCGTGTCAGTAAGTTATACGAATGAGCGGCGGCTCCGAAGCCTAAGTAGGGCGTGTCGTTCCAGTAGCTGCTGTTATGTATGGCGCGATAGCCCGGAAGGCAGAAGTTGCTTATCTCGTAATGCTCGTAATCGTTAGCCGAAAGCGTGTCCATAAGCATGGTATACATAGCCAGGCAAGTGTCGTCGTCGGTCTGTTGCACCTTGTCGTTCTGAAGCATAAGGTAGAGTGGGGTGCCTTCCTCGTACATAAGGCTGTAGGCAGAAATATGATTGGGGCGAAGCTTCAAGGCTGCGTCCAAATCGTTCTGCCAGTCGTTCAATGTCTCGTTGGGGAAACCGAACATAAGGTCGATACTTATGTTGTCTATGCCGGCACGGCGTATTGTTTCGACGGCTTTGGCGGCTTGTGCAGCATTATGGCGACGGCGTATAAAGCGCAGACGTTCGTCGCTGAATGTCTGCACGCCAAGACTGATGCGGTTCACGCCGAGGTTGCGCACAGCGGAAATAAGTTCTGTGGTGACATCATCGGGATTCATCTCTATCGTTATCTCACGGGTTTTGCAAGGGAAAACCGCTTTTATCGTGTTTATGATTCGTGAGAGATCGTCGATGGAGAGTGTGGAGGGCGTGCCGCCGCCGATGTAAACAGTATCAATTGTACATTCATGGTCGGGATAGAGCGCTTTAAGCTCACCGCTACGCATGTGCATCTCCTTCAAAAGTGCGTCCACGTAGCGTGTGCGCCAGTCTTTTGCTGTCGTACTATAAAAGCCGCAATAGATACAGCGGCTTTCGCAAAATGGTATATGAATGTATAATCCTGCTTTCATTCGCTATATAATAAGGTGTATGCTGTCTGACACCTCGTTTAGTGCGTGCAAAATTACTAATAAGTTTAAAATTTTGATTAGTTTTTGTGCATTTCTTTTGGAAATACCGCATAAATGTTTAATTTAGTAAGCGGATAGACACCCGCCCCAAAGTCAATCCGCCTGAATTTATTATTAACCATTTAAAACCTGAAGAATATGAGGGTCTATCAAACAAATGAGATTAAGAACATTGCCCTTTTAGGCAGTGCGGGTAGCGGCAAGACCACCCTTGCCGAGTCTATGATTTATGGTAGTGGTATTATCAAGCGCCGTGGTACGGTGGAAGCAAAGAACACGGTGAGCGACTACTTCCCGGTAGAACATGAGTATGGTTACTCTGTGTTCCCCACAGTGTTCCATGTAGAATGGAACAACAAAAAGCTTAACATTATTGATTGTCCGGGTTCTGATGACTTCATCGGTGGCGCAATCACAGCCCTCAACGTAACCGATCAGGCTGTTATCCTTATTAACGGTCAGTACGGTCCTGAGGTTGGTACACAGAACAACTTCCGTTATACCGAAAAACTTCACAAGCCGGTTATCTTCCTTATCAACCAGTTGGATTCTGATAAGTGCGATTTCGATAATGTCATAGCTAACATGAACGCTATCTACGGCTCTAAGTGTGTTCAGATTCAGTATCCGGTTAGCACAGGCCCTGGCTTCAATGCTATCATCGATGTGCTTCTGATGAAGATGTACACATGGGGACCAGAAGGTGGTATGCCTACTATCGTTGATATCCCTGCAGATGAGATGGATAAGGCAATGGAGCTTCATAAGTCTCTCGTAGAGGCTGCGGCTGAGAACGACGAAACTCTTATGGAGAAGTTCTTCGAAGAGGAGACTCTCTCTGAGGACGAGCTGCGCGAAGGCATCCGCAAGGGACTCGTTACACGTTCTATCTTCCCAGTGTTCTGCGTTTGTGCAGGCAAGGATATGGGCGTTCGCCGTTTGATGGAGTTCTTGGGCAATGTTGTGCCTTTCGTAAGCGAAATGCCGAAGCTTCACAATACACGTGGTGAGGAGATTGTCGCTGATTTAAACGGACCGGAGTCTGTTTATTTCTTCAAGACAGGTTTGGAGCCGCATATCGGTGAGGTAAGCTACTTCAAGGTTATGAGCGGCAAGATCAAGTCGGGTGATGACTTGACAAACGCTGATCGTGGCTCAAAGGAGCGTATCGGTCAGATATTCGCTTGCGCTGGTGCTAACAGAATACCAGTGGACGAGCTCGTTGCCGGCGATATCGGTTGCACAGTTAAGTTGAAAGATGTAAAGACAGGAAACACCCTCAATGGTAAAGATTGCGAATGGCGCTTTGACTTTATCAAATACCCTAACCCTAAGTTCTCACGTGCAATCAAGGCTGTCAACACAGCAGAAACAGAAAAACTTATGTCGGCTTTGCTGCGCATGCATCAGGAAGATCCGACATGGCTCGTTGAGCAGAGCAAGGAGCTGCGCCAGACCATCGTACGCGGTCAGGGCGAGTTCCACCTCCGCACATTGAAGTGGCGTCTCGAGAACAACGAGAAGCTCGCTATCAAGTTTGAGCCGACACGCATACCTTATCGCGAGACTATCACAAAGATGGCGCGCGCTGAGTATCGTCACAAAAAGCAGTCGGGCGGTGCTGGCCAGTTCGGTGAGGTTCATCTCATCGTTGAGCCGTACGCTGAAGGTATGCCCGATCCTACATCTTACAAGATCAATGGACAGGAGTTTAAGATCAATATCAAGGGTCGCGAAGAGATTAACTTGGAATGGGGCGGCAAACTCGTATTCATCAACTCTGTTGTCGGTGGTGCTATTGATGCACGCTTCATGCCTGCTATCCTCAAGGGTATCATGGACCGCATGGAGCACGGACCGCTGACCGGTAGCTATGCACGTGATGTGCGTGTTATCGTTTATGACGGCAAGATGCACCCGGTTGACTCTAACGAACTTTCGTTCATGCTGGCTGCACGCAATGCGTTCTCTGCAGCGTTCAAGGAGGCAGGACCGAAGATTCTGGAGCCTATCTACGACCTCGAGGTTTACGTACCGAGCGACTACATGGGTGATGTGATGTCTGATCTCCAGGGACGCCGCGCTCTCATCATGGGTATGGATAGCGAGGCTGGTTATCAGAAACTTCAGGCTAAGATACCATTGAAGGAACTCAGCAACTACTCTATCTCATTGAGCAGCTTGACAGGCGGCCGCGCTTCGTTCACAACCAAGTTCGCAAGCTACGAGCTTGTACCGAACGATCTGCAGCAGAAACTTATCGAAGAACACGCAGCAGAGGCTGAGGAAGAAGAATAATCGATTATTGTTTTTTATATCAAAGACCGTTCTTGTGCGCTTCTCGCACAAGAACGGTCTTTTGCGTTGTATTAATACATTTTAAAAAAGTATCGATTATTTGCCTTTTTCTCTATTTTACTGTAACTTTGCATGTATGAAAAGATTTTTTTACATACATATATATATAATATTGGCAGGACTGTTTTTCTATACTCCTGCATTCTCTCAAAACAACCTTGTACAATGCGAAGATACTTGCACTCATGTGCATGGCATTGACTTGAGCCATTATCAAGGTGAAGTGTTTTGGGAGGCGGTAGGCAACAACTCAAAAATGGCATATGTGTACCTGAAGGCAACTGAGGGTGGCGACCGTATTGACCATATGTATGAGCAGAATATAGAACTGGCTCATAAGTATGGCTTAAAGGTTGGCTCATATCATTTCTTCAGACCGAAAACAGAACTCTCAAAGCAGCTAAAGAACTTCAAGACACAGTGTCGCCCAAGTCAGCAGGACTTGATTCCGATGATTGATATTGAGGTAAAGCAGGGCATGAGTACGGAAGCTTTCCGCGATTCGGTGGCTAAGTTTCTTGATATGATTGAAGAAACCTATCATCAGAAGCCTCTTATATATACCGGTACCAACTTCTATAACAAAAATCTTGTCGGACTGTTGGATGGTTATAAACTGATGATTGCCCAATATTCTGCCAACGAGCCGATATTGGCTGACGATAAAGACTATATATTGTGGCAGTATACCGGAAAGGGATACATTGATGGCGTAAGAGGATATGTAGACAAGAGCAGGTTTATGGGCAGACACGGTCTTCGTGAACTTAAATATCAAAGGCGTAGATAATCTCAAAGGTATTGTGGCACTCGAATACGTTGACTGTCTAATGCTTGATATTGTACAATCAATAAGATAAAACATTAAAGGATAATTCATTTAAATTAAGAAAATGGCAATAATCAAATGCCCTGAATGTAATCAGGAAATTAGCGACAAAGCTCCGGTATGTCCCTCGTGTGGTGTGCCAATCGCAGGACATGTAGTAACTTGTCCGCAATGTGGATACACGTATTTTAATAATAATACAGAATGTCCGCATTGCCACCATAAATCTGCTGCGGAAAGCGTGGCAGGTGGTGTACAACCGGCGGAAAGTGAAAACGAACAAAAGACATCGCGTTCGAATAACAACAGAACCGTCATTGCTGTTGTTGTATTAATTGTTCTTGTTTTGGGAGGAGTGTTGTATGCTTTCTACAGAAATGCTCAAGGCGACAAGGAAGAAGCTGCTTACGAGTATGCTCTCTCAAGCAACGACTCGCAGGTGCTGCAAAACTATCTTGACACCTATACAGATGCACCTGAAGCACACCGCGACTCTATCTCAGCGCATCTTGAGTACTTCGCACAACTCGACAGAGATTGGACTAACGTTGTGGTGAGCGGTTCGAAAAGCGATTTTGAAAGATACATTGAGCAGCATCCGAATTCTCCGTTCTGTCAGATTGCACAGCACAAGATAGACTCTATTGACTGGTCGAAGGCTGATGCTACAAACACTATTGAGGCAGTTCAGCTTTATTTGGAGCAGCATCCTGATGGTGAGCATTTCGATGAGGCTAACGATAAATTGAAGACTCTTAATGCAAACACCGTAAGTCCTGAGGATAAAATCTTGATCGGTGCGGTGTTTGATGGGGTATTCAAGAGTATGAACAATCGTGATGAGGAAGGATTGATGAATTCTTTCAATCCGCTTATCGGCAAATTCCTCGGCAAGACAAATGCCACACGCAGCGATGTCGCTACTTTCTTGCATAAAATATACAAGAACGATGTGGCTTCAATGACATGGATGTCGCTTGAAGACTATAAAATAACAAAGAAGGAAGTAGGCGACCAGCAGTATGAATATACCGTTGCTTTCTCTGCATTGCAGAAGGTGGAGCATACAGATAACAGCTCAATCGAGACAAGATTCCGCTTCAATGCTAAGGTTAATCCTGATGGCAGAATAACAGAGTTGAACATGACAAAGATATTAGAGTAAAATAAATGAAAAAAAATAGTTGGGTAACGACTATTGTTTCATTTTTTATAGCTAACTTTGTAATATTAAGTAGAAACTTAAATTATTAATAACGTTAACATACATTTATATTATGGGAGACAACAAAGAACTCATAAAGCAGTGTGAGGAGAGAGCACAGCAGTGGCTTACTCCGGCTTTTGACGAGGAAACACGTAAAGAGGTGCAGGCGATGCTTGATGCAGAGGATAAGTCTGCGCTTATCGATGCATTCTATCAGAATCTCGAATTTGGTACTGGTGGTTTACGTGGCATTATGGGTGCTGGTACAAACCGCATGAACAAGTACATCGTTGGTATGGCTACACAGGGCTTTGCTAACTATATATTGAAGGCTTTCCCAGGCGAAGAGAATCTTTCAGTTGTTGTAGGTCACGACTGCCGCAACAATTCGCGCCTCTTTGCTGAGACTGTTGCTGCTATCTTCTCTGCAAACGGCATCAAGGCTTATTTGTTTGAGGGACTCCGTCCTACACCGGAGATTTCTTTTGCTATCCGTGAACTCGGAGCAAAGGCTGGTGTGAACGTTACAGCTTCTCACAACCCGAAAGAATACAACGGCTATAAGGCATACTGGAGCGACGGCGCTCAGGTATTGGCTCCGCACGACAAGGGTATCATCGACGAGGTTAACAAGGTGACTATTGACGACGTAAAGTTCGAAGCTAACTGGGATAAGATTCAGATTATCGGTGGCGAGATGGACTACGACTATATGACAGCTGTTCATTCTGCTATGATTGACCAGGATGTTATCAACCGCCAGAAGGATCTCAATATCGTTTATTCTGCAATGCACGGCACAGGTCGCGTTATCGTTCCTCTCTGCTTGCGCTCTTGGGGTTTCCAGAACATCAATGTTGTTCCTGAGCAGATGGTTGTTGACGGCAACTTCCCGACAGTTGTTTCTCCGAACCCAGAGAACGCAGAGGCTATGACACTGGGTATGAAGCTTGGTACAAAGCTCAATGCCGACTTGGTTGTTGCTACCGACCCTGACGCTGACCGTCTTGCTATTGTTTGCCGCGACGATAAGGGTGAGTGGATGATTATCAATGGTAACCAGACTTGCATGATGTTCTGCTACTACATCATCGAGAACAAAAAGAAGCTTGGCAAGCTGAAGCCGACAGACTTCCTTGTTAAGACTATCGTAACAACAGAGGTTATCGCTGAAATCGCTAAGAAGAACAACGTAGAGCTTCGCGACTGCTACACTGGCTTCAAGTGGATTGCACGTGAGATTGCTATCTCTGAGGGCAAGCAGGACTACATCGGTGGTGGTGAGGAGAGCTTCGGCTTCCTGCCTTACGACAAGGTTCGCGATAAGGACGCTCCAGCTTCAATCTGCCTTATCTGCGAGATCGCTGCTTGGGCTAAGGACCAGGGCAAGACTCTCTACGACCTCTTGATGCAGATTTATCAGGAGTATGGCTTCAGCAAGGAGTTCACAGTGAACGTAGTTCGCCCGGGCAAGACTGGCGCTGACGAAATCAAGCAGATGATGGCTGACTTCCGTGCTAATCCTCCTCAGGAGTTGGGTGGTAGCAAGGTGGTTCTCTGGAAGGACTATCAGGCTCTCACATCTACAAAGGCCGACGGCACTGTAGAGAAGCTCGATATGCCTACAACAAGCAACGTGCTCCAGTGGTTCTGCGACGACAACACTAAGGTTAGCGTTCGCCCATCGGGTACAGAACCTAAGATCAAGTTCTACATCGAGGTTAAGGATCCGTCATTCAAGTGTGCTGGTTGCTACGAGCGTTGCAGCAAGGCCGCAGACGAGAAGATTGAGGCTATCAAGAAGTCTCTTCATCTTGACTAATAGCAATGTTGCTTCTTCTGAAGCAGTTGCTTTGAATATACAATAATGATAAGTCCACTTAAAGATATGGCCTAACCGGACATTCCTTAAGTGGACTTTCTTTTTATCTTTTTCAACTCAAATCTTCATATTATATAATGATGAGAAAGACTCTGGTTTCTATTCTTTGTCTGGTGGCATGTGCGTTTCATAGCATGACGTATGCTACCGACTTCGCCTCAAAGGTGAATACGCTCATAGGTACCGATTACACCGGCAATACATATCCTGGAGCGCAGGTGCCTTTTGGCATGGTGCAGCTCAGTCCTGACAACGGATTGCCAGGATGGGACCGCATTGCAGGCTATTTCTATCCGGACAGCACTATTGCAGGCTTCAGCCACACCCACTTGTTGGGAACGGGCGCCGGCGATTTGTATGACATCTCGTTCCTGCCGGTGACGTTGCCGTATAATGAGGCGGAAGAGCCGTTGGGCATACACTCGCGTTTCACTCACAAGGACGAAACGGCACACGCAGGCTATTATCAGGTGCGCCTTACCGACTACGACATAAATGTAGAGCTTACAGCAACTCCGCGTTGCGGCGTACAGCGCTACACTTTCCCTAATGACGGCAAGGAGCGTATGGTTATACTCGACTTGAACAAGGCTATGAACTGGGATGCTACGGTTGACAGCAAGATAAACGTTGTCGATTCGTTCACAATCGAAGGCTATCGCTATTCGGATGGTTGGGCACGCAATCAGCGCGTTTGGTTCAGAACACGTTTCTCGCAGCCGATCAAGTCTTTAGAGATTGAAAACAAGAAACTGCAGAACAATCCGAATGGGGTAGGCTGTATCGCTCGCTTCAAGTTTGCTACAGAGGGTTTCGACAAGTTGGTTGTTACAACAGCCTTGTCGCCTACGAGTCTTGAAGGCGCGCAGAAGAATCTTCAGGCTGAAGCTAAGACCGACGACTTTGACGCCGTAAGGCGACAGGCTGAAACGCTTTGGAACAAGGAGTTGGGCAGAATAGAGATAGAAGGAGCGTCAAAGTCGCAGGAGACAGTATTCTACACTTCGCTCTATCATGCTATGTCTGCACCTACGTTGCTCTGCGATGTAGACGGCACTTATCTCGGTGCCGACCGCAAGTTGCACAAGGCCGATGGTTGGAACAACTACGAGACATGCTCGTTGTGGGACACCTACCGCGCTGCACATCCGCTTTACGACATCCTCATGCCTGCAAGAGCAGGCGAGATGGTCAATTCGCTCATTGCGTTCAGCAAGGAGAACGGACGCCTGCCGATATGGAACATGTGGTCGTCGGAGACCGATATGATGATTGGTTACCATGCAGCCTCTGTCATTGCTGAGGCTATTCTGAAGGGTGTGCCTAATATTAATAAGGAGGAGGCGCTCGCAGAGTGCGTCAAGACAGCCAATCTTGACGACTATAGAGGCATCGGACTCTACAAGAAGCTGGGCTATGTGCCTTACGATGTGAAGGAACCTACACTCGGCGACGATTGGTCACTTTCGCGTACGCTTGAGTATGCCTACGACGACGCTTGCATTGCTGCGCTTGCCAAGTCGATGAACAAGACCGACGTCTATAAAGAGTTCAGCAAGCGCGCCAAGAACTATCGCAATGTGTATTGCAAGGGTTCTACGTTCATGCAGCCGCGCCATTCCGACGGCAGTTTCCAGCCGGCTTACTCGCCTGATGAATATACAGCGCACATCTGCGAGAGCAACGGCTGGCACTATATGTGGTCGGTGCAGCACGATATAAAAGGACTCGAAAAGCTCGTAGGCAAGAAGCGCTTTGCCGAGAAACTCGACAGTTTCTTCACTTATACGCCTGCTGCAAATGCCGAACTGCCGCTGTTCAGCACCGGTATGATCGGTCAGTATGCGCATGGTAACGAGCCGAGCCATCACGCTGCCTACATCTTCAATAAGATTGGTCAGCCGCACAAGACCCAGAAGTATGTACGCCAGATACTCAGCGAACTCTACAACGATACGCCAGCCGGTCTGTGTGGAAACGAAGACTGCGGGCAGACTTCCGCCTGGTATGTGTTCAGCGCATTGGGCTTCTATCCGTTGAATCCCGTCAGCTGCCAATATGAGGTCGGTTCGCCGCTTTTCCGCAACGCAACGATACACTTGGAGAACGGCAATACGTTCAAGATTGTGACAGAAGGCTATTCGCCCGAGAAGTATCTTGTAAAAGAAGTGCTGCTCAACGGCAAGCGACTTCGCGGAACCGATATTTCGCATAATGACATCATGCAAGGCGGAACATTGACATTTGTGATGCAATAAACCCTATAAATAGTGTAAAAAATCTGAATGAATCAGTTTTTTTACACTATTTTTATTGTCGTATTAAAAGTTTTTGTATCTTTGCAGAAACAAATTATCACTTTTAAAACGAAAGTTTATGACAAAATATCTACTCGTTATATTACTTGCTATTTTCATGATGGGTGCTCCCAGTTTTGCAAAGGCAGATTGTATGCCCGAGATAGAACTCATTGACAACGTGCAAAAGCCAGTTATCTCAATCGAGGACAATGTCGTGCGCATTATAGAGGCTTGTGGCATGACCATGAGTGTCTACAATCTTGCCGGTGGCGCTCCTATTATGTCTGTAAAGATTGATAGTCAGGACAAACGATTTGATTTGAACTTGCCAAAAGGGATTTACATTATTAAGGTTGGTAAGATAGCACGTAAAATTGTTATTAAGTAACAAGTTTTGTCAACATCGAATTTGAATATCAGCAAGTTCTCTTTGTTCTTCTTTCTTATGGTCTTTGTTTTTTGCTCATGCCATAAGAAAGAAGATTTTGTGTGCGTATCCTTAAACGATTTCGATTCGTTGCGTACAGCCGGATACGACGTCTCAGCAGACAATGTGTTTTCTAATATACGCGCGTTGATGGGGTCGGACACGACCAACAGCATAGCCGATATTCATGCCCGCCGACATTATAGGGAGGATATGGATATGTTGTGGATTACGCGCGACGGCGTATCCTCAAACGCCGATACGCTGCTCACGTTCATACAGCGTGTCGATTCTTTCGGCTTTTCGCGCGAGAAGTTCTACTACTCGATGCTGAAGGAAGACCTGCAGCGTGTGCGTGTTCTCGATTTCGACTCTCTTGAATCGTCAAGAAATACAGCCGATAAAGTGTTCGCCCGTTTGGAGTACTACCTTACAAAGGCTTTCCTGCGCTATACCGAAGGACAGCGTTTCGGTTTCATGAATCCTTTCCAAGCTTTTAACCGCCTCGACAAGCGCAACGACGACACCGTTCATGTGTCCTACCGATCGCTGTACGGCTGGAATACCAGTCTGCCTGGCAGCAACTATCTTGCCACGGCTTGCAGCGTGATAAAGGGCGATGGCGAGAAGTTTACCGACTTTCTTGCCAAATCGAAACCTCACAACCCGTTGTACAACAAATACGTAGCCGAACTCAACAAGACTAACGACAAGGCTTATCGCCGACTGCTGCTCTGCAATATGGAGCGTTGCCGTTGGGAGAACGACGGCGATTATCCGCAGTTGCACAAGAAGTATGTGGTTGTTAATGTGCCGGCTTTGCATCTCTATGCCCACGACGGCGACGAACGCCTCGTGATGAAGGTGGCGGTAGGAACGTTTAAGACAAAGACACCGCTGCTCCACAGCAAGGTGAAGCGAATGGATTTCAACCCACAATGGATTATCCCGAAGAGCATCATCAAGACGAGCATTGTGCATCATGTAGGCGACCATGCCTATTTCGACCGTCACAACTACTTCGTGCGTGAGCGCAGCACCGGCAAGATTGTAGAACCCGAGAACGTGACGCGTGAGATGCTCCTCAGCGCCAACTATTCCGTTGTGCAGTGGGGCGGACGCGGCAATGCGCTTGGCAGGTTGATATTCCGATTCGATAACGATTACAGCATATACCTGCATGACACCTCTTCGCCAGGCGTCTTCGCCCGTACGAACCGCATGGTCTCCCATGGCTGCATACGTGTAGAGAAACCATACGATCTGGCTGTCTTCATGCTCAAGGACAAAGATGAGGCGTTGATGGAGAAGATTAAATACTCTATGGCAGCCGATTTCAGCGAACGGCCGAGAGAATACGAAACGACAGACGAACGTCCAAAACGTTCGGAGATGGTACGTAGCCTTAAGGTAGATCCGCTGGTGCCGGTATACATCACTTACTATACACTCTATCCCGACGCCGCCGGCAACCTTGTAAGGCATGAGGATATATACGGTTTCGACGGAATAATATACGAGAATATACAGAAGTTTCTTTAATAAAGGGGTTCAAGGCAAATGGAAAGTGCTGAGAAGAACAAACTGTTTTCAGATATCGTCGTCCGATATAGCGAGAAACTATATTGGACGATACGCCGTATTGTGCTCAACCACGACGACGCCAACGATGTGATGCAGAATGTCTTCGTTAAGGCATGGAACAACCTTGAACAGTTTCAGGAGCGCTCTAATATATATACCTGGCTCTATCGTATAGCTATCAATGAGTCGCTCGATTTTCTGCGTCGTAAGCGCGATTTTGTCGCTTACGATACCGACCTTAGCGATGGGGTGGGCTCGCGCCTCATTGCCGACGAATATTTTGATGGCGACGCCACGCAAGCCCTTCTTCAGGAAGCCATCGCCACGTTGCCCGACGTGCAGCGCATAGTCTTCAACCTTCGCTATTTCGAAGAGATGAAGTATTCCGATATGAGCCATCTTCTGAACACGTCAGAAGGCGCATTGAAGGCCAGCTACCACATCGCCGTTAAGAAGATTCACGATTATATTGTAGGTAAATAGTTGCAGGTTTGTACCGTTCGCGTCCGCCGTCCAATCGGTTCGCGTCCGCCGTCCAATCGGTTTGCGTTCGGAGTCCAATCGGTTTGCGTTCACCATCCAATTGGTTTGCGTTCGGAATCCAATTGATTCGCGTTCGGAGCACGATGATAAAACGTCAACAAATTATTGCATGTTACAGAGGAAACCGATGATGCCATGTATAAATGGTGTCATCAGTTTCTCCGTTTTGTTGTATTGATTGTCTTGGCTCACCCGATATATCTAGGGGAAAGCTTTTTGATTCTATAGAAAATTTATAC
>NZ_JAHQUY010000062.1 GCF_019052365.1 Leyella stercorea
AGGAATCCGTTCAATCCGTTTAATCCGCTGTTAAATCTCCCAAGTAGAAGGAATCAGCGAATCCGTTTAATCCGCTGTTAAATCTCCCAAGCAGAAGGAATCCGTTCAATCTGTTTAATCCGCTGTTAAATCTCCCAAGCAGAAGGAATCCGTTCAATCCGTTTAATCCGCTGTTAAATCTCCCAAGTAGACAATCCGCTTAATCCGTTGTTATTTGGTTGGTGCATTGCTTGCTTGGTTGGTGCACAGCTTGCTTGGTTGGTGCATTGCTTGCTTTGTTGGTGCACTTGAGACAAGTGCACCCCCTTGAAGGTACCCACCGAATCCGTTGTTATTTTTGCGCAGTCTTTTTATCCGTAGCGGAGGTGAAATTCCACCGTCACCGTACGGAATCTGATCGGACGGCGTACGGAATCTGATCGGGCGGCGGACGGAATCTGATCGGACGGCGGACGGAATCTGATTGGACGGCGGACGGAATCCGATTGGACGGCGAACGCAACAGGAAAGAGTTTCAAATTATCAAAAATGGTAAATATAGGTCTAAAATTTGCAAGAAATCGGCGTTTTGATAGAAAATGGTTTTTTTTTGTAAGAAATATCCTACTCTTTTTGCAGATTTTTAGCTTACTTTGCAGCAGAAACTTAACACAATATTGTTCTGGTGCTACACATATATTATATGTATGCGCAGAGCGGTGGAGTGTTAGCCTGTTAAACCTAAAAGAGTATTCACGCTAAACGAGAATGAATATGACAACAAACGACGGTAGCTCAACCAAAGATACAAACATAACCAACACAACAGGACAAACTCAGACTGGCACCAATGTCCGTCCTTCAACCAACACTTTTAAAACTAAGACAACGAACAACGAAACAAAGACAGAGAACAACGAAACAAAGACAGAGAACAACGAAACAACGACAGAACCAACAACTGAAACCTCAACCGACCAAAACGCGACGATTAAGACCAAACACGACACAAAAGCTACCCAGTCGTACATAACGATGGACTTCGATCCGCCCACCACGATGAAGGAGGAGCAGGATCTGCTCTCGGCTATGTACGCCAGTGCCTGCGTACCCAACACCATGCGTATGTCGTACGATATGGTGGAGGATATGCTGACCGACCACATCGACCTCATGGAGGGCGACGACCTCGAAATATGCAATAAGGACACCGAGCTGATTAGCATATAGCCGCAAAAACTGAACCTGCATATCGCGCAAAAACCAGATTAGAATATAACAAGAAACAATATATAACAATGAAAAGAGTAAAGAAGAAGTATCAAACCCCTGTGATCCACTCGATTGAGTTGGGTCCGATCAGTCCCGTCACCGCATCGCCGGGTGGTGGTGTTACTATCCCCGGTGGCGGCGATGCCAGCAGTGGCGGAAAACCGCCAATGCAGAGTCCGTCGCGCGACCTTTGGGAGAGCGGCTTTCAGACCGATGACGACGACGAGACGGCGTACGAATACGGTTGGTAAGCGCCGCTCTTCACCGTCGGACAACTCCAACCGACACCGTCTGGCAACAACCAACAGTAGAACTAAACCCAAACCCATTAGCAAATCAAAAAACAGAACAGAATATGAAGAAAAGAATTTTCATGCTTGCGGTCTTGATATTGTCAGGGCTGCAATTTGCCGTGGCTGCCATAGACGAGCAGCTGCGAGCGCTCATCACCGCCTCTGATGATATCGAGGTGACGGAAGTGACTAACGACGAGGCGCACCCGTGGACCGTCGCAGACGGAATGGCGTCGAGTACAGTAGGTAAGTTGAGACAATACGTATCTTCCAGCATTACTATTAAGTTCACGACTAAGAAACCTATAATTATGAGGTACGATTTCACCTTCGACCCTTATTCAAGTAATGACTCTCGTAAAGTGTATATTGATGGTGTTGCACAAGTGGATAGTTATGCTCCCTATAAAACCAAAGCAACTTCTACATTTTACTTCGGCATGGATGAAGGCGAGCATGTGTTTACATACACCCATTATCATTCTTATTCCGTTTCCGATAGCTATACTCAAGTTCTTACTATCGGCAACATCCGCTTTGAGAGTGTAGAAAGCCAGTATATGAATATCCACCTCTCTGCTCCAGGCACGCTTGGCAATGAGGCGTTGGCTCATGTCAACACTTTGCCCGAGATGCGTTTTCTGCGTCTTTCCGGCAAGATGAACGCTTCCGACTGGAATGACATAAGCAAGATGACAGGTCTTACGGCTATAGATATGACAAATGTTGACATTGAAACAATACCAGTTAAAGCGTTTACTAATACTTCGATACGCTTCATCGACTTCCCGACAAAGCTCAAGACCATCGGCGACAATGCTTTCGACAATCGTTTCCTTACAGGTCCGCTTGTGTTGCCCGAAGGATTGGACAGCATAGGTAAAGAAGCGTTTCAGAAGAACTATATAACAGAGGTGACAATACCAGAGAGTGTAAGAGCTATCGGACAGTCTGCTTTCTATGATAACCAATCTCTGAAGAGCGTTACTTTGAATAATCGTATGGAAACGATAAACCGGTCGTTATTCAATTACTGTCAGAAACTTGCTGTTGTGCGTGGCGGCAAGAATGTTAAGATTGTTGATCAAACTGCTTTTGCGGGATGCGATTCATTAAGAAGTATCAGCGATATAACCCCCGTCACTATCAATCGTAGCGCATTTTATAATTGTAGGAAATTGGAGAGTTTGAACTTCTCACGTATCAAATCTATCGGTTATGAAAGTTTCTACAACTGCTTTGGTCTGAAAGAGGCCGACTTGACAACTCTTACTTCAATTAACGGTAGAAGTTTTATTGGTTGTACGGGTCTTAAGAAAGTGACGTTTGGAAACGACATTACGACTATAAAATCTGAAGCTTTCAGCACATGCGATGCTCTTGAGGAGGTGGTTCTTGGTTCTTCTATCAATAGTTTGGAATCAAATTGTTTCTATAGCACTAAAAATGCCTTGAAGCGTGTGTATATCACTGCGCCCGCTCCTCCTGCTGTAGGTAGTGCACCGTTCTATTCTCCTACAAGCGTAACGCTTTACGTTCCCGAATATGCAATGGTGAGCTACAAGCTCGACAACTACTGGAGTCAGTTCACAAAGGTGGAGCCGAATCCGAACCAGCCCGACAAGGTGAACCTCTACAAGAAGCTGGAGCTTACCAGCAATGCACGCATACCGAACTCGCCGGATATGTATCTCGGCAAGGGAGGCGCGCTTATCGTGAACGGCGACAATGCGCAGACATTCGGCAAGTACACCCAGTATATGAATATAGGTGAGACTTCCTCTTCGCTCATCAGCCGTTGCAAGGAGATGACATCTACATCTTCTCAGTTCGATTTCTTTATAGGTGCCACCTCTGGCTCTGGTTATTGGTATTATTTGTGTATGCCGTTCGACGTGAAGCGCAGCGACATCATTCTGCCTGAAGGCACAGCCATCGCCGTGCGCTATTACGACTCAGAGTCGCGCGCTACAAACGGCGCAAGCGGCAACTGGAAAGACGTGCCAGCCGACTCTATTCTGCACATGGGCAAGGGTTATATCTTCCGTTCAAGCAAGGAAGGCAACGTAGGCTTCCCTGCTACCGAGGAGACACATAACGCCATCTTCCGCAGCGAAGCTGTAAGCGCACCGCTCGTTCAGTATCCTGCCGTGGAGAGCGCCAACGCAGGATGGAACCTCGTGGGTAACCCATATCCATGCTTCTACGACATCTACTATATGGATTTCGCAGCACCTATAACAGCATGGGATGTTGACAACCGTACATATAAGGCATACAGTGCTACCGACGACAATTTCGTACTCACACCGCAGCAGGCATTCTTCGTTCAGAAGCCCGAGCTGGTAGACGCCATCACGTTCCAGCCGGCGGGCAGACAGATCAACAAGACCATCGACCACTCGGCTTTGGCTATGCGCCGCGCAGCACGCAGCCAGCAGGTGCAGCGCAAGCTGGTAGATGTGGCGCTGACATGCGACGACCGCACCGACCGCACACGCGTCGTAGTGAACGCCAATGCTTCTGACGACTTCTGCGCCGACAACGACGCTGTGAAGATGATGGCATACGAGGGCACTCCGCAGATATACACCATCGCCGGTGCTGACCAGCTGGCTGTGAACGAGGGTGCTCACCGCGACGGTAGCGTGGCATTAGGCATGTATCTGCCTGCAGACGACGCATACACCATCGCCGTAGACCGCGACGAGCTGGGCGTGAAGCTGCTCGACTACGGCGTGGAGGTAGAGATGCCGTACACCTTCAGCGCCGCTGAGGGATACATGGACGACCGCTTCACACTCACCTTCGAGGCACCCACTACGGGCATCAACACCGTAGCTACTGACGCCGACGCCGACAACGCCATCTACACTATCGACGGACGACGCGTGAACAGCACCGCTCAGAAGGGCATCTATATTCAGAATCATAAGAAAATAGTAAAGTAAAGCTACTATGATCAAGTCAAGATATATACTGACTCTCCTCGCCATGCTGCTAAGCATGGTGGCGAGAGGACAGGACTTCAACCCCGACAGCCCTCCCGAACCGGGAGCACGCTACAAGCTGACGGTGAAAGCCCAGCCCGCTGAGGCTGCCACCGTGAGCGGAGGCGGACTGTATGCTGTGAACGCCAATGTGAGCGTGAAGGCTGTAGCCAAAAGCTCCAACTGGCGCTTCATTAACTGGACCGACGCTGAGGGCAAGGTGGTGAGCAAGAGCAGTACGTTCACTCACCGCAAGCTGAACAGCGCTGAGACACTCACTGCCAACTACGAGTATCAGAAGACAAGTCGCCTCACCATAGCCTACGACCCGTCGTCGATAAGGGCGAGCGAGGTGAAGGAGTATGTCGTGGGCGTAACCTACTCTTACACGGCGTCTACGTACAGCGACTATACGTTCGTCAACTGGACAACAAGCGACGGAACGGTTATCTCTACTAATCGCGCGGTAAGCTATACCGTTACGGAGAACGACGAGACCATCACTGCCCACTACCGCTTCACGCCGGGCAGTCCGGCTGAGCCTAACGAGACGAAGCCGAAGCATAAGGTCTACTTCAGGTGCGACCCCGCAGGTCTTGTCGGCTTCAATCAGAACAACGGCTTCTCGGTGTCTGAGGGCAACACGTTCAGCGTGACGGTTTACGACGCAAGCAACTATGAGTTCAAGGGTTGGACGCGCGAAGGCAGCTCCGAAATAATCGGACAGTATCGCACGTTCAGCGGAACGATGGGCAAAGAAGACGTGCATCTCGTGGCACATTTCGAGTTCAAGCCGTCGTCGCCCAGCGAGCCGTCTACCGACAGCAAGCAGCGACACAGCCTCTACGCCACAACTACGTCGATGTATCGTGGCGAGACGATGCTCCTGCCTATATACATGCAGAACACGGGCAACGTGAAGACGCTCAGCTTCAAGCTGCATCTGCCTAAGAATCTGACGGTGGATGTCGCCGGTATACAGAAGACGCTGCGCACCGACGCCTACACCGTTCAGGCGGCGCAGGAGGACAGCGTGCTGAGCGTGAGTCTGGAGGGCGGAACGCAGATTGTGGAGCACGACGGAGTAGTGGTGCGCATACCGGTGAGCGCGCAGGAAGCGCTGAAGGACAGCGTGTACACGGTGAAGTTCAGTGACATCGCAGGCACAACCACTGCCGACGCCGCCATCAGCTTCACCAGCCGTTCGGGCAGACTCGTGGTGAGCACGCCCGAGGAAGGCGATCTGCAGGCGAAGTTCTCTGTAGAGACATACATGAACCGCGCCCAGTTCACCAATCTTAGCAGCGAGAACGCAAAGACATTCGAATGGAATTTCGGTGACGGCGCTACAAGCACCGAGCGCAACCCTATGCACAGCTACGCCGAAGCCGGCACTTACACCGTGCGTCTCACGGCGCGTGGCATAGTGAAGACCGTCACTGCCGAACAGCAGATAATCATCAACCCTGCCAACACATGGTCGGCGAGCGGCGACTACCGACTCGACCCCACAGCGAACAGCGCACGTGCGTTCAAGTCGATGCACGAGATGCTCTCTCTGCTGTCGCAGTGTACGCCCGACGGCACCATCAACGTAAAGACCGGCGGTAAGGAGGCGTTCGACGCCAATCTCCAGACAGCAGACTCGCTGGCGCTGCTCAGCACGCTGACAGAGAAGCTGGACAAGGCGGGCGTCGTGATGGCGTTCAAGAACGAAGTGCAGAACCCCGTTACGCTGCGCTTCAACGTGGCAGCCAACAGCGCCGACATGCAGAAGGCTACCGACTTCTTCCGCCATATCTCGCTCGACAACGTGGTGGTAACGCTCAACGGTGCCGCGATAAACATCGGCGAGATAGACCGCTTCTCGGCACAGACCATCTGTTCGGGCGCAAGCACGCAGCCCGAAGCGTTCACCGCTATAAGCAGCAGCGAGAAAGTGAAGGTGAAGTGGACGGCAAGTGTGGCTGAAGGCTGCACCGTACGCGGCTATCAACTCACCGGCACAGGCAATCTGCCTGCCATGACGCTCACGAACGAAGGCAGCAAGACCGATCTCGTTACGTATCATGTAAGCGTAGAGCTTAATGGCGTTGCCATGTACACATATATATATAAGGTGTATGTGAAGCCGTTGCTGAAGAGTCTCGCGCTCAGTTCGCCGTCAGACAAAGCAACGCTCGAATACGGACAGGTTACGCTCAGCTGCAGCAATCTCGGACAGGCTGCTGTAGGCTATACGTTCCGCTATCGCCGCACCGATGCCGAGGCAGAGAACGCAGAAGAGTGGAAGGAAGTGAAGACGACATCGCCCTCAACAGCATTCGTGCCCGTAGAAGGTGCGTCGTACGAGTGGTATGCTACGGCGCATGGCGAGTGCAACGAGACTGTCGAAAGCGCACACCGCACGTTCAGCATACGCAAACGCTCAGACCTTACGGTGGTGTCGGTCACAGCGCCGGCGGAGGTAAAGGCAAACACTACGTTCCAAATCACGGCTGTTGTGCGCAACATCGGTAAGGGCGCTACACGCAGCAGCAACTGGCAGGATATAATCTGTGAAGAGCAAGCTAACGGTTCGTATCGTGAGATTAAGAGAATATCACATAATGGCGTGTTGCAGCCTGGCGATTCGTACACAGTTACTTTCACAGTCACAAGTCCTGACGCCACGCTAAGCGAGGTCAGATATTTGGTGGAGACAGACTCTTGGTATCAAGAGACCGAGTCAAATGAAAGCAACAATATGAATATCTCTGACCCAGTCTCTATCATCAAACGCTACATTGATGACGCCGACTACGAGGCTCTGAAAGTGCTTTATCAGGCAACCAACGGCGGCGCATGGACCAACAAGACATGGCGCATAGGCAGCAATGCCGTAACGTCTACCGGTTGGCCCGGCGTCACATTCGACGAAGAAGGTCACGTACTGGCTATCGATCTTCAGAACAACAACCTCCGAGGCACGCTGCCTACAGAGGGGATGGAGATGAAGAGTCTGCGCACGCTCAATCTGAGCGGAAACAGTTTGAGTGGCGATGTGGCTGCGTTCTGCAAACTCCTGCCTGCGCTTGAGACGCTCAATCTTGGCTACAATCTGTTTACAGAACTTAGCGGCGTTCTGCCTGCTCACATCACCTCGCTCAATCTGCAGAATCAGCGCGAAGGCTACAGTCTCTCTACCTTCACGCTGCAGGAGTGGGTTATGGGTGACAAGCAGGCCGACATACAGCTCGGAACGCTCATCGCTTACGACCATAAGAACCAGAACTTCGAGGCGCATCCTACGCTCCGCATCTATACTACCGCCAACAACAGTTATGTAGGCGAGATGAGATACACAGACGGAGCCTACCGCTACTATCTCAGCGGCACGTACAACTACGCAAGCGGCACGGAGTTCTGCATCCGATCGTATGAAGGCGTGGCACAGAACAACCGCCTGCGTGCTAAGCTGACGTGGACAAAGGGCGATGTGAACGCCGACGCATCGGTAGACGTGCTCGACGCGCAGCAGACGCTCAACTACATCATGGGCACGCAGAACGGCAACTTCAACTATCCGGCAGCCGACACTTATGAGGGCGGCGGCATCAATGTGCAGGACGTCGTGGCAACCATCAACATCTTCATCGGCAGCAACGACAACGCCGACCAGAAGAGTCTTATGGCTGCGCAAAGACGCTGGACGGAGAGCATGGGCGAAGATGCCTCTACAGCTAACGTGCTCAGCGTGGAAGACGGCGCATTGTGGCTCGACGCAACCGACCAGGTGGCTGCGCTCGACATCACACTTGCCGGCGTGAAAGCCAACGATGTGAAGCTCGCTACGAGCAAGCAGCGCTATCAGCTCGTGACACACAACACGGCTAACGGTGTTCGAGTAGTGATAATAAGCACTACGGGCGACATCATCAGCGGACGCACCAAGCTGTTGCGACTCGCTAAGCAGGCAAGAGTAGACCAGGCGATGGCTGCAGACATAGGCGCACAGCCGGTAGGCGTGGCGTTTGAGGGTCAGACCACAGACATCGACACCATAACCACAGACGTCGACAGCCGCGAAGCTGTATACAGCCTCGACGGACGCAAACTGAACGGCGTTGCACGCGAAGGCGTCTATATTGTGAACGGAAAGAAAAAGGCTATTAACAGACATCAATAGACATGAAGATCAGAAGATACATAACCATGATGCTGTTCTTGCTGATGTACATCACGGCAACGGCTCAGAACAACCTGTCGGTAGGAAAGCTGACAGGCGGTCAGGGCAAGGACGTGCTGATACCTATCAGCCTTGAGAACACAGACGAGGTGGTGGCGCTGCAGTTCGACCTGCAGCTGCCATTCGACCGCTCGTCAAGAACAGCGCCGGCGCTGAGCCAATCGCGTATAAACGAACACACGGTGTCGGTAAGAAATCTCGGCAACCATAAATATAGAGTGGTTGTCGTGAATATGAGCAATCGTCCTCTGTCGGGCAACGCCGGCACAATCATCAACTTCCCGATGGCTGTGCCTACAGGTTTGGACCCCGGCACGGAGTACGCCGTGAGCTTGTCGGATGTTATCATCACAAACCGCAAAGGCGACAACATCCAGGGCGATTCTAACGTGAACGGCAGCTACACGGTGCAGCGAGAAAACGCTCCCGACCTTGCTACTACCGATGTTAACATCACCGAGAGCACGCTTGTGCCGGGCAACTATGTCACAGTGACTTGGAAAGTGAGCAACATCGGCAACGCCGATACGCGCAGCGGTTGGACCGAACGTGTCTATCTCGTGAGCAACGATACCGAAGAAGCGGTGCACATAGGCAATACCTACTTCAGTAATACGCTACTCAAGGGCGGCTACATCGCACGCAGCGCCACCTTCAACCTCTCGCAGACCGTCGGTCTCGAAGGCGAAGTGACGGCGAAAGTGGTGGTTGAGCCCAACAGCGGTTGCGGCGAGTACAACGCTGACCGCGCCAACAACACCGCAAGCGGCGGAACCGCCGAGCTTGAGAAGCACTTGTTCCTTACTGCTCCCGACAACAGCGTGAAGGAAGGCGAGTCGATGCGCCTCACTTTGAAGCGCAGTGGCGACCGTAGTATGGACGAGACATTCAGCATAGCTTCGTCTTTGCCCGAACACGCTAAGGTTCCGGCTACTGTTACCATCAGCAAAGGTCAGTCGGCAGCGTCGTTCGACGTGGTTTGTCCCGACAACGACGTGGTGAACACCTACTCTAAGGTCACCATAACCGTGAACAAAGCCAACGGATACCCGCAGGATGTAGCCACATCCTTTAATATAAAGGACGACGAACTGCTGCCTCTCACCGTGAAGCTCGACAAAACCGAGTATAACGAGGGCGAAACGATGAAAGCTACCGTCAGCGTGCCTTACCGCATCGGCAATGATACGCTCACGGTCTACTTCAGCGTGGAGAAGCCGAAGCGCTTCCGCCTGCCTAAGAGCTACACCTTCGAGCCTGGAGCGACAGAAGCCGTGATTGATATTCCGATCATTGACGATAACATCGCAGCCAACGACGAGACATTGCAGCTCAGCGTGTCGGCAGACCATCATCTGGCGGGCACAGCGCTGTTTGTGCTGAAGGACAACGATGTGCCGGCTATCAGCATGACTCTGCTGCCCACAACCGTGAGCGAGGCGGCAGGCTACAACGCCATTCACGCCACCATCAAGCGCACCGAGGCAAAGAACAGCAAGATTACGCTGAAGCTGAGCGACGACAGCAACGGCGAACTATACTACACAACGCCGATAACCATGCCAGAAGGCACAGAGGAAGTGACGTTCCCCATCGGCGTGAAGGACAACCAGAAGGTTGACGGCACACGCAAGGTGAAGTTCAGCGCAGCTATATACATCACCGATTGCGGCTGCTCTGCGATAGGCGACAAGCAGACCGTGGTGAGCGACACCATTACCATCCTCGACAACGACGGACCGACGCTTAGCGTCACTTCGAACAAGACAACTATCCTCGAAGGCGACGCGACAGGCGCTACGCTCACCATCAGTCGCAACGACGCAACGACCAGTCCGCTCACGGTTACGCTGAGCGCAAAGGGCGACGACCTGCAGTTTGCAAAGACCGTGACTATCCCTGCCGGAAAGGAGAGCGTTACAACGCCGTTCGTCGCGTTGAGCAACGAGGCCAGCGAGGGCAACCGCACCATTTCTGTCATCGCAAGCAGCGACGGCTATAGTCCAGGTACGGTGTGGATGCTCATCTCCGACCAGACTCTGCCCGACGCAGAGATGCAGACTCCTGCATGCGACGCAGAGATTGAGGCTGGAAGCAAGGCGAAAGTGACGATAACGGTGAAGAACATCGGTGCCATCAAGATGCCGAAGGGCACACAGATCCGCACAAGCATCGGCTCAAGTTCTACTATGACGCAGACAGATGCCGACATTGCTGTGGGCGCTACCTACACATCTGTTGTGGAGCTGGACGCACCGAGCGTGCCCGGAAAGTACAGAGTGACGGCAGAAATCAACCCGAACGGCACCGTAACCGAGTTGCAGACTATCAACAACAGCGCCTATACCGAGACAACCGTAACGACAGCATACACTTACGACGTCAAAGCCGAGAAGAATACGTATAACATTGGCGAGAAGGTAGTGCTGGGCGGCACGGTGAAAACACGCGGCGGCACTGCGGCAGCCAACGTTGAGGTAGAACCATATATCATCTATGCCGGTTCGCGCATAGCTCTGAAAGCCACCACCGACGCCGAGGGCAAATACTCTGCAGAGTACACCATCCAGGCAGGTATGGGCGGCGAGTACGGCTACGGTGTCTGCACACCGGGCGAGAACATCAGCGCTCAGCAGGGCACTTTCGCCGTGTACGGCATCTCACGCACCACAACCGAATACATCAAGCACGAGATGTACGAAGGCGATGTGGCTCGCGGCACTATCAAGGTGAAGAACATGAGCAGTCTGCCTCAGCACAGTCTGACAGCAACCTGCGAACCGAACGACCAGTATGAGGTTACGTTCGGCGGCGACACAGAACTTGCGGGCGGCGGAACAGCCGAGATAAGCTACACCGTCAAGCCGCTTTCGCTCTCTAAAACTAAGGAGTGGGACCGCCTGACGTTCAACATTACAACAGCCGAGGGCGCATCGCTCAGCGTAGTGACCTACAACTACACACGCAAGCATACGCCGACACTCGTGGTGTCTACCAACAGCATCAACACCACCGTGACCAAGGGTAAGGTGCGCACATATCCTATCGTGCTCACCAATACCGGCATAGCCGAGACAGGCAAGATAACCGTGTCGCTGCCTGCCGCGCTTTCCGACTTCATCAGTCTGGCTACGCCTGCCACAATGCCGTCGCTGGCAACGGGCGACAGTGCAACGGTGATGCTTAAGTTCAACGCTGCCAACTACGACGTGAATGTCTACCAGAAGGGTGGCATCGCCATCAACTGCAGCGAGGGCAACGGCAAGCAGATTGGCTTCAACGTGAAGGTGGTGAGCGAGGAGAAGGGCAACCTTCGCATCCGCGTTCGCGACGAGAACACCATATACGGCAACAAGGACGGCGAGCATCCGTACGTCAGCAACGCCAGCGTGCGACTTACCGACTACAACACCGGCGCACTCGTGATGCAGGATGTGACGGGCGCGGACGGCAGCATTACGTTCAGCGATCTGAACGAAGGCTACTACCATCTGCACGTTACGGCAGACCGCCACGACACTTACGACCAGAACGTGCTGGTGAGTCCGGGCGAGACAACCGAGCATCTTGCCACAATCAGCTACCAGGCAATCAGAGTGGACTGGACTGTGGAGGAGACAGAGATAGAAGACGAGTACGACATCACCACCAAGCTGACGTACGAGACGCAGGTGCCTGTTCCGGTAGTGGAGATGAATGCTCCCGACGCAATCATTCTTGCAGACATCAACCGCGGCAAGAGTGCACTCTTCAACGTAGTGCTGCGCAACCGCGGACTCATTGCCGCACAGAACGTGCAGTACACACCGCCTACGGCAGACGGTTTCGTGTTCATGCCGATGGTAGAATACTCCGGCTTCACGCTCGCACCTGAGCAGAGCTACGTCATACCGGTGCTCGTGATGCACGAGGAGGACTTCAACAGCGATGACTTCGCACGCAACGTGAAGCGCAAGGTGATGCAGCGCGCCGAGGGCAGAGCAAAGAAGAAGTGCTTCGGCGATATGGGCACCAAGTTCGAGTGGCCCTGCGGAGACAACGCAAAGTATGCATGGATAGGTTCTATCATCAGATTCGTGCAGGACAACGCCGAATGTTCTGACCCACCACCAGCAGGTGGCGGACACGCTGTAATCTATCCTCAGACACAACCCGGACTGGGCGGTGGACCTTATGGCGATTTCGGCGGCTATGCAACGGCGAGCGGCGGCAGAACAGACGCCAAGGCTCTGCTTAAGCTGTTCTGTACAGCAATAGAGTGTGTGCCGCTTCCCGACTTGCCTACTTGCGTGGCGCCAGCCATAACCAACGCATTGGAAGGATCGGCACTGCAGTTTGCAGGCGACTGCGCTATGGACTATCTCAGCGGAAAGGTAGCCGACAAGATTCCGTTGTTCAGCTGTCTGAAGGGTATAGCTTCCAACTATGGACCCGATATGGTAGAGTGTCTCGGCAACTGGGGCAAGGAGATGGCCGATAAGTTCAGCAAGGCGCCGATGCGCAAGGCAGCTGCTGCCGAAGACAAGCCGATACCGGCTCTGATGGAGTCGTCGGGCTATAAGCAGTTCCTGTTCTTCAGCTACTTCGACACATACATGGAGTACAACCGACAGCTCACCAAGGCGCCTGAGGCGCTCGGCATGAAGGACTTCGGCGTGGAGCTGATGTCGGCAATACACAAAGCCGACCTCGAGCTGCAGAAGATGCGCGTGGACGGTACGCTCTGGACGTTCGACCTGAACACCATTCCGGACAACACCACGGTGGATGACAAGAGCCAGGGCGTAGGTCCGTACCTCACATCGCTCATGCCGAACAAGAATGCGGTGATAGCCGACTTCTCGCTGCGCAACTATGTGGAGCGTCTGCGCAACACATGGAGCAAGGAGGACGGACGCGGCTATATCAGCGACAACCACATGGACGAGGCGGTGGTGGCAGACATTCTGCAGACACGCCAGAACTGTGTGACGAAGCTCGTCAACCTGGGCATACCTACATGGACCGACCTCATGGGAAGCGCACGCAAGGACATGCTGCAATATATGGAGACGCAGTCGGAGAACACCTGCGCACAAGTGAAGCTCGAGATAAAGCAGAAGCTGGTGCTCACGCGTCAGGCGTTCCGCGGCACGCTCACCATTGAGAACGGATCGAGCAACGCCATCGAGGACATCCTCGTCGACGTGAACGCTACGAACATGGAGACCGGCTTCATGGCTACATCGCGCGAGATGCAGATAGCTATCGAGAAGATAGAAGGCTTCGAGGGCGAGAAGGACGGCGCATGGCGACTGGGCGCAGGCAAGAAGGGTGTGGCTACCATACTCTTCATTCCTACCAAGTATGCGGCGCCCGAGAACCTCACCACCTATAGCTTCGGCGGAACGCTGAGCTTCAAGGACGGTAGCACGACGCAGAACCGCTCGCTCTTCCCCGTGAGCCTGCAGGTGAAGCCGTCACCAGAGCTCGACCTCACTTACTTCATGCAGCGCGACGTATACGGCGACAACCCGCTCACGCCCGACGTCGTTGAGCCGGTGATACCTGCCGAGTTCTCGGTGCTCATACACAACAAGGGCAAGGGCGACGCCAACAACGTGCGCATGATTACGAAGAAGCCTGAGATTGTGGAGAACGAGAAGGGACTGCTCATCGACTTCGACATCATCAGTTCGAGCCTTAACGGAGGCGAGAAGACGATGGCGCTCGACGACGACATCGCTACGCAGTTTGGCACTATCGCTGCCGGCACCGCATCTTACGCCACATGGGACCTCACAGCGTCGCTCATGGGCCACTTCACGGAGTATGACGTGAACGTTACACACGTGACCGACTACGGCAACCCCGACCTCTCGCTGCTCGACCGCGTCACCATACACGAGCTGATACACAGCTTGAACGCCACTATCGGCGACAAGGTGTATCGTGCATGGATCACGAACGACGAGCCCGACGCGGAGGATGCGCCCGACCATATCTACTTCGCCAACGGCACCGACGAGGAACTCGTGACGCTGAGCGGGGAGACCAGAATGGAACGCATAGACAATACGCACTACCGCGTGACGGTGCCCACCGACGTGCCGCGCAACTGGTTCTACACGGCTGTGGCTAACCCGGCGGGCAAGTACGCGAAGATACTCAGCATAACCGACGAGACGAACAACCGACCGCTCGACCCGGCTAACTTCTGGACTACCGACTACACGATGAAGGACGGCATCGACCCGCAGCTCGACTATCGTCTGCATATTGCCGACATCGTTTCGGACAAGGGCACGAACAAGTACATCGTGGAGTTTGAACCGATACCTGAGCTGCGACTCGACGTGAAGAGCATCACGACGGTGCCTGCCGACGACCAGATTGCGGAGAAGCCGATAGAGGTGCTTACCGTGGAGTTCAACAAGGACATCAAGCCCGAGACCTTCACACGCGAGGACATCGTGGTGCGCCACGAGGGCAAGCTCTACAGCGGCGACATCGCCATCGCGCCGAAGGACGAAGCCACGAAGCGCGTGTTCAAGCTCAACACAAGCGGTCTGAGCGAGAACGGCTACTACGTGCTGCAGGTGAAGACCGACAACATCACCGACGCCGAGAACTATCAGGGCGCTGAGGGCAAGATGGTGAGATGGATGCTCTTCAAGGACGGACTGGTTCACTACAACGTGCATGTTCTGCCGCTTGCAGAATGGGGAAGTGTGGAGTGTGTGAAGGACGTTCCTGCAGAGACGCCTGCCGCTTTTGCAAAGCGCGGCATGAAGAAGGCAGAAGCCAACAGTGGACAACTGGCTTACGGCGGCGGAATGACCTTCAAGGCTACGCCGAGCAAGGGCTACAAGTTCGTTTGCTGGAAGGACAACGCCACCGACGAGGTGCTCTCAAACAACGCCGAATACCACGTGGAGGCACGCAACACGCTCGACATATCGGCTGTGTTCGAGGCTGAGACGTATAAGGTGACGGTGAAGTGCGACGCCGACGGCGGAACGATGGACGTGGCATCCGGACTCTACGAGTACGGCACGAAGCTCACGCTCGACGCCAAGCCCAACAAGGGCTATCGTCTGGACGGCTACAAGCTCAACGGCGTGCAGACCGAGACTGCCGCTCCGTATGAACTGACAGTTGAAGGACCGACAGAGGTGGAGGTGCTCTTCCACGACCTCTCGCCCGTAGACGTGATTCTCGACGAGCGCAAGGACTATCAGCGCCCCGTTGAATACGTAAGCGCAGCGAGTCTGCAGAACGGCACGAACGTGAAGCTCTACCGCTCGTTCCTCAAGGAAGCATGGAACACTATCTGTCTGCCGTGCGCCGTGGAGAACCCAGAGGAGGTGTTCGGTGCAGGCACGCAGGTGGCGCAGCTCGCAGGCATGACGCCGACGTCGCTCACCTTCGAGTATGTAGAGAAGATGGAGGCTAACACGCCGTACATCATAAAGCCTACAGCGGTGAACAACGCTGCCTACGCCAACGTAGCGTCGCCAACGGTGCTCTACGACCTCGGAATGCGCACGCTCGAAGACCTGCCCGAGGGCAAGGACCGTCCGACGTACGAGACCGAGAGCGGAGTGTCGTTCATCGGAGCGTACCGTGTGGAGAACCTGCCGGCTAACGAGGGCTACTACTACATCAGCGGCAACAAGTTCTACTACATCGACGTGCCCGTGCCCACAACACGCTACCGCGGATTCTTCCATTCCGACGTACACAACGGCGCGATGCTCAGTCTGGCTTTCGGCGGCGGTACGACAAACATAGAGAATGTCTACTTCCTGCCGTCAGGCGCCGGCGACATCTACGACCTCACCGGCAAGAAGGTGCGCTCGAGCGGCGAGTCGCTCGACGGACTGAAGCCCGGCGTGTACATCACGAAGAACAAGAAGTTCGTTGTGAAGTGATGATAGGTGGTGAGATGTTGAGGTGATTATAGATGTTGATGTGGTGAGATGTTGAGATGTTGACATTTCCCACTACTTCTAACTATAAATCCCTCAATGAAGGACAAATCTGCTGAATATTTCCCTCAATGAGGGACAAATCTGCTAAATATTTCCCTCAATGAGGGACGTTTTAAGCCCAAAACGTCCCTCATTGAGGGATTTTTCGTATCTTTTTATTCACGAATAGACATCGTGTAGCGTCCGCCGTCCGATCAGATTCCGTTCGCCGTCCGATCGGATTGCGTCCGCCGTCCAATCGGATTCCGTTCGCCGTCCAATCAGATTCCGTTCGCCGTCCAATTGGATTCCGTTCGGGTGACGATGCAAATAGCAGGAAGAGAAAGTCAAAAACTTGGTAGCCGTTGATTATCCGTAGCGGAGGTCTCCGGCCTCCGCCACAATCAATAAAACTCTAATTATATATTATAACTATTCTACTTGAATTTGTATCTTTTTAAGAGTTGTTTATCAACAACTTGATTCTTGTTTTTGCTCAATCTTTAGTTGGAGTATCTATTATGGTTGATTATCAGTGCTATACGCTCTAAACGGTAGAAAAGTGACCGTATGGATTCTGATTAGATACGAAAAGGTGAATATTTAACGTATTTAACTTCCGATTACATCAGGAATCACGAAATAAGGGTTGGGAGGGGCGCTTTTAACCGATCCCATAATGTAGTGAATGGAAGTTATAGAACGAAATTCATAAAGGGGTACGGTTGAAACGACTTCCCTTAAAGGATGTGATTGCCAATCATCCCCTTTTAT